>NZ_JBPXRO010000007.1:0-196400 GCF_051842875.1 Neobacillus sp. C211
GAACGTAACATTAAATCTCGAATATCTAATGTAATCGAAAAACTAAAAATTTAAAGAAAGACAGGAGTTAGTTACGATGATAAAAGGTTTCGGTGGAATATTTTGGAGAACTAAGAATCTTGATGTTGTAAAAAAATGGTACAGTGAAGTGTTGAAGATTGAAATAGAAAATTGGAATGGGACTGTGATTAAACCCCAACTAGGAAATGAGACTATCTTTTCTTTCTTTGCCGAGAATGACAGTTATTTTCCAACAGAACAACAAGTGATGTTAAATTTTCAAGTACATAATCTAAACGAGACTATTAAGCATCTTGAACAAATTGGTGTACCTCTTGTTAAGGAAAAAGAGGTTAGTGAGTATGGAAAGTTTATTTGGATTGAAGATCCTGAAGGTCGACTAATCGAGCTTTGGGAGAAATAGCGAGTTGTAATTTATTTGCTATTGAGCTATCGGGTACGAGTTTAATAAATAAGTAAGATCCATCTTATCTAAGGTGGGTTTTTTTACTTTGGGGTTATTTAGCTTCAAAGTAAAAAACAAAAGGGTAATTTAAGATCGGTATAAGGAGCCAGCCTTTTTTAGTTTTTATATTTCGACATTTTTCTGCATTTTAAGAAGTGAAAAAAATTACATAAGAGATTAGAATCATATAAAGTTTGTTGATTTTACTGACTTTTCCAGTCATTACCGTTGCTAGTGAGTATATTAATTTTTGTTAAGTTGAGAATTTGTCAAATCTTGACCTATTATTTAGCTTTAATCAATTTCATTTTATTTGTAAAATATAAAAAAGTCAAAAAACATTTGTAGGAATAACTAAGAGAAGTGGAATGAACAAAAAGTTAGAATTAAATAAAGGAGATAGAACAAAATGTACAAGTATACAATCTATGTAACACATAAAGGTAAAGTCTATCAAACCAACGTAATAGCTAGCAAAGACCAAACAGAAGAAGAAGTTTACCGTATGGCACAAGAACAAGTTCTGAAACAATGGGCAAATTAAATACGTGATCCTGGGATTAAAAGGATTGAATGGAACTTCCACTTGAAGAATGGATTTTGGATAGCTTCCTTTACTTGAAATCCAGCTGCCAATGGCGGCTTTATTTCAGCACTTGCACTTATAACTCGTGCTGTAGTTTACTAGCATTTTTAGACCGCAAAAAAAGCCTGGCTGCCAATTCCAGGCTTTTTGCTTTACGGTCTTGCGCTTGAAACAGCTGTCCAGCCACTGTACACTTTTACAGTGCCGACCAACTTGTAGGACCTTGCTTTATAATAATAGGTTCTTCCGGTTGTCAATCCAGTATTGGTGAAATACAGGGAGGTCGTATTTTTGACAAGGCTGTATGTTCCGGTGCTGGAAGTCGCCCTATACACCTCATACCCGCTTGCCCCTGTTACCGCACTCCAGGTTGTTTTGATGCTTGTTGAACTGTATCTTGCTGCCTTGAAATTAGTTGGGACGGACGGGATTGGCTTGGCTGAGACCACTGTAGTATAACCGCTGTAAACTTTGGTTGTCCCGACCGTTCGGTACGCCTTGATTTTGTAATAATATAGTTTGTTGGTAGAAAGCCCTGTGTTCGTGAAGCTCGTTGCAGTCGTGGTTTTACCGACTAAGGAATACGTACCCGTTGAAGAGGTGGCACGGAATACTTCATACCCGCTTGCTCCGCTAACGGCCGTCCAGCTTGTTTTGATGCTGGAATATGAAGCGGATGCTGCCTTGAAATTAGTTGGAACGGACGGGATTGGCTTGGCTGAGACCACTGTAGTATAACCGCCGTAAACTTTGGTTGTCCCGACCATTCGGTACGCCCTGATTTTGTAATAATATACTTTGTTGGTAGAAAGCCCTGTGTTCGTGAGGCTCGTTGCGGTCGTAGTATTACCGACTACAGAATACGTCCCCGTCGAGGAGGTTGCACGGGATACTTCATACCCGCTTGCACCGCTGACGGCCGTCCAGCTTGTTTTGATGCTAGAATAAGAAGCCGATGCTGCCTTCGGAGAAGCTGGGACCGCTAGTACTGGCTTTGCGGAAACAACCGGGCTGAATGCACCGTAAATCTTTTCGCCATTATCAAATGTAAAATAAGTCTGGATTTTATAATAATACGTTGTACCAGTATTCAAGCCTGTGTTTGTGTAATAGGCAGTAGGATCGGTTGTGCTGCTAATTTTTGTAAAAGTCCCGGCACTTGATGTTGATCTGTAAATGTCATAACCGTCAACCCCTGTTGCTGGAGTCCATGTTAGCTTTATGCTATTATAGGAGCTCGCTGTCGCTTTCGATGTAACGACTGGCTCAAGGTAAGATGGGTCGGTTGTAAACCACTTATAATTGATTGCACCCGTTGCCTGATTCACGCCTGTACTAATCCTGATCACCGGTAGGCCGGCTGACTTTTTAACAAGAATCCCATACCATACTTCGGACGCTGATGCTTCACGGTCTAAATTAACACCGTTTTCATCCAGTCCTGCTAATTGGTCTGTAAACGAGGCGGTTGCAATTGGGGTGATTTTCTCCCCGCCCTTTGTATAGAAATTATAATCGCTCCGAATGAGATCAGCGCGCATTAAGGATTTTTCCGGCCCGGAGATATAGGACATATCAAAACCCATCAATATCCACTGTTCATCCGCTGCCGGATCCTGGTTGGATCCATCTTCAGTTTGGATGATATCGTTGGCATCTTCACCAAAATACATATCAAATTGCTGTAAACCCACCACTTTAGATGTGTCAGAACTGGATTTCTGCAAAGCGAACTCGTGATAATCCCATGCACTGTACGGTGTCGCTCTGTCCCCTATTGCTGCAAAAGCTTTTTCTGGAAGTAAGGAGACGGCTAATAAAAAGAAAAAAGACAATAAAAAAATGGTAACCTTGCTGTTTCTCATAATTTCCCCCTAGATAGGATATTTTCGGTATAGATAACCTATTCTCTTTTTTTACAGGTGCATCTATCCAATCTTAATTCTACAAGGTTTGAGAAAATCTGACAATATATCATTTTTATTGAAATTATTGGTAGTAGAAACGTTAAATATCTTCTATACTTTTAAAGTAAGAATAACACTATTTAATTTAGATTAAAAAAGATAAAATAAAGTGTACTTTAAATATTTGACAATAGAGGTGCCAAAGTGAAAGAGATTCTTTTGATTTTGCTGTTACAACTAATTTATGTACCTATATACACGCTGCGAACAATCTTTTTGGTTAAAAATATAACCGTGTTAGCATCGATATTAGGTATTGCAGAAATGTTAATTTATGTTTTTGGCCTTTCTCTTGTATTTGGTGGAGATCAAAGTTTTGTATCAATGGTTGTTTATGCAGTTGGCTTCGGGTTAGGAATTATCCTTGGGACGAAATTGGAACAAAAAATAGCTATTGGTTTTATAAACGTAACGGTTAATACACAAGAAAAAAATAGTAATTTGATAGACACATTACGACAGAATGGCTTCGGCGTTACTTTATATACGGGTGAAGGCCGAGACAGTGAACGTTATCGAATGGAAATATTGACAAAGAGAAATAGAGAAAATGAACTAATTGCAACGGTGGAAATGTTTGAACCTCGTGCGTTTATTATTTCATATGAGCCAAGAAGATTTAAAGGCGGTTTCTTATTGGACCGACTTCGATAGATGAATTAAACACAACGAACTGTTGTGTTTTTTATTTTTTTATACGCTATTTTCGCAAAGTTTGTTGTTTTTTATCCATATTAAAAAAACAGATTATAATTTAATAAGGGGGAATTTGAATAATAAACGACCGACTACATATGCATTATATAGCAAAGCATTTTTAAGGAGGTATTTACTTGAAAAATTTTGATCATCCCCAGGTAAAACCCTACCTAATTACAAAGACTTTATTCCCTGAAAATCAGGAAACACCTATACATTTTTTAAATAGCGATATTGTGGATGGAAAATTATTTTACAGAAGAAACCATTTTTCTTACCCTCACTTTACATCATCCTTTTATCTGCTCCCAATTGACGGATTGGTGCATACCCCAAAAATATTTTCTTTACAGGAAATTTACTCATTGCCATCGAAAACTATAAAAGTTGTTTTAGAGTGTGCCGGAGATAAGCGTGAGTTATTTCAACCAAAGGTATTTGGTGAACAATTTGGGAAAGGTGCAATCAGTCAAGGAATTTGGAAAGGTGTTTCTTTAAGGACCTTACTACAGCACACAGGTTTGATTGATACTGCAAAAGAAATTGTTTTTGAAGGCTATGATTATGGAGAAAGACCTGATTCCAACCAAATTTTTAATTTTTCAAGAAGCTTACCCATTAAAAAAGCCCTTGAACCTGATATCCTTATTGCTTATGAATATAATAATCAACCCATCCCATTCAAGCATGGTTTTCCCCTGAGATTGATTGTTCCTGGTTGGTATGCAATGGCTTCTGTAAAATGGATTAAAAAAATTACTGTGATTGACAAGGAATTTAAAGGTCCCTTTCAAGTAGTTGATTACGTTTACTACCCAAACAAAGAAAACGATGGAGGAAAGTTTTCCGTCACTGCGGCCAATGTTAACTCCACCATACAATATCCTTTAGATAGACAATTATTGCATACAGGAATTTATGAAATTAAAGGAATTGCACGGACAGGAGAAGGAATGATAACAAAAGTAGAAATTAGTTTAGATGGTGGTCAAACTTGGGAACCCTGTCAACTAAATTCTCCATCCGAAAAATACTCATGGGTTCATTGGAATTATAAATGGGAGGCACTAAAAAAAGGTGAATACACGATAAAATCAAAAGCAACTGATTCTCAAGGGAATGTTCAACCTTCGGAACCATTTTGGAACAGGAAGGGCTATGGTTACAATGCCTTTGATAGTATAAAAGTTAAAGTAGAATAAAACCAAAACATTAAAAGTCCAAGATAGGATGTTATTTTTTCCTAAATAGAACATGTGAATGTATAAATTCGGGCTAAATACACAAAAAAACGCCGTGCTAATTACGGAGTTTTTTTGTGTGCGATTGAACATGTTATTTTCACAACTATTTGGATCCGATTTCTAATGTATCGATGCTAAAATTTCTTGCATTTTTTGTGACACAAGAGGGTAAAAATTGTTTTTGGCATTCGTTGTGGAATTTCCACCGAAAAATCCAGTACCAGGACACGTTTTCACTGCATGTCCTTCACCGTGGTCTAACACTCTTTCCCCCGAATTAATATCCCACCAATGATGGTAGGTGATACTATCAACGGAAGGAGTTAACCCGTATTTCAACATAAGCAAGGCAGCGACAGTGACAATCGTTTCCCGTTGTGCCGCAGTCATTTGTTCGGCATCGAAGTTTCCAACATTTTCAATGGCTAACGCATCGGTTTCGATCGCATGCATGGCCGATTTATTTAGTAATCCAAATGAACCTTCTGGAGGTTTGTTAAAGGACCTGCCTACTACCACTGTTCCGTCTGGAAATGTAGTTAATTGTTGACTGATCTCACTCCATTTCATCACCTGAACATGATATTTCTCCATGTCCTTCATCAAAGCAAAATGATTGGACCCATTGAATTGCTGATAAGACGGTTGATAGGTGTGATGTTGTTGGATTTTGCCAACTTTTCTAGTGAATTTTTGATTAAATATCCAATCTTTAAATTCCTCTCGATTCATCCGTATAAACTTTCCATCCATGGTCAGCTTTTTAGGAGGAATTTTTAGTCTTTGTCCAACATAAATCGCATCGGATGTAAGTCCATTTGTTGTTACGATTAAAGAGACGGTAGAATTGAACGATTGTGAGAGCTTCCAGAGCGTATCACCTGAAACCACTTGATACATGATAGGGACCCTTAATTTTTGGTCAACTAATAGTAAATCCGATTGTAATCCGTTGATTAGTTTCAGGTCTGTTACAGAGGTTCCATAGGTATGAGCAATTTTCCATAAATAATCCCCGGATTTCACCTCATATATATTTCTCGGGTTATTCGCTGCAAAAGCTGGAGATAAATTGATTTGTAGTACTAAAATGAAGCTAAATAGGAGCACAAAGGTTTTTTTCATTTAGTTTATCCTTTCATGATGATTTCACGAAAAACTCTGTTGATCCCTAAGTTATTGTTTGTAAAAAAACAATAAAATTATTCTGGAATTAACTTCTATGCTGAACCTAATCATAAGTAAAATAGCGGTTTTTTGTTCATAGAAGCAGAACCATCGCAAACAAACAGGTTTGTTTCGCAAACAAATGTGCTCCATTTAGATATAAAGCTAGCTTTATGATACTGAAGGAGTGAAATTAGTCCTGTTGGTGCATTTTATCAGTGGATTTTTGAAGGATATCAGCGAATCGGACCGTTTTATCAGCGAATCTAGCGTTTTATCAGTTGGGATAGGTTATTGGTACTTTACTATTTTCTAAATGCAAAATTAGAGGGCTCACCCACAAGTAGTAATCTACTAGAAGGGTTAGCCCTCTTTCTTGACCTTTTGAAGACATAATCTTTGGGTAAGGCCTTTTATTAGCTTCCAGTAAATTTAAATAGTCTCTCCCTTTTTTTGTTACCCTTTTTTAATCTTCAAGCTGGAAGGTTTGGCTGAAATGGACCTTTCCATTTTCATCGCGAATTTCCACGCCTGCTTGATTTTTTGCCGGATCTACATGGAACACACCGAAGTTGAAGAAATTACCTTCCGCATACAAGCGTTCAGGGCCGAAGGTAGGATCCAATGTACCAGGATTGATTTTTACTGCTCCAATCGGACCGCTGATTAATTCGTGATAATCTGTTTTGCCGTCATGATTGGCATCATATTTGATGACTTCGGCAAAATGGACATCGGTTGTGACGAAATAAACGTTTTTGATTCCTTTTTCAATGATAAAATCCGAGATTTTTTTGAACTCGTTCTCATATCCTGTTACATCATTAGGGTTTACCTGATTACCATTTGCCCATCCATCCCTGGCAGTTGCTTTTCCAGTCGGAACGGAGATTGGCACGGAGGTCGCGACAAATTTAACCTTGGCATCAGATTCGAGAAGCTGCTGTTCCAGCCATTTCACTTGTTCTTCACCGAGCATTGTTTTATCAGGCCCATCTGCCATGGTGTTTGGAGAGCGGTAGCCGCGGTTGTTAAGAATGATCATATCCATTGCTTTACCCCAAGAATACTTGTGATAAAGCTTGTTCGCTGAACTGCGTTCACTTGAAATTGGCCAATAATCCTTAAACGCACCCAACCCCGCTGAAGTCAACGGCTGGGAAGGTCCTGAAAAGTCATTGGTCACTTCATGATCATCCCATATAGCAAACGTTCCTGTTTTTTGTAAAAGGCTGCGTAATCCAGCATCCGTACGATTCTCCTTATATTTCGCCCAGAAATCCTGAACGGTTTGAGATGGAGGGTTAGGAACAGCCGGTGTCTTATTATCAGCATAGATGGTATCCCCGCTGAACAGGAAGAAATCTGGATTGATTGCTGACATCGCTTTGAAAGATTTATACGGCGGTATTTCTCCCTGGCCGCCAGTATCTCCGCCCCAGACGATTGACATTGGCTGTAAGCTGTTTTCCTCCGGTGCTGTTTTGAATGAACCATTTACGGTGTACTGGCTGGAAACTGCATGGGCCCGGTAATGATAAGTAGTATCAGGCTTTAATCCGTTAACCTCTACATTTACTGTATAATCATGTGCTTCATCTGCATGGCTCGTTTTGACGATGGTATCGTGTTTAAAACTGCTGTCGGTTGAAATTTCAAACTGAACTCTTGCATCAACATTTGCGCGGGCCCATAAAATCACCGATGAATCCGTTACATCTCCGCTTGCCGCTCCATGTGAAATATACGGCTTTTCCAGTAAATCCACAAGCTGGTCAGTATTATTTGTGAACTCTCCGTCCACACCAAGGGAAAGCAAGGAGACCATATCGTCCTCTGAATTGACTGTCCATGGATGCACTAGAAGCTGATTCTGATGAGCGGCTTCCATTAGTTTCGGTACAACAAGCTCCTTACTAGGACCTACGCCGGCAGCAAAGTCAGCGATCCGTTTCATTTCCTGATAAACATCCTTACCTGCCAGCATACTTCCTGAATACAGTTGAATCAGCTTTACATTAGGGGCAAGCGTTTTTAATTTACGAAGGCTTTCTTCACTAAATGATTCGAGAAAAAGTTTTTCGTTATCAAGTACATTGGTTTCTTTCAAGATTTCAATTACTTTCTCTTCCATTCCTGGGTAAACGTTTGGCGCTTTTGTTTCCATGTAAAGGCCAACTTTTCCGTTCCCATGTTTTTTGACAAATTCAATGGCTTCCTCAAGCGTTGGGACATGCTGTCCGATGTACTCTGTTTTTGCTTTATCCGGATATGCTTTATTGAACCATGACCCTGCATCCAGACGGCTGATTTCTTCAAGAGTGAAATCTTTTACCCTCCAAGGTGCGCGGTCTGGGTAAAGTTCCTTTACGTTGGTAGTTCTGGCCAAGGTTTCATCATGCATGGCGATCAATTGGCCGTCCTTTGTCATTTGTAAATCGAATTCTACATAATCCGCCTTCATTGTCATCGCCTGCTTATAGGCGGCGAGTGTATGTTCCGGGCCGTAGGCAGATGCACCGCGATGAGCAATTACCGCTACATCAGAGGTAAGCGGTCGTAAAGTCGATTGTCCATTATCTGTAGCAGTGCTTTGAATGGGATGGGCGAAAACAGCGTAAGGAGCCGCTGCTGTTACCGAAAGTGACAGACAAGCTAATCCGGCTATTAAACTCTTTTTCATTTTCAATTCATCTCCTATAAGTTTATGTATTTCAATTTAAAAGTATAGAAGAATTGTAAAGCCGTAATTGATAGAATGTTAATATTTAGTAAAGCACACTAAAACAATACTTTTTACTTATAATGAAATAATGAAAATAGAACTATTTTTACAGGGATAATTACCTATAAACGTTTAAAGAGCATGTGCATTTCCTCCCGGCGTTTGTTGTATTCATAAGAAAAAAACATCGATGAAATAAAGGAAGAAGAATGGTTTTCCAACCTGAATAAAGATGTTCGATACAATTACATCATTTGGCATAACAAGAGAGTTAAGCACTTCTTAAGGAAGCCTGAAAATATTAAAATTCTCAAAAGTAGTGAAGAGGAGCGCGAAAGATTTATTCAGCTTATTATTAAGGAACATTTTTAGTGTGGTTGTGGCTTCGCCTGCCCGTACAGTTTATGAAACTGATAAAATATTATAATCATCAATTCCTCCAAAATAAATTCATTCGTTAATTTGTGTAATTCCCCCAAGTTCTATTTACGCAAAAGCTCAGGTACATAAACAAAAAGATGAAATTCAGCAATATTTAAGCGTAGAAATCCCGCATTTTTCATCTGTTTTCCATCAAAATCCCCCAATTTACGATACGGATATTCCTAAGTACAATAAAACTAACAAAGATATTTGTCGGAAGATTTCAAAAAGACTTATTATTATGTTGGTTTTAAGGGGGAGAATGTATTGGGGAAAACTAAGTTTAAAAAGATTTTTGCAAAGACAGCTATGAGTTGTCTATTGTTGTCATCCATTCCTTATAATGTTATGGCTGCAGACCCAGTCCAAAACATCACTCAAGGTATGATTCCTAGTAAAGCTCAAACGGGTACATATAAGCTAACCCCAGAGCAGCTAGAGGCGATGAACAAAATTAGCACCGAGAATGACGTGAAAATTTCGCAGAAAATTAACGTTCAAAGTGCTGAGCCTGTTCGGATTATTGTCGAGTTTAAACAAGCTCCGGCAGCAGTAGCAGTCGTTAAGGAGCAAATAGAAGGAAACAAGATTTCGTTGACAGAGGCGACTAAAGTCGTAAATGATAGTCATAAAAAGTTTAAAGACTTTGTTAATAAAGTGAAGCAACAAAAAGCTGGAGCTAGTGCCATCACTCCATTTAATGCTACTAAATCAACAATTGAGATTACTAGAGAATATAAGCACGCGTTTAATGGTGTTGCGATGACACTTCCCGGAACAGCTGTGGAACAACTACTGGATTCAGGCTTGGTCAACCGCATTTTTGAAGATCAAGTGATTAAAGTTGACCCAAGGGAATCAGAGGGTTCTGATTTAAATAAAAATGGGTCATTGAAATCAACGGCAACTTCAATCAAGCAGCAAAGTGTGGCTGTTCAAAATACTTCGACGGATACAATGAAAGAGAATTCTATTCCTCTTCCGGGTATTGATGAAGTGCATAATGAAGGAGTGACGGGTAAAGGAATCAAAGTCGGTGTCATCGATACGGGAATTGATTACAAACATCCAGATTTAACAGATGCATATAAAGGATACCGTAAAAAAGATGGAGAAAATCCAGAAAATATTGATTCGGCGACCGTAAAAGGCTGGGATTTTGTCGATAATGATGCGGATCCAATGGAAACGACGTACCAAGATTGGATTGATGCAGGAAAGCCGGATGGTGGTACTAATTCGTATTTTACGTATCACGGTACTCACGTATCAGGCACGATTGCAGGTCAAGGAACTAATAATGTAGAATCTCCAGCTTTAGGGGTTGCGCCAGATGTTGATTTGTATGGGTACCGTGTATTAGGTCCATACGGCAGCGGATGGTCAAGCGCCATTATTGGAGGAATTGATAAAGCTGTACAAGATGGAATGGATGTTATTAACTTGTCATTAGGTGCTCCAGTAAATAATCCGTTAATTGCTGAATCCATTGCGATTAATAATGCAACACTTGCTGGTGTGACGTGTACAGTTTCGGCAGGAAACTCAGGCCCAGGTGAGAAAACGCTTGGTTCACCAGGGACAGCGGCATTAGCAATTACAGTAGGAGCAAGTGACTTCCCAATGGCTATACCTGCAGCATCGGCAACCGTTGGCAGCGAAACCTTTAACAATATGAAACTCTTAGGCCAAGGGTTAAATGATCATTTAGATAGTTTAGTAGACAAATCATATCCTGTCGTCTATATAGGTTTAGGCGGGGAGGATGACCTTAAAGAGGCAAATGGCCAACCGCTCAACTTAACAGGAAAAGTGGCCTTAATTCAGCGTGGAACGTACGCGTTAAATGACAAAGTTACGAACGCTAAGAAAGCGGGAGCGGCAGCTGTCATTCTTTATAACAATGTCGACGGAGAAATCGACTCGTATTTAGGGAAAGACCCATCACTTATTCCGGCGTTCCGTATCACGAAAGCGGATGGCGAGCGTTTAAAAGCAGCTGCAGCATCTTCGTCCATTACTTTCAGCAGTGTCGGTACATTTGTGTCAGAAGGAACTCATTTAGCGGGTTTCAGCTCAAGAGGACCAGTTACGCAAAACTATGACATTAAACCTGACGTCGTGGGACCTGGTGTATCTGTTTATTCCACTTACCCGGAATACGTTCATAGTCCAGAGGACGGAATCGACTATTCGACAGCTTACGCTCGTATTTCTGGAACGTCGATGGCATCGCCTCATCTTGCGGGAGTAGCAGCGCTTATTTTACAAGCCCATCCAGATTACACACCGTTTGATGTGAAAGCGGCGTTAATGAATACAGCAGATAAATTATCAAACGACTATTCCGTATACGAAGTAGGGGCAGGAGAAGTCGATGTAAAAGAAGCCGTTCACGCTGATATAGCTATTAAAGTCATGGACAAGACACAAAACATCGATGAGTATGGTTCCCTTGTCACGATTGACGAAGAAGCAGGCTCGATTGCTTATGGTACAATCTATCGGATAGAAAACGCCACAAATGAAGACAGTCGTAAAATTGTTATAAACAATAAGGGAACTGAGCAAAAAGAATTCGATATCAGTTATGAATATTCGAAGGCTAAGGCTGGTGTTCTTAATGCTGAGTCCAATAAAGTGGCAATCACGACATCTGCACAGTCACTTACTGTTGCAGCTGGCGCCTCTACTGATTTGACAGCAGCGATTCATGTGCCAGGAACGGCGGAGAAGGGCCGATACGAAGGATATGTGAATATTGTCAATCATGCAAATCCACACGAAAGCTATCGAGTGCCGTTTGCCGTTCGTGTCGTGGATAAAGGGATGGAAGAAATTGTCTTGTCAAACCCAGCTATGAGCACGGCAGAATGGAATCCAGGCCATCCATTTATGGCAGGTCCTACTCGATACTTGAATTTTAAATTAAATAGCCCAATGAAGACAGTTCGTGCGATTTACTATGACAAAGACGGTCATGCACTGGGAAGCACGACTCCAAGAACGATAAATGCTCGAACCGCACCAATTGACCAAGATTTATTGCTGACCATTAGCCCTTCTTACCTTCCATTTGTTGGAGATCCATTAGAAGAGAAAACCGATATTAATCAGCCACAGGCTGTATTACCGGAAGGCCAATACACCGTGAGGTTTAAAGCAGTGGACGCCGACGGCAAAACATACGAGAAAGACCATTTGTTTATTGTTGACAATACATTGCCTAAACTAACCTTTAAAGATAAAGCTCCGGGTAAGGTGTATGAGTTAAAAGATTCAGACTTTACACAAGAAACGGTTAATGGTAATGCACATAACGCATTTTGGGTTCATGCCAATTTATTTGATGAAGGGACAAAGCAATTAGCATCTGCTGGTGTTACTCAATCATCTAACGTCCTTTGGTATTATCTAAATCAGAAAATTTACCCGGATGGAGATTTCCCTTTAAGCGATAACGGAGACGTGAAATTCGGAATCGAGAAATCAGATATTGAGAATGGTCCGGCGACTATGATTTTATTCCCAATGGATTTAGCAACAAACGCTCATTTGTTAAATGAATTTTATCCTTATGCCTTTGTTAAGGAAGGTACGCCTTATGTCGTGCCGACCTACGATAAACACAAAGTATACAAAAACGACACGTTAACGATGACATTAACTTTAAACAATGTTGAAAAAATGATGTCAGGTACGTACAATGTTGATTTCTATAAAAACTTTAATTTTGAAGATGTCAAAGTGAATCAAGCGTTCCAAACGTATGCTGACCAACACAATTTTAACGTAACAGTGGATGAACCAGTTGTGATACCAACCCCTAATCTTGAGAATAATAGAAAAACAGTTAATGTAGGTGCTAAGATCAGTGGGAATGGATTCAAAGGATTTACTGGCGACACACCGTTCCTTGATGTAACATTCAAGTTAGTTGACGATCAGTTCTATATTCTTGCCGACGAAATGAACGGTATAGATAATACAACACCATTTATTTACACAAAATTTGGGGAATCAACGCCGACAACAATCACATCGTTTAACCAAATTGACAGCTATAAAATTATTCCAAAGCATTCATATGTTCAATCATATGCACGCTTAGAAGCATTCGACGGTCAATGGGATAAAGATTTATCGAAAATTGGCGCAACAACCTACGCACAAGATTCGAATGGAGTGAAATACCCAGGAACAATTGACAGACAAGGCTATATCGATATCCAAAATATCCCGTTATCAAAAGATCCAACAAATATCGTTGTAGAAGCACCTGGCCATTTAAAGAGTATCCAAAAAGTAACCCTAGGCAAAAAAACGACTTGGGGTGAGGATATTGGAGAATATTTATGGATTGGCGGTCGCCAACCGAAAGCGGCTGGAGGTGACGTCAATGGTGATGGTGTGATTGATGTCCTGGACGTAAAGAAATTAGCCAATAAAATTGGTATGCAAGATCAAGACGATTTTAAAGTAGAAGATTTGAACCAAGACGGCATCATCAATGAGACGGATATGAAGTTCCTCGTTCGGAACCTATATAAATCGAATCCAGATGCGACCGTAAAGCCGAAAGAAGCAGTGGCCGGCAAGTATAGTACCAATTACTTTAATGAATTAGGAATTGCCTCTACCATTAACACATTGAAATATACAACGAAAACAAAAGATACAGCTACGCTTAGCTGGATAGCTGCTGTCAAGGCAACGGAAGTGAAAATTGAGCAATCCAGCGATAATGGCGTAACATGGAGCACTGCGACAACAAAGCAGCCGGTTATAGTAAGCTCAAACAATGCAGTAGTGACAGGATTGTTGGAAAATACCTCCTACCAGTTCCGAGTGAAAGTGGTTGGCGGATTAAACGAGGGTATTTCTAACGTTGTTAAGTAATAACAGAATATAGTGAATGATTTAAGGTAAAGAAAAGTGCTGATCTTTTGTCTTGAGACATGAAGAGCAGCACTTTTTTTGCTTGCATTGGGAATTTTAATAGACTCTATTTTCTCACCCCCATAAGACATTTGGATCGTTCGTATTCTATTAGTATGAACACACAAAAAAACACGAGGGGTTATAACATGATTAAAATAACCAAGGGAGCCATTGCCATGGTATTAGCGGGATCTGTTACGTTTTCTGCCGCCAACGCTTTGTTAGGTCAACCTATTAAACGATTAACAAAAGAAATGGCTATACCTATATCGGCAGACCGAAAAAAAGCGGATGTAATCAACCCAGCAGAAAAAAAGGACAAACCTCAAACGCCAGCAGCGAATGTGAAGGACCGTCCTGTTATCCAAGTATCTTTAAAAAATAGGAATACCAATGATATGGAAGTAGCAGCCATTCAACAAAATATAGAAAAATCCAGCAGTATAACTACAACCAGTTCTGCTAATACGAATGTGAAAACAACCACAAAGCCTGCTGCAACACCGATACCTGTAAAAAGCACAAAAGCACCAATAACAACGAGTAAATCCACTACAACGAGACCTGCAGCAAGTACAACAACGAGACCTGCAGCAAGTACAACAACGAGACCTGCAGCAAGTGCAACAACGAAACCTGCAGCAAGTGCAACAACGAAACCTACGACAAGCACAAAAGCACCAACAACAACGTCAAAACCTGCGACGACTACACCGACGAAAACTACTACAACTACTGCAACCACAACAAAAACCAACCGTGGACAACAAGTTTCTCAAGAAGCAAAAGAAACTGCTGAGAGCCGTAGGGATACAAAAGAAAACAATGGAAAGAAAATGTAATTTATCCGAAAGGATCACCGAATTATGGTGATCCTTTTTATATGCAGAGAAAAAGTCTTCCCCGAATGGGAAAGACCTGTGCGAAGACTCCATTACATATTTTCCTTAACCTTCACCATCGAGGTATCCTGAGTTACATTACCTTTGCGTTTTAGTTTACCCCAGCCAACGGTTACTCCCTTTATTGCCGAGAAGATGGATTTAATTACTACATAAGTCATCAGCTGTTTGTACAAGATTCGTTGCAGAAACAATGAGACTAGTGGTTTGGGACTTTCTTTCTCCAAGCGAAACGCATAGAGAGAAGTTAAGAAATCCAGCAAGTAAAAAAGAATAAAGCCAATCGCAGCTCTTTCAGGGTGTGGGTTAAACAGGGCTAAAATAAACAAGATATCTGCAATAGGCGATATGGTTTGATAAATATATTGGAAAAGCCACATGTTTGGTAGGGCGATAAATCCTAATGAGTTATGTTTTTTATTAAATAAAGCCTCCCGATGTTTCCATAAGCATTGTAAGGTACCATAAACCCATCGGTAACGCTGTTTTGCCAGACTTTTAATATCTTCCGGCACTTCTGTAAAGGCATATGCCTTTTCTTCAAATTCAATCTTTTTCCCTAGGCGTAAAAGGGTAAGTGTGATATCGGTATCCTCTGCCAGTGTATCCTCTTGAAAGTATCCAGCTTCTTCTACCGCCGTCTTTCTCCATGCACCGATTGCACCTGGTACAACCGTAATGCAATTGAGAGCGGCAAATGCCCTTCTCTCTAGGTTAAAGCCTGTCACATATTCGATATGCTGCCAGTTTGTAAGAAGGTTCCCCTTATTGCCGACCTTTACATTCCCTGAAACCGCTGCAACCTTTTCATTTTTAAAATGGTTAACAAGCAATGAAATGGCATTTTCCGCGATGAGTGTATCTGCATCAAGAGCCACCACGATTTCCCCGTTTGCTTCTTTAAAACCAAGATTAACAGCAGAAGATTTTCCCCCATTGGTTTTTTTTATTAATCTGATAAGCGGATGTTTTGCATATGTTTCTTGAACGAAACCAGCCGTATCATCCTTTGATCCGTCATCGATAATCAGTATCTCAAAAGCTGGGTAGTCGCTGGATAAAATTGAATCTACTGTTTTACAAATTACTTTTTCCTCGTTATAGGCAGCAATCACGACGCTGACAAAAGGGGTAAAGCCAGGGTCGATCACGGTCTCCTTATACCTTTTTACTTGCTTTCTTGAAAGGAAAACGAAGATAGCCAGTCGTAAGATTCCTAACAGGATCGCTGAGTAGAACAGGAAGCTTAATCCTACGTGCCAGCCTTGTAGCACCATGAATACAGCCTTGTCATAGACCAAATATGGGCTGTCCTTAACAGGGGGCATAATCTGACTATTATTTTTTCCAGTTAGATCAGCAATGGTGGTAAATGTATAGCCGCGCTGTTTGAGTTCTTTAATAATCGTAGGCAAGGCTTCTACCGTGTTGGAGCGGTTACCGCCAGCATCGTGCATCAAAATCACATTTCCTTCAGGAAGCTGATCCAAAACCCGCTTCACAATTTCATCACTAGGAAGTCTTTGCCAATCGTCTGAGTCAATTAATTCACCGACCATGGTATAACCCATATCCTGTGCTCGCAAGATTGGCTCCAGTTCGCTCTTTGTGCTCGGTTCCGCATTGGCCACATACGGCGGACGGAAAAGAGTCATCGAATGACCGGTAATTTCTTGAAATAATCGCTGATTTGCATTTAGCTCCATTCTCGTTTGAAATGGTGTGATCGATGCAACATCCGGATGGGTAAAGGTATGGTTACCAATTTCGTGACCTTCTTTATACATCTTGTTAACCAGTTCTGGATGCTGCAGTGCGTTCTCGCCAATAATAAAGAAGCTTCCTTTTATGTTATTCTTGTCCAAAATGTCTAATATTTGTGGTGTATAGGTTGGATCCGGACCGTCATCAAAGGTAAGGACGACTTCCTTACCTTTGGGTTGGCCATACCGAACGATCTCGGAAGGCTTTGGTAATTTACGATAGGTTTCGGTTTGAATCAACCCATGTGAATCCAATTGAATCGTTCTTTTTCCTTTTTCTGATGGAGAAGCAATTTTTAAAATCTCTCCAGCACCTGTATAGTGAACAGGCTTAGGGCTGACCAAGGTTTGAAGGGCATGGGATGGATCGGTTATTTCCTTTGGTTTATTTAGGTAATTCCAGATTGAAGGATCTTCAGAACCGAGCCGCCAAACCGCAATTCCTCTTGAACCGTGATCCATCGCTAACTTCATTTGATTATAAAACGAAGCTGCATCTAAAAACCAAACAACATGGTTTTTTCCGTTTCTTTTGTAGCGTACATAAGGGTTACCTATTTGTTTATTCCATTGGATTTGGAGGTTGGTCCCAATTCCTAAATCCATGATATCGCCGAAAGCAACCGTATCTGCGGGCTGATGGGAGTTTTCTTCCCAGTCGTAACCGAAGCTTCCCAAACTAACAATCAACTTTTCAGAAGGAATATGGAGCTGGTTCAAGTTCTCTTTTACCCAATCAGATGGAGCCACAGGTCCAGGTTTACTCATCGAATGGTGCTGGTCATAGAGCATGACAATCATCCGATCAACATTCGTTGCTAAAGAAGTATAGTTAAAACTGTTGTTATTCGGTGGAACATCCAGTGTGACCATCAGACCATGTGGATGAAACGCCTCATGAACTTTATCGATAAAATGTGTGAAATGATCT
Organism: Neobacillus sp. C211; assembly: GCF_051842875.1. Classification (NCBI taxonomy): domain Bacteria; kingdom Bacillati; phylum Bacillota; class Bacilli; order Caryophanales; family Bacillaceae; genus Neobacillus; species Neobacillus sp. C211. The sequence continues at coordinate 17,815 of NZ_JBPXRO010000007.1, forward strand.
TTGTCCTTTGGATGGATATCTTCAAAGTCTATATTAATTCCGTCAAAGTCATTTGTTCTCACATAATCCAACATCTTTTTAATAAAAAGATCTTCAGCACCGGGAGTAATAAATAAGCGGTGAAGAGCTTCGCCATCCCATTTATTATGACTAAAATTATTCACTAATGGGAGAATCTTTATATTATGGGCTTTGGCCTCTGCAATAATGGACTTGTCCGTGCTGGTTTTTAGGGTAGGGCCAGGAGTAAGCTGCATCCACCCCGGCACTAATGTTGTAATCGATTCGCTATTCTTTTTAAAAGAAGTATGGCTGTTTTTGTCCCAATCGACGTAAAAACCATACACTTCTTGTTTTTTGTTTGATTGCCCGATATTTTTTTGAATATGAGGGGAAGGACTCGTTTTTTGAAACTGAGTGGCAAGCTGTTCTGCACTGAAACTTTTATTAATCGGCTCGATCCCGCTCTTTACTGCTCTTTTATTCAATTGTAGTTCAGGAAATTCTGGGTTCGTATTAAGACTTTCAATAAAAATAGTCGATACTAAAATAATTAAAACCGTAAAGCCTGCACTCATTCTTTTGATAATGGACCAGCGTCTTTTGGCTGGATCAAGAAAAATATGTTCTTGATTTCTCTCCCTCTTTTTCAGCCCCAAATTGTAAAACCAATGGAAAATAAAGTAGCAGACAAGGCCAATCAAGCCTCCTAGAACCCCCGAGACAAAAGTTTGTGAAAGCTGTATTTTTGACATCAGGGTAGAAAATAACCAGTAATCCTCCAATAAACGCATATCCAGGAAGGGTAAATGATTCATCCTTGGTATAAAAAGCGGAATCAACGTTCCAAGAAATAAAGCAATGATATTAAGACGCAACAAAAGTGAAAGAACAAGCAATAATGGTATTCTAAAACTATCTAAAGGGAAAAACCCCATGAAAAAACCAAGTGTACTTGCAACTGCTCCTGCATTTCCTGTGACGGGTGCAAATAATGATCTAACAATCCACCTAAAAACACGATTCACATTGACTCCTCCTATAGGTGTAGTGTTTTAAAAATGTATCATTTTATTGTAATAGATTGATTTTATACAGTTGAATTTATAAAAAATGTTAACTGAAAGTTATCCTACTATCTCGCGGGTGGATTTTTCGACAAAAAATGACTATCTTCAAACACTTAGATAATCATTTAAAGATTTTGGGGGTAGGAGGATAAAGTTTTTTTAATTTTAAATGGCAATTGAGGAGGATTTTGTGTAAATGTAAAAACCTCATTTAGATATATGTTGTAAAAAAAGCTGAAATATACTAAGCCATTGAATTGGCTATATATATTTCAGCTTAAATTAATTAAGAAATTATTATATTTTTTTTCTGATTTTTTTGAGTTTATCAGATTTTTTCGAAAGCATCTGTTGGGACATATATAAGTCTTCAACTTTCTCTTGAACATCATCAAAGTTTTCATGTAACGACTTAATCATGAGCTCTCGATCTTTTGCTTTGATCGCATCAATATACAGTTGATGATTATTGATGATCCGTGTAAAGTCTTCATACTTTTCTTTAAAACGACTACGCATGGATAGAACAATCAAGCTTTCCATCACAGGCTTTAAATTTTCCCAGATCATCAGGATGTAGGAATGATTGATCGACCGAATAATTGTTTCGTGGAATAGGACATCCTGATAGGAAAACTCATCAGCATCTCGGTATTTTATGGCAATTTTCATCATTTCTAGTATTTTATTAAGTTCCATTACTAATTCATTCGTGTCCATCCTTACTAGCCGTTCAAACACAAACGTTTCAATGAGTAAACGTACATCATAAATTTCTGCATATTCTTTTTCTGTTAAACCTATGACAACCGCACCCATTCTTTCTAATCGGATGATATTTTCAGATGCAAGTATTCTTAACGCTTCTCGAATGGGTGAGCGGCTCACACCAAAATCGGCAGCTAATTTATTTTCAGATAGGATAGCACCGCTTACAATCATGCCCGAAATAATACGCATTCTAAGCTCGGATGTTACACGATCACCAGCTGAAGCTTTTGAAAGCCATTTTTCAGGATAAAGAAATTCCTTTGATTCAGCCATAAATTCACCTTCTCTTAAGGGGTATACTTGTATACAAGCATTATAATAGAACATTTTAATAATGCAAGCGCTTTTTTTTCGGTTACACAGGCACCGCCCGATATTTGTCGAAAGTAATTGGTGTTCAGATTGGCAAGGCAGTAAGGAAGGGGATCTATCGTTCTATTTACTTAATTTAAAGAAGGTTAGTAAATATATTACGAAATGTGAAGAATAACGTAACAATTAAATTATTGTAAAATAATTAATAAGAAAAGTATTGACTTCAAATATAATAGCCCCTAAAATAAACTTGTAAATGCAAGCGGTTACAAGTAGAAGTGGATCGATATTTTTTTGACCAGTATGTAACGGGTTACACAAAGTGATAACACCTTTTTTTACAAGAGTATGTAACGGGTTACACAAGCTGAGATTTCAGTAGGGTTACCAACCACTTTTTTTTAGAAGAATGTGTAACGGGTTACACAAAATGATAAGACCTTTTTTTTGGCTATGTTAAAGCTCATTGTTGATTTTGGCACATGTTGATTGGAGCGAAGCGCCTGGAGCGGAAATCAACAGCCAGGTATAACAGAGCTTTTTTTAAAAGAATATGTAACGGGTTACATAAAATAAATGAGAAATTTTTCATTAAGGGAAGTGAGTGAACAGCATGACCACGATTAAGGATGTAGCAGCTGTAGCAAACGTGTCTGTTGCCACTGTTTCTAGAGTTTTAAATAATAAAGGTTATATCAACGAGGAAACCAGAAAGAAGGTTCTGCTCGCCATTTCGGAATTAAATTATGTGCCAAATGAGGTGGCCAGAAGTCTTTTTAAGAAACAGTCGAAGACGATTGCCCTTATTGTTCCGGATATTAAGAACCCGTTCTTTCCTGAAGTGGCAAGAGCGATTGAAGATGTGATGAGCAGTCAGGAATATACATTGATCCTCTGTAATTCGGATGGGCAAGTGGAAAAGGAAATCATGTATTTGGATGTCATGAAGCAGAAATATGTGGATGGAATTATTATTGTCACGAGTACATTGACACCTAAGCATATTAAAAATAGAGACATCCCAATCGTGGCGTTAGACAGGCCAATTAGTAGCGACCTCCCCTCCGTTTCGGTTAACAATTTGGAAGGGGCAAGGCAAGCGGTTCAGTATTTGAAGAAGATTGGCTGCCAAAAGATTGCTCATATTCGCGGTCCGCATGACATTAGTAATGCGGATGAACGGTATAAAGGCTACTTAGCTGAGGTGGAGCACGAATCATGGTTTCACCCGGATTTAGTGGTGGATGGAAATTATCATGTGGAGCAGACGACAGAGGCAGCCACGAGGTTACTGATTAAGAATCCTGATATTGATGGGATCTTTGCAGGGAACGACTATATGGCAGTAGGCGTCTTAAAGGCGGCTAGAAAGCTGGGGATTCGGGTACCAGACGATCTATCGTTAATCGGTTTTGATGGGATCCAACTGAGCCAATTAACAAGTCCTGAAATCACGACGATGGCTCAGCCGATTTATGAACTAGGCTCTACAGCCGGTGAGCTGTTGCTAAAACTGATTGAAGGAAAGACCGTTCCGAAGCTTGATCATCTGTTTGAAGTTTCATTAATGAAAGGCCAATCTACAAGGGATTAGGAGTGATAACATTTGAAAAATAGAAAAATAACTGTCATTGGCAGTATCAATATGGATTTAGTGACGAGTACCAATCGAGTACCGATTCTTGGAGAGACGTTGATGGGGGAATCCTTTCATACGATTCCTGGAGGAAAGGGCGCTAATCAGGCCGTGGCCGTTGCAAGGTTAGGCGCGGATGTGACGATGATTGGCTGTGTCGGCAAGGATTTATTTGGCCAGAACCTATTGAAGCATTTGAAAGAACAGGGTGTCAATGTTTATAATGTGGAACCGGTTACAGATTCCTCAACAGGAATCGCCGCGATTACCATCTCGAATGGAGAGAATCAGATTATTGTGATTCCAGGTGCGAATTATCATGTGACACCAGCATTTGTGGCATCGTTTGAGGACGTGATTGCAAAAAGTGATATTTTGTTGCTTCAACTCGAAATACCACTTGAAAGTGTCGAAAAAGCAGTCGAGCTTGCCCACAAGCATCAGGTAAAGGTGATTTTGAATCCTGCACCGATTCAGCCGCTTCCGAAGGAATTGCTAGAAAAGGTCGATTATCTTACTCCGAATGAGTATGAACAACAATTACTCTTTGATTTGGTCGAATGGACGGAGCAAGAACGGCAAGCAATGTTAAAGAAATGTATTACTACCAGAGGTTCAAAGGGGATTACTTTTTTTCAAGAGGAAAAAGTGGAGATTCCTAGTTTTAAAGTAGATGTTGTCGATACGACGGGTGCTGGGGATTCTTTTAATGGAGGATTCGCGTATTCGATCAGTCAAGGGGCGTCTTTGGCGGAGGCCTGCCAGTTTGCGTCAGCGGTTGCGGCCCTTTCGGTTACCAAGCTTGGTGCCCAAGGCGGCATGCCGACGATGGAAGAGGTTCGGACGTTTTTACGGGAAAGGAAGGAAGAATTATGAAGAAATACGGCATATTAAATAGTCACATTTCCGAAGTCCTTTCAAGGCTTGGTCATACGGATACGATCGTGATTGCAGATTGCGGCCTGCCAATCCCGGAAGAAACGATCCGAATTGATCTTGCTCTTAGCCTAGGGACCCCATCGTTTATAGAAACACTGGAAGTGATCTTAGCGGATATGGCGGTGGAAAAAGTAACCCTTGCTCATGAAATCAAAGATCAGAATCCAGAAGTAGAGGCACAGGTTACGAATCTAGTAAATGGTGTTCCAATTGCCTATCTTACCCATGAAGAACTAAAGGCGTTAACGAAGAATGCCAAAGCGGTAATTCGCACCGGTGAAGCAACTCCCTATGCCAATATCATTTTACACGCAGGAGTGATTTTCTAATATGAGCCTCACACCTATCATCGAAATGAAGGGCTGCAGCACGTGAACGCGGCGAAGGGTTCCACAAAGCCATTGATGCAGTGGCTGATATCCAAGTGGTTGCCAAGCAAGCAGCAGATTTTGACCGGGCTAAAGGATTAACAGTAATGGAAAATATTCTTCAAGGCAACAAAGATATCCAAGCCGTGTTTGCCCACAACGATGAAATGGCGTTAGGAGCTCTTCAAGCACTTGATGCAGCTGGAATGAAAGATGTCATTGTTGTTGGTTTTGATGCAACGGAAGACGCAGTGAAAGCAGTCCATGACGGAAAAATGGCAGCAACTGTAGCGCAAAAGCCAGCTGAAATTGGCCAAAAAGGTGTACAAACAGCAATGAAAGTATTTAAGAAAGAATCTGTAGATAAGTTTGTTCCAGTATCGTTAGAATTGATTAAGAAGTAATTTTTTTCGGAGATTGATAGAGATTGGTGGGGAGAAGTGTGTTAGCGCACTTCTCCTTTTTTAGTTTAGTTGAAGGGTATGATGCCAGTGGAGTTTAAAGGCTAAAAGAAAAAGGTGTAGTCCCGAGAACCGGCGAGAATGCACCTTTTCCCTTTTTTAAGCTATTTTTTCCTCTAGTTTATTCCCCATCCCTTTTGTTATGATAAGGGCTGCCAGTGAGTTTTTAATAATATTAACGGTTGTCGAAGATTGCCTTTGTCCTATACATTTTGTAGAAGGTTGTCTAAACTAACAATAAAAGTCGTTTATTTGAAGAAGGGTATGAGGAGAAAAAATGGGGCAGCCAAATAGATTAATTAGAGAGCAAGCAATTGAACTATTACGTGAAAATAAAAGGAAATCAATTTTTCAAGATCTAACGACTCAAAACGTATCTTCTGGATTGATTTCTAGTACTTTAGTCATGACAGGTCCAGCGTTAATCATTCTGCAGGCAGCAGCGGCAGGGCATTTCTCTAATCAGCAAACCATCAATTGGATGTTTGCCGTCTATTTCTTTGGAGGGTTGTTAGGGATTGTTATGCCTCTGTTATTTAGAATTCCCATTACCGGAGCTCACTCGATTTCGGGGGTTGCTTTTTTAGCGACAGTGACAGCACATTTTACTTATCCCCAGCTAATTGGCGGGTATGTGATATCGGGGCTGTTGATTTTGCTGATTGGGTTGTCAGGACTTTTTACTAAAATTATTAAATGGGTTCCGAAAGAGGTCATTGCAGCCATGCTGGCAGGCCTGGTCACCAATTATGTTGTTCAGCTTGTCCAAGACGTTAAGGCGTTACCAATAGTTGGTGGGGCAGCCTTGCTTAGTTTTTTTATCAGTACGAAAATCTCAAAACGGATCCCGGCCGTTATGGTCGCAGTGGTTGTCGCTTTTATTACTTTGTTTTTAACCCAAGATCTACATAGCTCATCTAAGGAGATTGCCTTTTTCCTACCATCCATACAATTGCCGGAATTTACCTGGATGGGGATGGTCACATTAGGTCTGCCTCTGGCCATGTTAATCTTAAGTAATGATGTGGCACCTGGAATCGGCGCACTAGAAAGCTCGGATTTTGAACCGCCCATTCGAAAAATTGTTTCTTTTAGTGGAGTGTTTTCGATTATTGCCAGTTTTTTCGGGGGGCAAAGTGCGAATATTGCTGGCATGATGACCGCCATCTGTTCTAGTTCGGATGCAGGGGTAAAATCAAAGCGGTATATGGCGGCAGTGGTATCAGGGATTTTGACATTATTGTTTGGTGTTTTTGCTTGGAAAATCGTTCCATTTATCCAATCGTTACCCCACGCTTTTGTATCGATGCTAGCAGGGTTTGCGCTAATCGGCGTCCTTCTATCTAGTTTGCAGCTGGGTTTCTCCGCAAATAAATATCGTTTAAGTGCCCTATTTGCGTTCCTCATCGCATTATCCAATGTATCATTTTTCCATATAAGTGCACCTGTATGGGGGCTGGTTGTTGGAGCCATTATTGCGAAGACGGTGGAAGCGTAAAATTTTGTACCTCTCACGCTCTCGTAGATTGGTAGGTTGTTAGAGGGGAGAAGTGTTAGTGCACTTCTCCTTTTTTTACCGTAAACTAATTTCACTAGTTATCAGCGAATCTATATAAATTTCCGGAAGCTTACGACATTTGCTGGATATTAATTGATTGACAAGATTAACCATCGAGTGTAGAGTGAAGGTTAAATTAATAGGAAGACCACTAGGGGAGCCATTTTATGGCTGAGACAGGAGTTATCTTGGACCCTTTGAACCTGATCTAGTTCATACTAGCGTAGGAAAGTGGAGTTCGTGTATGGATAGATATAATTATTCAGCCGCTCCATTTTTGGGGCGGTTTTTTCGTGTTTGAAAATTCAGTCGCCTTTTCTAGAGTCTTTCCATTAAAACCAATAAGGGGGCAAAATTTTATGAGTTTTACAGCAGAATTAAGAAAAGAAGCAGATCCTATTTTCGAGGCGATTTTTGAACATCCGTTTGTGCAAGGAATCGCCAATGGGGATTTACAAAAGGAACAATTGATTCATTATGTTAAACAGGACTTTGAATATTTGAATTCGTTTATGCGCATCTATGGAATAGCGGTTTCCAAGTGTGAGAATCGTGAAGAAATGGATATGTTTAATACGCAGATTTCTTTTATCTTAAACAGTGAAATCCATCCTCATAATAACTTTTGTCAAGTAGCTGGTGTTCCCTACGAGGAATTACATGGATATCCGTTATCTCCCTCGGCTCTTCATTACACGCGTCATATGCTAACCGTTGCGCACGAAGGTACATTAGGGGAAATTTTAGCTGTGTTGTTGCCATGTCCGTGGACGTATTGGGAAATTGGGAAAAGATTATTAACGGAGGTTAATCCTGATCGCTCACATCCTTTTTATGATTGGATCAGTTTTTATGGAAATCGTACCGATTCGATTACCACGAAATTTTGTGCCCGTCTTGATGAGTGGGCAATGACAGCAACAGAGAGAGAGAAGGAAAAAATGAAGGATCATTTCTTAATCAGTTGTCAGTTGGAATATATGTTTTGGGATATGGCTTATAAACTCGAAGAATGGCCTGTGAAAATGGAGGTAGTGAAACGATGACTTGGAAGATGAAAGAAGTCGTTCTTGCTGTGATTCTAGCGGTCGCTTGTGGAGTAATCTATTTAGGATGGTCGACGCTGTGGATTCCTATTTCCGCTCTTGTCGGGCCGGTGGGTGCAGGTTTTATGTTTGGAATTTGGGTGATTGCTAGTCCAATCGTCGCGTATATTATCCGCAAACCGGGAGCAGCGCTTATTGCTGAGATTGCAGCGGCCGCAGTAGAGTTATTAACCGGAAGTCATTTTGGTTTGTCGGCCCTTTTAGTAGGTGTCTTTCAAGGGATTGGTGCAGAAATCGCATTCGCAATATTCGGATATAAACGCTACAATCTATTTACTTTAATGCTATCTGGAGCTTTTGCAGCGCTAGGCAGCATGATTTATAACTTAATCGCCAACGGTTTTGGATATTACACGAAGGAAGTATTTTTTACAACATTAGGAATTCATGTCATCAGCGGAATGATTCTCGGTGGATTGTTAGCGAAGGTCATTGTAGACGCACTCGCAAAAACAGGTGTGTTAGAACAATATGAACTGATGAAGGAAAAAAGGAAAAGGGAAAACGTCGATGGACATATTTCTGGGATGTAAGGATCTTTCGATTCGCTTTTATAATCGCTCTGAAAAAATACTCAGTCATATTACTTTATCCATCAATCAAGGCGAAAAAGTATTAATATTAGGGCCTAGTGGGAGCGGGAAATCGACGTTGATTTCCGCTCTTTCAGGTATTATCCCTGAGCATTTGGAGGCAGAGGTAAGTGGTGAAGTATTCTGCAGGAAAGATGCAGGTGTTATGTTTCAAGATCCTGATTCGCAATTTTGCATGCTCCATGTCGATGAAGAAATTGCGTTCAGTCTCGAAAACCGATCGATTCCGCGAAACGAAATGGACCAAATGATTTCAGAGTTAATGGATAAAGCAGGGCTGATGGTCGATAAGAAAACACCCATTGAAACCCTTTCAGGTGGGATGAAACAACGATTGGCGTTAGCTTGTTTACTGGCATTAGAACCAGAAGTCATCTTCTTTGATGAACCAACAGCCCAGCTAGACCCTGCTGGCCGGAATGAGATATTTGTTTTATTGAATCAATTAGCCCAAAAGACAAACCATACGATGGTATTTGTCGAACATGTCCTAGACGGATGCATCGAATGGATGGATCGAGTCATTATCCTAAATGAGAATGGAAGTATTATCGGGGATGGTCAGCCGAAAGAAATGCTCCTGAATTTTAAAAATGAAATGAAAGAAGCGGGCATTTGGCGCCCTAAGTTGTTTCCAGAAAAGTGGGAGGAAGTGGTTCGAAATAACGCGCATCCTCTTTCTATTAAACTTGCTAATCTGAAAAAAACCAAACCGCTCAAGGATGGCGAGATTTTACTACGCACCGAACATGTTGAAATTGGCTATGGGAAGAAGACCATCGTGAGCGATATTGATATAAAAATTCATAAAGGGGAATGGATTTCCATCGTCGGAGAAAATGGAAGTGGGAAAAGTACCTTTTTAAAAAGTCTGATCCGATTGGAGCCGATTAAAAAGGGGAAAATTCTCTTTCAAAATACGGAGCTAAAAAAATGGTCCGAACGAGAATTATATGAAAAAGCTGGCTTTGTTTTTCAAAATCCAGAACTTCAATTCATTACGGATACTGTCTTTGAGGAAGTTGCCTTTGGCGGCCGGCAACGAAATTGGCCCGAAGAGCTGATTCATACCAAGACCAACCAATTGTTAGAGGAGTTTGGATTGGAATCGCATAAAAATGCTCATCCGTTTACCCTAAGTTTAGGACAAAAACGGCGGTTAAGTGTGGCGACGATGTTATTGTTTGATCAAGATTTATTATTGCTTGATGAACCAACATTTGGTCAGGATGAAAAAACAGCGAACGAACTGATTCAACGCTTAAAGGAGCGGCAGGACCAGGGAACAACGATTGTCATGGTCACCCACGATATGGATTTAGTGGATGATTATTCTGATCAGGTTATCCTCTTCAACAAGGGAAGTGTAACCTATCAAGGGACCCCCTATGGGTTATTCTCAAATCCGAGTAATTTCCGTGACAGTGCGTTACTTCCACCCCTCCATTACCAGTTGATGCATGCAAGAAAAGAGGGGGTTTTTGTATGAAGGCAAACGATTCATTCCTGGCTACTCTTAATCCTGCATGTAAACTGCTCTCCCATTTGATTGTGATGTTTCTTTTAATGGCGATCTCCAATCCAAAGGTGACTTTTTTGATCTGGTTACTTGCTGTATTGATCGGTATTTTTTTAGGCGGATGGAGAATGACTTACCTTCTGAAAAGGCTTCTGCCTTATTTAGGTTTTTTTATTCTTGTATTTTGGATGATGGCGGCGTTTGGAGAAGGAGAAGAAACGATATGGAAATGGGCATGGTTCCATATTACTCAAGAGAGCATGAATCATGGCTTAACGATCGGTTTGCGGATGTTAGCGTTTGTTACGTATGGATTATTATTCACCTCTACCACAGACATCACCTTGTTCATCATGAGTTTAATTCATCAATGTAAACTTTCACCTAAATGGGCGTATGGGCTATTAGCGGGGTTCCGCTTTATTCCACTATTCCAATCTGAACTAAACCAAATGAAGACGGCTCATAAAGTCAGAGGTTACAAGCAGAAAAATAGCTGGAAAGCTTTTATGAGGTACTCTTTACCGCTGTTTACTCAAGGAATTAGGAAATCAGAACGAATGGCAATCGCAATGGAAGCGCGTGGATTTACGGGTACAAGAGACAGAACGTATTATCAAACAACTAAAATAATATCGAGAGACTTGATCTATTTACTTTCTTTGGTAATTGTTGGATTGGGGATTATTATTTTTATTGGATGAATAGGGAAGTTGATAGGCTGTTAGAGGGGAGAAGTGTTAGCGCACTTCTCCTTTTTACTTTGGAAGGTTCGTAAGCTGCCGGCATTCCTAAAGGTCTTTTTGATCGACGTTTAGTTCAATTAGATTCCCATCAGGGTCCGCACAGAATATTTGCGCAAAACCGCTCATGCCATTAGGTTTCTCTAACAGTTCAACATCCTTACTTTTCAACCAATTCAGCGTCTCTATGTAATCCTTCACTCTTAGTGCAAAATGGCCTTCCCTGCTGCTCAGGCGTTTATCTTGGCGAATCGTTTGTGATGTAGGAAGAACGATTAGATGGAGCTGTTGTCCCTCAACTTCGTACCAGGCACCAGGAAAATCAAAATTAGGACGTTTTATTTCTTTTAAACATAAGATGCTGCTATAAAAATGCTTGGCACGTTCTAAATCAGTAACCGTTAGACTAACATGGTGGAGTTCTTTATATTGGATCACCGCAGTCATCTCCCCTCATAAATTTAGTTCAATAATAACACAGATATGTGATTCACATGTGTCCAAGGAGAGTTTTGTCCATCGGAACCCGTCCGAAAGACATTTTACGGGTGTCCAAGGAGAGTTTTGTCCATCGGAACCCGTCCGAAAGACATTTTATGGGTGTCCAAGGAGAGTTTTGTCCATCGGAACCCGTCCGAAGGACATTTTATGGGTGTTCAAGGAGAGTTTTGTCCATCGGAACCCGTCCGAAAGACATTTTACGGGGTGTCTAAGGAGAGTTTTGTCCATCGGAACCCGTCCGAAGGACATTTTACGGGTGTCTAGGAAGAGTTTTGTCCATCGGCAAGCGGCCGAAGGACAATTTGGAGAGTTTTGTAGAATCAAAGAGAGGAAACTTAATCCATGAGATGGGATCTCTTGGAAAATGTCAAATATGAAACCCATAAAAAATCCTCTTCCCACAAAGGAAGAGGATTGCAGTTAACTAGTTGAGTTGTGGCAGCATGGTGTTTTTTTCGAACAAACCCAAGGTATTAGACATTCACTGTGACAAGCTCTTTTTTCCGTTCATCCCCGGAGTGATCAAACTCCTTGATCATCGCTATAAACGGTTCAATGAATTGAGGATCGAATTGTTTTCCAGAGCAGTTGCGCAATTCAGCGATTGCTTCATGGAAGGTTTTTGTTTTTTGATAAGGACGCTCGGTTGTCATTGCGTCAAAGGAATCGATCACGCAGAGAATTCGCGCCAGCTTTGGAATCGATTTTCCTGCTAAGCCATATGGATAGCCGTTCCCATCATAGCGCTCATGATGGAGTTCAACTAGCGGAATCAAGTCTTCTAATTTCTTATTCGTTGAAATGACCTCTTTTCCATAGGTTACGTGCTTCTTCATCAATTCCCATTCATGAGGCTCAAGCTTTCCTTTTTTATTTAAAATCTCCCGCGGGATTTCTATTTTTCCAATGTCATGGACAAGAGCTCCAAGAATCAGCGTTTTGCGTTCATGAACACTTAAGTTAAGCATCCGTGAAAAATCAACCGCATATTGGTAGACCCGTTTACTGTGGCGATAGGTATAGACATCTTTTGAGAGGAAGATCTTTAATTGAAACTCCGCTTCCTCCAACTCTTTTTCAAGTGAAAGCGAGCGATGAACGGAATATTCGGAAAGCCCATTATAAATTTGGACAAGATTTTTCCCTTGGTTCTTCGCCGCATACATGGCTTGGTCTGCTCTGTTCAGAAGTTCAGAAATATTGTAGGTCTCCTTTTCACATTCGGCAATCCCAGATGAAAAGGACAAGCAGCCGTAGGGGAGACGTTCCACCCCATTATAGTAGGTGTCATTTACTTTCTTCCGTAATTCATTCATGAACGAATAAGCAGTTTTGCGATCGGTGTTGGGCATGATGATCGAAAATTCTTCGCCGCCATAGCGTGCAACGATAAAATTTGCCGCGTCGGACTCGGTTTTCAAAATGCCACCAAATTCCTGGAGCAGATGATCGCCTTGAATATGCCCGTACAAATCATTAAATTTTTTAAAATCATCGATATCAAGGATGACCACACTTAAAGGCTGATCCGTTTCCTTTGCGATCGCTACTTCTTTTTCCAAAATTTCTTTAAAGTAACCGTGGTTATTGAGACCGGTCAGGGTGTCTTTGTTGGCTTTCTCGGAAATCTCTTTATATAAATTAAAATACTGTTTAAATGCTAATGATAATAAAAAGGCAATACAGGTGAATAGAGACAGACCGAATAATTCGTCGGGTTTCATTAATATGACTAGGACTAATGAAAGTACAAGTGTGATAATATATGTGGCAGCTGTCTCTTCAATAATTTCCTTAAAAAAGTTTACGATGTTTTCAGATGTTACCAATATGAAATAGATCCCAACTAATAGTAGATTTAGTGCAAAATAAGTGCAAAAAGAAAGTAAATAGGAAAAAATGTTATCAACACTGATCGGTCCAGTGATGCCATTTGTATATATATAAACATAATAGGCACTATTAATCATTAAAGAATAAACAGAGAAGTTAAACACATGTTTCCACCAAGCGATTTTCCGCTGGAATAAAGCAAATACAATGGAATGTATGAATAAAACAAGTAATGATGTATTTAATCCAAACAAAAAAAGACTTGCTAGATAAATAGAAGAATCCATGGAAAGGGAATTACCCTTTGGAGGAATCAGTACGGTGTAGTAATTAAGCAATAAGATGGAACCGGAAAAAGCAAAAATAACAATCCAATCCATTTGAGAGTACTGTGGGATTTTAATTGAGAAAGTAAAAAACAAAATGCCTAAGACTGAAATTAAGAAAAGATATATATTTGCAGGTGTCTTTAAAATACGCATACTCATCACTCTCATAAATAAATTTAGGAGAAGTAAAAAAGTTACTTCTCCCTACCATTCTACTCTTATACTAATTTATATCCAGATGTTAAAGCAATAATAATTGAACCGATAATGATTGCATTGAAAAGAATTCCAGTTAATTTAATGCCTTTTTTTTGTTCATTTTTCATTTTTTTTCACCTCCTCTAAAGGAGACGGGTGTGTATTCACTCTTTTTGGCGACTGGATGATGAACCATGAGATGTTGGATGAAAAAGAAGATACCAATATTCATAACGATATCACCGATACTGATGATTTGTGTTCGTGGATAGGGGTCTGTGATGGGAATAACATCGCCCAAAAATCCAAGATACGTAGAAGATGTTAGCATCGTATGCTTGGCGTATAGGCTTTCTTTAAGGACTTCGATATATTCAGAATCTAAAACAGCAGCTGCTTCCAATGAAACCGGCATTCTTCCGCCGTTGATCACCATGACTAAAAAATTGAGAAATACACCAATAAGAATGAGAGTAAATCCTGGGTTTTTGCGGTTCATAAATAAAAACAGCAAACCGAGTACATATACCACAATGTAGATGTATCCGCTTACCTGTCCCAGAAATTTGTAATCGTTTTGAAGCATAAAAACGGCTAGTTCAACAACCAATAGGAGAGGAAAGATCCATCCCCACTTTAGCTTCAACTGTGCTAGTGCTCTTAGATTCCCTTTTCGTAGAAACCCTACTATAAACGAAATAATGATGCCGTCAAAAACCATAGTTGTTACCTGCCTATGCCAGAATATATAACTAATAGAAGAAGTTCAAAAATTCCACAAAAAAAAAATATTCCCACAATAATATAATCAAAGATATTCGTCGAATGCAAGGGGATGTTGCTTGGTTTTGTGTCGAATTTGTATATATTCTTATGTCTTGACAAGGATACTCTTATTACATGGGATTGTCCCATGTAATAAACCGACTGGTAGCTTAATAGAATAGCTTTTTTTATGTGGAGTGCTCAGCTGTTCATTAGTAATCTCCAGAAAAGAGGTGTTATTAAAGACAGTTCTCGACATACTTTTCAGCCATTTAGAGAAATAAATCCAGGAATGGCAGGTGCTGAACCCACTTTTAATCAAACGTTTATGTAGTAGGGAAAAAGGGGGGGATTAATAGAATGATGTAAGTTCAAGCGAAATCCGCCTGTTTTTGTGGAAATAATGGTTATTTCCTGCGGAATGATCCCGCGTAAACCGACAATTTCCCGCCTGCATTAGCAGAGGAAATCCTTATAGGTTAGTACTTGCAGTTGTTTCAACCAAACGTTTGATTGAAAGGGAAACTTGGCGGAAATAAGCGAGGTTTGTCATTTAATCGGATGGATTGGGAGTAAATAATCAACGGGCGGGCGGAAATGGAGAGGAGTTTTGAGGAGAGCGAGAACTAGTACTCAAGAGGCTGTAAACGACCATGAAGGCGAAAAAAGAGAGAAGTTGGTCGTAAAGAGAGGTTCTAAGTGACCGTGAAGGAGGAAAAAGGAAGAGTCCGGTTACATAGAGAGGTTCTTAACCACTAACAGGTAGTGTGGTGCTCATTTCATTTTAGTAATATAGTTTTTTGAGCACTTTCGCCGATAACATGAGTTTATGCGGTGAATTAATTTTGTTCTAACGGGTTTCTCCATTCTTCAATTTTGTGCTATTTTTAAATATATCAAAAAGACATTTAAAATAATGCCAATTGGAGGAAGTTTACATGTTAGGTGCCATTGAAGCAGGAGGAACAAAATTTGTTTGTGCAGTAGGGGATGAATCGGGTAAGATTCTGGAGCGGTTTCAGATTCCTACTACCGTACCTGAAGAGACCATTCCTGGGGTGATTGAATTTTTTAAAAAATATCCTATCCAAGCCATCGGAATTGGCTCGTTTGGGCCGATTGATGTGAACCAGGAAAGTCCAACTTATGGAATGATTACCACGACACCGAAAACAGCATGGAGGGACTTCCCATTTGTTGACACGTTCAAAGAGGCTTTTTCGGTTCCAGTCGGATTCAATACGGATGTAAATGCTGCTGCATTGGGTGAGTCTGTTCTGGGTGCTGCAAAAGGCCTGGATAGCTGCCTTTACATCACTGTTGGGACTGGCATTGGAGCAGGTGCGATTGTACAGGGGGAACTCTTGCAGGGTTGGTCACATCCTGAAATGGGTCACATTCTTGTAAGACGTCATCCGAATGATGAATACAAAGGCAAATGCCCATACCACGCTGATTGCCTGGAAGGTCTGGCGGCTGGACCCGCGATTGAAGAACGGTGGGGTGAAAAAGGAATCCATCTGGTGGAGCGTTCCGAAGTTTGGGAAATGGAAGGGTACTATATTGCACAGGCACTTATGCAATATATACTGGTTCTCTCTCCTAAAAAAATTATTCTTGGCGGCGGCGTCATGAACCAAAAGCAGGTATTCACGTCTATCTATAAGTACCTGCCGGAATTATTGAACGATTATATCACCTTACCGGAGCTTTCTAGCTATATTGTGAGTCCTGGTCTAGGGGATAATGCCGGGATCACGGGGTCCCTTCTGCTTGCCCATCGAGCATTACTTCAAGCCGGACTTGAAAAATAAACTTCATCCTAATAAAAAGCGTAATAGGTGATCTATTACGTTTTTTATTTTTTCATAAATTCCCGGTCTTAACGAAGAGTGGCTGGACGCCTTGAAATAGAGAGTGAGTAAATGATGAAGCCATTTTTCTACATTCCTTTCAGGTATTTGAGGGGTAACACCACCTTTAATTAAACGTTGGTGTAGTAGAGAAAAGGCGGGAAATTAATAGAATGATGGAAGTTTAAGAGAAACCAATCAGATTTTGTGGGAAGGTGGGTTATTTCCTGCGGAATGATTTTGCGAATCTCGACAATATCCACTCACCTTTTACAGGGAAAATACCTATAGAACCGTACTTACAGCTGTTTCAACCAAACGTTTGATTAGTATAGCATATATGGAATGACGTCGATTGGCTGTCGTTTATAGACAATAATTGTTCAAAGGCTATTTATCTTCTATTTTTAGGTCGTTTTTCAACAATTAATTTGTATTGGAAATGGTCACTTGGAATAATTTAAGGCAAAGAATCGAGTATTGTTTAAACGAAAAACTACATCCTTTTTATGTGGAGTGTTAATTTAATTTTTTTTAGTAGTTGTGAAAAGAATGGAACGAACAGGTGTTACGGTGGGCTTTTCTTTGGAGAATATTTCAGTAATCAGCCCTAACTCGGAAATATTCACTTATGAACAATCAGTCCATGCTAGAACTGATTGTTCAAAAAACTCATTTTTTTATACTGAAATTATCAGCTAACAACGTCCAGTTCGACGGATATGGATAGCCTAATGCCCAGTAACTAATTCCGCGGAGATTAAATTCCTTAGCCAAGTCGAACTTGGCTTGGGCGCTGCGGGCATCTTCAAACCATACTTCATGGCCACGGCCTTTTTCATCGACGTAACGGAAAAATGGTGATTGGGTGGTGTCATCATATTGAATCGATGCCCCGTATTTTACTGCACGCGCAATCGCTTCTTGTGTACTAAATGTTTCTGCTTCTTGTCCTTTAACATGTGGAAGGAGCCAATCACGGGCATAAATTTGGAACCCTAAGAATATTTTTTCTGCCGGCATAACGGTCCGCGCGTATTCCACGACACGTCTCATTTGGTTGATAGGAGAGATCGCCTGTGGCGGTCCAAGCCTGTATCCCCATTCATAGGTCATCAGTACGACAAAGTCTACAATCCTACCATGTGCTTCATAATCATGTGCTTCATACAGCAGACCCGCTTGTGTCGCACTTTGTTTGGGTGCAACCGCCGTTGAGACAAAATATCCTCGCGGATGAAGACGGTTCACGGTTAGTTGGAGGAATAGATTGTAATTTTCGCGGTCGGCTGGTAATACATTTTCAAAATCAATGTTTACGCCCTTATAACCTTTTTCATCCATAATCCGAAGCATATTTGTCAGTACTTTTTCGCGTAATTCTGGACTAGATAAAAGGGTATGAGCCACGTTTGATCCAGCTGCAGTTGAAGTAAAGTTTGTAATCGACATCATCGGTGTGACATTACTGGTCTTTGCTGCTTGTAGGGTTAACTCATCATGAGCAGGAGTGAAATCCCCATTTTCATTGATTAGGTAAGCAAATGGACTGATATACGTGAGCAAATGGCTAAGTTCCTTAACCGTTTCAGCCGCTGCTTGATCGGGTTGATAGGTATAGGAATTGACTTCGATAGTTGGTTTCTTGATTGGTATTCTTAATCGTGTACCGGAATAAATGAGGTTTGGATTTTGAATCTGATTTTCATCGATAATCGCTTGGACTGTCACCCCGTAACGATTCGCAATTTGCCATAATGTTTCCCCAGATTGAGTCACGTGTATCCTTGGAGGGATGATGAGTTTTGCCCCTGGATATAAAAGAGACGGATTTGTGAGTTGATTTGCCTGGATAATCGAGTTAATTTCCACCCCATATTGTTGTGAAATCGACCACAATGTATCACCCGATCTAATGATGTGTGATGTCCCGGGGACTGGGATTACAAGTGATTGCCCAACTAACAGCTGGTTCGGGTTTTGGAGCCCATTTGATTGAACAATTCCATTCATATTTACTTTGTAGCGAGCAGCAATTTGCCAAAGTGTTTCACCGCTCCGGACCACATGAATCACCATCTACCTCTCCTCCTGTTTCACTTCAATAATAAC
Organism: Neobacillus sp. C211; assembly: GCF_051842875.1. NCBI lineage: Bacteria > Bacillati > Bacillota > Bacilli > Caryophanales > Bacillaceae > Neobacillus > Neobacillus sp. C211. The sequence continues at coordinate 36,485 of NZ_JBPXRO010000007.1, forward strand.
TTATGTGGGTTAGAAGGAATGGGTTAATTGTCTATATAAATTTATGGGCACAGTTCGATTTTTTTGTAAAAAAGCTAATCATCGAGTATTAGTGGGGATAAGTGAAATCCAATTATTATTATTATTATTCTTTAGCAGTTTTTGTATGATCCTCAAAGAAACGAAATGAACAATAAAATCGCATTGACGATAAATTGGATTAAGGACAAAAATCGATAAAATGGATTAGAATGACTCGACTATTTTTAAAGCATGGAAACGAAACATTCTTTTGGAAAATAAAAGCAGTAATTTCTAAGCTAATAAATAAAACCCTTTATAAATCTAGGTCTCTTTAATAGCAGCACATTAGTCTGAATGATTAGTTTTTTGTAATAGTATTGACAGTTTTTCGACATAATTATAGAATTACATTGAAATATATGAATCTATGCATTTTTAATACGGGTGATCAGGGGATCAACTAAACGAGACTATTATTCCACTTTCAATTCCAAAGCATAACATCTTGCGTTCAAAAGTAGGATTGAAAAATTTCGGGAGTAATTTTCGTGAGGCAATTGCTTTTTTGCACCAATTTGAAACCGTTTGCAAATTTTAACAATAAAATCCCAATGAAACAACACGAGCAGATGTTATGTGAGAAACTGAGTGAGGTAATTTTAAAAGGAGGAATTATTTTGGCAAAAAAGGTTTTAAAGGATTTCTTAGCACCCCAACTGAACGAGTTGCGGGAAAACGGCCTCTACAATGTCATTGATACTGTAGAAGGACCAAACGGCCCTATAGTTACCATCAATGGCAAATCATTAATCAATATGTCATCCAATAACTATCTTGGCCTTGCCAATAATGAAAGAATGAAGCAAAAAGCGCATGAAGCAATCGAGGAATATGGTTTGGGGGCCGGAGCGGTCCGTACAATCAATGGTACATTGACAATCCATAATGAATTGGAGAAAACAATTGCCAAGTTCAAGCATACCGAAGCTGCCATTGCCTTCCAATCCGGGTTCAATTGCAATATGGGTGCTATTTCAGCCCTGATGACAAAGAAGGATGCCATTCTCTCGGATGAATTGAACCATGCATCGATAATTGATGGATGCAGATTGTCAGGAGCGAAAATTATCCGCGTCAAGCACCAGGACATGGACGATTTGCGTCGAGTAGCGAAAGAGACAATTGAAAGCGGTTTATACGAAAAAGTCATGTACATCACAGACGGAGTTTTTTCAATGGACGGTGATGTAGCAAAGCTTCCGGAAATCGTCGAAATTGCTGATGAGTTTGGGTTAATCACGTATGTAGATGATGCCCATGGTTCTGGTGTAATGGGTAACGGTGCTGGTACGGTTAAGCATTTTGGCCTCTCAGACCGAATTGACTTACAGATTGGGACCCTTTCAAAAGCGATTGGCGTCGTAGGCGGATATGTAGCAGGTACAGAGCAGCTGATTGACTGGCTGAAAGTCCGTGCACGTCCATTCCTGTTTTCAACCTCATTGACTCCGGGAGATGCTGCCGCCTGTATCGAAGCTATCAATATCATGACCGAATCGACAGAAAAAGTTGAAAAGCTTTGGGAAAACGGAAGATACCTAAAAGAAGGCTTAAAGAACCTTGGTTTCGAAATTGGACATTCCGAAACACCAATTACCCCATGCATCATAGGAAAAGAAGATCTGACCCAATTATTTTCGCGCAGGCTGATGGAAGAAGGCGTTTATGCAAAATCAATTACCTTCCCAACAGTTCCTAGAGGTACAGGCAGGGTTAGGAATATGCCTACTGCTGCGCATACCAAGGAAATGCTTGATGAGGTTTTGGCAGTCTATGGAAAAATAGGTAAAGAATTGTCTATTATTTAAACGTTTACAATTTCACCAAGGATAAAAATGTTCTTGCTTCAGTAAAATAAGGGTAAATAAACCTTTGGAGGTCCCGTCATATGAAAAAAATTCTTATTACTGGCTGTCTCGGCCAAATCGGTTCGGAATTGACACACCGTCTCAGAGTAATGTACGGAACAGAAAACGTTGTTGCAACAGATATTCGCCATATCGAAGGCAATCCAGTCATCGAGGGTGGTACATTTGAAATACTTGATGTTATGGATTACGAAGCAATGCTAGGCCTTTGCAAAAAATATGAAGTTGATACCCTCATGCATCTTGCAGCCCTTTTGTCGGCAGTAGGAGAAGCAAAGCCAAAATTCGCATGGGACCTGAATATGGGTGGCCTGATGAACGCCCTTGAAGTTTCACGTGAGCTAAACCTGAAACTCTTTATACCGAGCTCCATCGCTGCTTTCGGACCAGGAACACCGGCAGAAATGACACCCCAGGATACGGTACAAAGGCCAGCTACTATGTATGGCGTCACAAAGGTATCCGGTGAATTGCTTTGCGACTACTATTTTACAAAATACGGTGTAGACGTACGCGGAGTAAGGTTCCCTGGACTGATTTCATACAAGACTCTTCCAGGCGGGGGAACAACCGACTACGCAGTAGATATTTACTATGAAGCACTTAAGAATAAGAAATATGTATCATTCATTGGCAAAGGAACCTATATGGATATGATGTATATGCCTGATGCGATCGATGCTATCATTCAACTGATGGAGGCTGATCCTTCAAGATTGAAGCACCGCAATGCATTTAACATCACAGCCATGAGCTTTGAGCCGGAACAAATTGCTGCATCCATTAGAAAATTCATTCCTGAATTCGAAATCTCATACAATGTTGACCCTGTACGCCAAGGCATCGCAGACTCATGGCCAAATAGCCTTGATGTATCTGCTGCACGCGAGGAATGGGATTTCAATCCTCAATATAACCTGGACCGTATGACAAAAGATATGCTGGAAAACCTATCAGAGAAATTAGGCATTCCCTTTAGGGAGCTTACACTAGCCTATTAATTATTACCTTTCTTTCCCAAAACTATTTTATGAAATCTGGGGTAAAGGAAAGCGCTCTCTTCTATAAAAACTATTATAATTCATCTGCGGAAAAAAGACAAATGTATTTTTCAGATGGACTATTTCATGTATATTAGAAATTTGACAATAAAGAGGGGGAAATTTAAATGGCAAACAAGGAATTGAATAGGGGTTTAAGTTCACGCCATATTCAGATGATTGCGTTGGGCGGAACGATTGGTGTAGGTCTATTTATGGGTTCTTCCAGCACGATAGGCTGGACGGGTCCATCCGTAATGCTCGCTTATGGAATTACAGGAATATTTCTATATTTGATTATGCGCGCCATGGGCGAAATGCTCTATATGGAACCAAGTACAGGTTCATTCGCAACATTTGGCTATAAGTATATCCATCCAATAGCGGGATATATGACTGCCTGGAGTAACTGGTTCCAGTGGGTAGTTGTCGGTATGGCGGAAGTTATCGCAATCGGTACTTATATGCATTATTGGTTTCCAAATCTTCCTGCTTGGATTCCAGGCCTAATCGCAATGGTTATTCTAGGGGCGGCTAACTTTATTTCTGTAAAATCATTTGGTGAATTCGAATTTTGGTTTGCTTTGATTAAAGTAGTTACGATTGTATTGATGATTATTGCAGGTTTCGGCCTGATTTTCTTCGGCATTGGCAACGGAGGAGATGCGATCGGCATATCAAACCTCTGGAAAAATGGCGGTTTCTTTACTGGCGGACTTAAAGGGTTCCTCTTTGCCCTATCACTTGTTGTTGGGGCTTATCAAGGTGTAGAGCTTATCGGTATTACAGCTGGTGAAGCGAAGGATCCACAGAAAACAATTAGAAACGCGATCCAAAGTACTATTTGGCGTATCCTCGTTTTCTATATTGGCGCAATTTTTGTTATTGTTACAGTTTATCCTTGGGATCAATTACATGCGATCGGAAGCCCATTCGTAGCAACTTTTGCAAAAATCGGTATTACTGCTGCAGCTGGAATCATTAACTTTGTGGTTATCACTGCTGCATTGTCTGGCTGTAACAGCGGTATCTATAGCGCAGGGCGCATGCTTTATACACTTGGAGTCAATGGACAAGCTCCAAAAGCGTTTGCGAAGGTTTCAAGTAATGGGGTGCCTTTATTCGGTACAATTGGCGTACTAATCGGCCTTGGCTTTGGAGTTGTTTTAAGTTATATTGCACCTGAAAAACTGTTTGTGTACGTCTATGCTTCAAGTGTTCTTCCTGGGATGGTTCCTTGGTTTGTCATTCTGATCAGCCAAATCAAGTTCAGGAAAGTCCATGCTGAAAAAATGGCGGCTCATCCATTCAAAATGCCTTTTGCGCCTGTCACTAACTATGTGACAATTGCCTATCTGGTAGCGGTGCTTGTCGGTATGTGGTTCAATGAAGACACTCGTGTATCGCTGATTGCGGGTATTGTGTTCTTGGCTATTGTGGTCATCAGCTTTTATGCTTTCGGAATTAACAAGCGTGTTCCTGCGGATCTTCAAGAAGAGGATCTGACAGAGAGGAAAGCGATTTAAACTCCTGACTGTTTGATTGTGGGAGAAACGGAAGGGTATAAGGAAGCTGTTAATATAAGAATCAATAAATAGGGACAGTTTTCATAAATTGTCCCTATTTTTCTTGTTGGCTGCATGCTAAGAAAACAAACGGAACATCTATGTAGAGAATCTTAATTATAGAACTCAGGTGAAAACAATGAAGTATCGATCAGCATTTGAAATCATTGGTCCAATTATGATTGGGCCTTCCAGTTCACATACAGCTGGTGCAGTCCGGATTGGCCGCGTTGCCCGGACCCTATTCGAGGGCCAGCCGAAAAAGGCTGTTCTCTCGCTTTACGGCTCATTTGCAAAAACGTATAAAGGACATGGAACAGACTTGGCTCTTGTTGCGGGCTTATTGGATTTTGATACGTTCGACGAGCGGATACCCGACTCATTGGATATAGCGGAACAATTGGGTATGGAGGTCATCTTTCAAGAGGAAGAGGCCATTACAGAACATCCAAATACAGTAAAGATTAATCTTTTTGATGAAGATAAAGAGTTGGAGATTATCGGCATATCCATTGGCGGAGGAACCATTGAAATCACTGAAATCAATTCGTTCAAACTAAAATTATCGGGTGACCCTGCAATACTGGTCATTCATAATGACCGTTTTGGAGTAATCAGCTCTGTAACATCCATTCTTTCGCAAAATAAAATAAACATCAGTCATATGGAAGTGTCCAGGAAAGATAAAGGCGACATGGCAATCATGGTAATTGAATCCGATGAAAAGCTAGATGACCAGGTGATCAACGGAGTACAAAAGCTGGATAACGTTATAAGTGTAATCCGTATGGTTGTATAAATAGGTGTTTTCGGGCACGAACATAAATTAATAGAAGACAGCAGGGGGAAATCCTATGTTTCGTAATGTAGCTGAACTTGTTTCGCTGGCGGAACAACGACAGGTTAAAATAGCCGAAATTATGATTCGGCAGGAAATAGAAGTTACTGGCCTTTCCCGTGAGGATGTGATTGCCAAAATGGATCAGAACCTGACGGTAATGGAACAGGCCATCGAACGGGGCTTAAATGGAGTAAAATCACGCACAGGACTCACAGGCGGAGATGCAGTATTGCTGCAAAACTATATTCAGAGCGGAAAGTCCCTTACGGGCACATTGCTGTTGGATGCGGTGAGCAAGGCGGTTGCCACGAATGAAGTCAATGCAGCAATGGGCATCATTTGTGCCACGCCAACTGCTGGTTCGGCCGGGGTTGTCCCGGGTACATTATTTGCGGTAAAGGATAAACTCAATCCAACTAGGCAGGAAATGATTGAATTTTTATTTACGGCAGCGGCGTTTGGATTTGTCGTTGCAAACAATGCGTCCATTTCAGGGGCTGCAGGCGGTTGCCAGGCAGAGGTAGGTTCGGCTTCAGGTATGGCAGCAGCCGCAATCGTTGAAATGGCCGGCGGTACGCCTAAACAATCAGCAGAAGCGATGGCCATCACCTTGAAAAATATGCTGGGTCTTGTTTGCGATCCGGTTGCCGGCCTCGTTGAAGTGCCTTGCGTGAAACGGAATGCAATGGGTGCATCAAATGCTTTGACAGCAGCTGATATGGCCCTTGCCGGGATAACCAGCAGGATTCCATGTGACGAAGTCATTGGAGCCATGTATGCAATTGGACAGTCAATGCCGGCTTCTTTAAGGGAAACAGCCGAAGGAGGACTAGCGGCTACCCCGACCGGACGTAGGCTTGAAGCTGAAATCTTTGGCCAGCCTAAAGTAAAACTGATTGATTATTTAGTATAACTACTTCAAAAAGCTGCCGGTCATTCCAGGCAGCTTTATTTTTGGTATATGAAAAGAGTTGTCCATCCCGGCCTTCAAGAACAACTTTTGAAATCACTAGCATACTTTTTCAAGCCGGGTCTGTATTTTATTAAGTGGCTGTAAATTTAGCATAGATGATAAAAAATAGAGTTAATTCTCCTATTATGACAATGTTTGGAACTACCATGATCAAATTAATAATAAAAAAGGCTGCTAAAATCCCTAAAAACAACCCTAAATGATTAATTTTCAGACGGTGTTGTTCATACCTGTATTGATGAAAAACAATGGTAGTTGAAATGAAATAGAGCAATACAGAACTAAAATAAAGCAAATCGTTCTAATAAATGAGCCGTATTGGTCAGGGCTTTTACCAAATACTTGCGTCCGAAAACAGGCACAATAACATAGACAATAATTCCTGCATATAACACAGCGTATCGAATCCATGAATCAAAAAAGACAAATAGCAAGTCATAAAAAAGTTCTAACCACGTCACTTTTTTTTCTTCCATAAAGTTTCAACTCCTTCGGCCACTTATTAAAACAAATGGAATCTTCCGATTATGATCGTCCAAAGGATCAAAGTTAAGATTGGCATGGAGATTAGGGTGATTAACCACGCTCTTTCAAATAGGTTATAGCCTTTTTTCTCCGCAAACCATTCAGACCATAGGATCAGGAGATAAAGGGAGATGAACTCTAGCGTAATAGTTAATAACTTATAGAGTACAAAATTAAAGAAGCCATGATTGTCCATGTTTATCCCCTTTCGCTTGTACATGTTTATTCATTTCCAGGCGAAAGTATTATAAAAACTAAGGCTGTGGTGTCAGGCACCATTTACAAAATGTTCCTACCCTAATTAAGAGGAAGCTCGCTACGGGTAAACGATTTGATACTATAAATATATTTTTATACAAAAAAATTGACAAATTCTGAACGGAATTTGTCGGTGAAGAGGTCATTTTCGTAGGAAAAGTTGAAATATGGGCTGATGTTATCTGCCCAGAGACCTTGGAATGCCGACCTTGCTCAAAAATTTAAAAATAAAAGATTAGATTTGTAGATTTTTGACTAAACATTCTTAATTACGAACACAACACCTCTTTGTTAAAATAGTAATGTACTTTATAACGAATGGAGAGGTGTTATGAAAATTAGTAAAAAATTCAAGAGTTTAGTATTGGCGGGCGCTTTACTTATGTCCTTACCCGTTAACGCTTTTGCCAAAGGCCCTGCAAACGCCGCAAAAAGTCCTCAAAAACCGGTCATTGATTATGTGGCCCTAGGGGATTCTCTCGCAGTAGGATATACGCCCTTTGGTCCAGGTGATGTAGGATATCCTGACTATATTGCACAAGATTTTGAGAAAGAAAATTACAAAGTTGATTACGATAATTATGCGGTCCCTGGCTATACTTCAGCCCAATTGTTGAAAGATGTCCTTTCTAACAAAGAGGTAAGGGCGGGAATTAAAGAAGCTGAGTACATTACCATTGATATTGGGGGAAATGACCTTCTCGGGGCTCTAAAGGCCGATCCGACTGGTAAAACTGCGCCAGCTGCAATTGCCCGTGCATCTCTAAATTTACAAATCATTTTACAAACGATTGATAATTTAAACCGCCATGCGAAGGTTTATGTCATGGGTTATTACAATACCTTCCCTTATTTGCCTGCGGAGCAACAGGCCGGGCTGCTGCCATTGTTGTTTGCGTTTAATAGTAAAATCGACACGCTATCCAAAGCCAATCACGATACGTATGTGCCGACTTACAATGTGATTGCATCAAACTATCCATTGTATCTTCCAAATCCAATTGACATTCATCTAAGTCTAGCAGGCTATCAAGTTGTTGCCGACCAGTTCTGGAAAGAAATTGATCCGACCTTACCATAGAGGAAATAACGACAACCAGAACGTTATTATCACCGATAAAAAGCAAAAAAGTAACCGCCCATCCATCTGGATTGGGCGGTTACTTTTTTTTATCCCTTAACGTGTCCTCTGCACAAGGACAAACTTCGCATTTGTCCACCGATGGTACCTGACACCGATAGTTCAAACAAATTAAAATAATTAAAAAATTAAAAAAATACTTGATTTATTAAACGCAGGGCTTTATATTGAATTTAAGAAATTTAATTTCTTCAAAATAAATTATAGGAAATTTAATTTCATGATTTGAAGAAACTATTTTTTGTATTAATTCTGTAAAAGTTTAGAAAACCCTGCTTTTCAAAAAAAGTAAGAAAATCATTAACCGGTTGACAATAAGGGAGGGAATTATTAATCAACTTGAGGAAAAAAATTTCACCAGATTCATAGATGAAAAAATATGTCTGCACAATCTTTCTACTAAAAGTAAGCGTCTACATTTTTTGGTTAAAACTTATGCTTTTAAATAAAAAGGAGATGTTTCTTATGTTGATAACAATGAAAGAATTACTTACTGTAGCTAAAGAAAATAAATTTGCGGTGGGAGCCTTTAATGTTTGTGATAGTTCATTTTTACGTGCAGTAGTCGAAGAGGCGGAAAAAGTGAATTCTCCAGCTATCATTGCCATCCATCCATCGGAATTAGAGTTTTTGACAGACGAATTTTTCTCTTATGTAAAGCATCGGGTTTATGAAAGTAGAGTACCATTTGTCATCCATTTGGATCATGGCGGTTCAATTGAAGAAATCCTGAGAGCAATTCGCTGCGGCTTTACGTCGGTAATGATTGATGGATCCCTGCTCCCATATGAAGAAAACGTTGCATTAACGAAGAAAGCAACCGAAATCGCACATGCAGTTGGGGTTTCGATAGAAGGAGAATTAGGGACGATCGGAAGCACAGGGAATTCAGTAGAAGGCGGCGTTACAAAGGTTACTTACACAGATCCTGCACAAGCTGAAGATTTTGTTGCCCGTACAGGTGTTGATACTCTCGCCGTAGCAATTGGTACAGCGCATGGTATTTATCCAAAGGATATCAAACCAGAATTGCAAATGGATATTTTAAAAGAAATCAATGAACTTGTTGATATTCCATTAGTCCTTCATGGTGGTTCTTCTAACCCAGACAATGAAATTTCCCAATCCGTGCAACTGGGTGTAAGTAAAATAAATATTTCTAGTGATATGAAGTATGCCTATTTTACAAAAGCACGTGAAATTTTAAGCACGACTGAATACTGGGATCCAAACGTAATCTACCCAGAATGCATTAACGAAGCCAAAAAAGTGATTAACTATAAAATGCACCTCTTCAATTCCGTTGGAAAAGCTGAATTATATCAACAGCAACCAGCAGCCCAAAAAGCAGAACCAGTTGTAAGTGGTATCAGATATTAATGCATAGTAATCCCAACTAGAATTCTTCTTAATAAACCTTCATCTTCTGTCCTTCAGCATGAAATAAAAGATATAAAGGAAAGGAATTTCTTTATATGACCATACCTCAATTAAAAAATTATAATGCCATGGTGGAAAATATGTTTGCAAAAGCTGGGATTGTTTTGACTACGGATGAAAAGGAATCCATTGAAATTGCGGATTTTGGCTTAAATGATCTTGAAACAACCGGCTTACAACTTATCACGTATGTAAATAACGAGCGGTATTGTGCGAAGGAATTGGTTTTATTCCCGAATCAAACTTGTCCTGAACACCGGCATCCTCCTCGGGCAGATGGAAATCCTGGAAAGTTGGAAACCTTCCGCTGCCGGAAAGGTACTGTATATTTATATGTAGAAGGAGAGGCTACTGAGCTACCCCTCACGTCTCCTCCCGAAATTGATAGAAAATACTATACAGTCTTCCATGAAATCGTTCTCCTTGAAGGCGAGCAATATACAATACCCGAAAACTCCAAACATTGGTTCCAGGCTGCTGAAGAAGGCGCGATCATTTCTGAGTTTTCTTCGAATAGTGAAGATGAATCTGATATTTTCACAGATCCTCGAATCATACGCGTTCAAGAATAATGGCAACGAGGAGAAGAATAGTTTTCGTCCTGTTCTTCTCCTATCTTTTAACAAAAAAAATAGGTGAAATTGAAGAGAAATTTATTTTTATTATACTTGTAAGCGTATTCATACCTTTTGCAATTAATCTATCATTTACTTAGAACAAAGGTAGGAAAACCTGCCTTCATGCAGGTATGTTACAAAACATAAACCAAATTTATATATTTATGGAGGGAAACCATGAGAAGGCTTTTCGTTCTTTTCTTAGTATGTATGATGGTCATTTTGTCAGCCTGTAGTTCCAATCAGTCATCGACAAGTAGTAATGGTAAAGAGAATGATAGTAATGTAACGACTATTAATTTCGCGGCAATTAAAACATTCGGTGTGGATTCTTGGAGCGAGTTGATTAAGAAATTTGAAGCGGAAAATCCAGATATTAAAGTTAAATTAACGCAAATGCCAGCTCCTGCAAAAAGCACAGAAATCCATCAATACTTAGTAACTGCCTTCCAATCTGGCCAAAGTGATATTGATGTCTTTACTGGAGACGTTGTCTGGGTACCAGAGTTTGCAGCAGCAGGATGGACAGAGCCGATGGATCAATATGTAAACAAGGATGAGTACTATCCTGGTGTTATTGATGCACTAACTTATGATGGTAAATTATCTGCAATGCCATGGTATGTAGATGGCGGGATGCTTTATTATCGCAAGGATCTTTTGGATAAATATAACAAGCCTGTTCCGACCACTTGGGATGAACTGATTAAAACGTCTGAGGAAATCAAAAGCAAAGAAAATAATGACAAGCTAAACCAATTTGTATGGCAAGGCAAGCAAGCAGAAGTTCTTGTCTGTGACTTTGTCGAATTCTTAGGGAGTGCAGGAGGATCCATTCTAGATAGCAATGGAAAATCAGCTGCAAGCAGCCCAGAATTTTTGAAAACACTAGAGTTTATGAGAAAGATGACAGACGATAAGATTTCTCCTAAGTCCGTGTTGACGTTTGACGAAGAACCAAGCCGTACCGTTTTCACAGATGGAAATGCCATTTTCCACAGAAACTGGTCCTATGTTTGGAGTGTTGCACAAGATCCAAAGCAATCGAAAGTGGTTGATAAAGTTGGTGTTGCTCCACTTCCTTCCTTTGATGGAAAAAGCAGTGCTTCTACTATGGGCGGATATCAATTCATGGTTTCTAAGAGCTCTAAAAAGAAAGAAGCAGCTGTCAAATTTGCACAATTCTTATCTAGTGAAGAAAGTCAATTGTACTATGCAAAGGAACTTGCCTTCAGCCCAACAAGACCAAATGTCTTAAAGGACAGCGAATTACAAAAGAAGAACCCGTTCTTAACCGGCTTAGATAAAGTATTCCAAGGTACGACTGCCCGTCCTGTTAGCCCTGATTACCCTAAATTGTCGTTAGTCCTTCAATCGAATATCTCGGGTGTTCTTTCCGGCATGATCAAAGAAAAGGATGCGGCAAAACAGATCGATAATGAGTTGAAAAAGATTACGAATCAATAAATTTTCTGAAGGCACAAACTTAGTATCGTTTGTGCCTTAAACGTATAAGAGGTGAATGGACTATGGAAAAAGTAGAAAAGCAGGTCATTGGGAGCACCAATGCCCATTTATTACTAGCAAGAAAAAAGAATGTCAAAAAGATATTCAATAAACCCATGATGATCGGTTACTTATTTTTACTGCCATCTCTATTGATTCTTTGTATCGTCGGTATTTATCCTTTGATTCAAACCATTTATTTAAGCTTTTTCGATGTTTCCTTTACTAAGCAAGGTTCCAGTTTTGTGGGCCTAGAGAATTACCGGAATCTTTTAAGTGATTTGTGGTTCAAAGTGGCTTATAAAAACACGTGGGTTTTTACTGCATTTTCTGTTTTATTGGAGACGATATTCGGTCTTTTTATTGCCTTGGTCCTTAATAAAAATTTTAAGGGAAGAGGTTTGGTGCGAGCCTGTGTATTAATTCCGTGGGCGATTCCAACCGTTGTTTCGGCCAGGATGTGGGAGTGGATTTTTAATGCGGAGTATGGGATTTTAAATTTCTTATTAATGAAGGTCGGAATCATTGATGCCAATATTAATTGGCTTGGAGAAACCTCGACAGCTATGTCTGCTGCGATTTTTTCAGATGTTTGGAAAACAACTCCATTTATGGCGTTAATCATATTAGCTGGTTTACAAGGAATATCATCAAGCTTATATGAAGCGGCAGACATTGATGGAGCGAATAAATGGAAGCAATTCTTTCATATTACATTTCCATTATTAATTCCTTCTATTATGATTGCTGTTTTATTAAGATCATTAGACGCTTTCCGTGTATTTGATTTGATTTTTGTTTTAACGGGAGGCGGACCGGCGAATTCGACCGAAGTGCTTTCTTCGTACGCCTATAAGACCACTTTCTCCGCTTCTCAGGTAAGTTATGGTGCAGCGATGTCGTCGTTAATGGCGGTATCTGTTTTCATCTTAGCGATGGTTCTCCTATTCTTTATGAATCAATCATCCAAAAAAATTGAAGGAGGAAAGTAAGATGAAAGGAATGCTCAAGCGATCTACCATTGTCATACTTGCGTCTTTCATCGTCGTGTTTCAAGTAGCACCTTTCTTTTGGCAGATCATTACTTCTTTAAAAATGGATAAAGATTTATCATCCCTGCCGCCAATATTTCCAAACGAAGTCACCTGGCTTCATTATCAAAATATCTTTCAAAATACCGATTTTTATAAATACATCTTGAATAGTTCGGTTATTGCTGTCGTAGTGACATTGCTTTGCTTGTTCCTGGGAAGTTTGGCTGCCTATTCACTAGCTAGATTGCCGATTAAAGGGAAGGGTTTTATTTTACTTTTATTTCTATCGACGTCGATGTTTCCACAAATCGCGGTGGTGACCCCTCTTTATAATCTCATTAAACAATTGGGATTATATAACACGCATGCTGGATTAGTTCTATCGTATATGCTGTTTGGACTGCCATTAAGTGTGTTACTGCTGTACGGATTTTTCAGGAATATCCCTTATGAAATTGAAGAGGCAGCGTATATGGATGGGTGCGGATACTTTCGAACGTACTGGCAGGTGTGTCTGCCGTTAATGGCTCCAGGCCTGGTTACTGCTGGATTGTTAGTGTTTATCTCATCATGGAACGAATTTTTATTTGCGATTACGTTTACCAATAATATTGATGCTCAGACCATTCCTGTTGGCATTGCTATGTTGCCGCAAATGTTCTTTGTCCCTTGGGGTGATACAGCAGCAACATCTATTCTTGTAACCTTGCCGTTAATCATCCTTGTGTTGATTTTTGAGAAAAAACTTACAAAAGGCATCATGGGAGGAGCAGTGAAAGGATGACAACTATTGCAACTGGATTTACAGCCAATATAGATTTATTAGCAAAAATCACACCAGAGTTTTACAATGAAATCAGAGGAAATGCCGACAAAACTCCAAAGTCCGTTATTGACACGTGGGATGAGTTTTGTACGGTGATTGACTGGAATATCAAGAGAGGCAGCGGAGCGGAATATATCGTGTCAAATCAGGAAATTCTTGCCCGTTTAGAAAAAAAGTTAGATTGGACGAAGGCTATCGGTGGAACCGGCTTGCAAGCAGGTTGTGCAGCAAGTTGTGCAGGGTATAGGGCACTGGTAAATATTCCGATCCAATCTAATGAGTTGTCAGATTTGGTTTCGGAACATCAGGAGTTGATCCTTTTATCAGATCTTGAGGGGGATGTGCCAAGGCATTATATAGTAGAATATGAGCATGGAGATTCTTCCAACCGAATCATTTTCCGAAAGCAGGATGAATTTCCGTCTGATATTATCGCGAAAAGATTTCTGGAACGTCTAGAAATCAATCAAGATGATATTAGCTGGTTGTTGATCTCTGGATACAATGCCTTTGATCGAAGCGAAGACATTGACTTGTTTTTACAGAATACCGTTACTATATTGGCGTCATTAGGACCTAGGAAACCTAAAGTCCACCTTGAACTCGCTTCGATCTGGTCAATGGATGAACAGTGGAAGATCATTCGAACTCTAGGAGGCTATGTTGATAGTATCGGTGTCAATGAAGATGAATATCAGGAATTAATTGGAGGGAACAAACCTCTATTAAGTTATGACGATGCTGATTTATTAAATACGATTAACGATGCCTGTGAGTATCTAAGTGTTGCTAATTTTATTTTGCATACCAAACAATTCTCATTAATTAAATCGGATCTATATGATACCTCTCACTGGAGGAAAGCGTTAGAAAATGGTAACTTGATGGCGTTTTCAAGAGCGGTAAAGGGGGAAATTTGTGATCAAAAGATGATGAAACAAGTTTCGTTACGATCAAGTCTTCACCCCAGAGGAGAAAGGTTGCAAAAATTAACAATGGGCCAAAAAGATATCACCATCATTCCAGCTTTTAGGGGAGAAACCGTTAGCACGATTGGCTTAGGGGATACATTTACAGCTGGATTATTAGCGGAAGCACCAGTAGAATTTCTGCCAATGAGTAAACTACGTTTATAAATATTGGATGAATAGATGGTTTGAAAAAATGAAAATGTTAAAGGATGAATGGTAGTATGACTTCCGTTAAAGAAAATAATTTATTAAATACTGTAAAAAGTTTATATCCAACCTTGCATGATGCGGAAAAAAAGGTTGCAGAATATGTGATTAAAGAGTATTTTAATGTGATCGATATGAATGTGGCCGAGCTGTCTGAGAAGTGTAATGTAAGTGAAGCGACCATTGTTAGATTTTGCAAAAGGATTGGACTTAAAGGATTTCACCATTTTAAAATTCAACTGGCAAGAGAAATCACGAATCCCGAAAATACCACCCATTCTCCGACGATTCAATTAAATAATATAGCAGAATCGATTCGTAATATTTTTGCCTACAAGATTGATGAACTCAAACAAACCGCCTCATTTCTAGACCCGGATGCGGTACAAAAGTGCTTGGATGTAATTAGTGGATGCAGCCTAGTTCAATTTGTGGCGGCAGGTAATTCGCTTCCAGCTGCACTGGATGGCGCCTACAAATTTAATCAAATTGGAATTCGCTCGATTGTTAATAGCACGCCAGAAATGCAGGTTTCACTTGCCCATTCATTGACAGAAAAAGACGTAGTTATTGGCATCTCAAACTCAGGGGACTCTAAATTATTGCTTGATATCTTTGAAATTGCCAAAAAAAGAAAGGCAATTACGATTTGTATTACGAACCATATTAAATCCCCGCTTTCGCAATTAGCGGATATTCAGTTAATAAGTATTACGAATGAGAAATTGTTCTTTAAAGAATTTAGCTTTACTAGAGTGCCAGCCATTTCAGTGATTGATACGCTGTTTTTACTATTATCAAGAATAAACTTTGATAAATCGTTTCAATCCATCAGCGACCGCGAGCAAGCATTATCCGATTACAAGCACTAATACTACCTTATTTGAAAGGAACATGAACCCATGCGATTAGAAGGAAAGAAAGTAATTAGTCTCGTTCATAATGATTTTGAAGATTTAGAGTTATGGTACCCGATTCTTAGACTTCAGGAAGAGGGGGCTGTCGTCCATCTTGCCGGAGAAAATGCAAAGGAAAAATATATTGGTAAATACGGCGTACCTGCGATCTCCGATTTTGCCTATGGTGAGGTTAGCGCTAAAGACTATGATGCAATCTTAGTTCCAGGAGGATGGGCACCAGATAAAATCCGGCGCTTCCCTGAAGTCCTTTCTCTGCTTCAGCAGATGAATGCGGATGAAAAACCAATCGGACAAATCTGCCACGCAGGCTGGGTACTAGTTTCTGCAAAAATCCTTGATGGAAAAAAAGTAACCAGTACTCCTGGTATCAAAGATGATATGGAAAATGCAGGCGCAATTTGGTATGACGAACCCGTTGTAACGGACGGTCACCTGGTGTCCAGTCGTCGTCCACCGGATCTGCCTGACTATCTACGGGAATTTATTAATGTGTTAGAAAAGAAATAGTCATGGAAGGGAGATAGCGAGCAATAACTCGCTGTCTTTTTTTGATTCCATGCCTAGTCATTCTCCGAACAACCTGCCAAACCACAAACCATGAAACCTTTCCATTTATCATACGTATGTTTTATTAATGAGAATAAGGGTAATTCTGTAGAAAATAAACAAACGAGGGTGACTCAAAATACATGGAAACAAGAGATGAATTATTGAAAGAGCTAACTGTTATTGAGAAGTGGGAAAATGGCCAAAGCGATTTGTGGATTTGGGATCGCCTCGGACGATTGCCATTTAAGATTCTCGATAAAATCACTCCTCAATTCATCCACAATAAAGTGGGGAAATTACTAGAAGAGGTCGGTAACTATATTCAGACCGGCGGTAGCTATTTAATTAAAGAGGATAAACTATTTGATAAAATTGAAAAAGAGACAGGTAAGCGGATTAACCAAATAGCTGATATCAAGGAGATCCCTTTAAATGCCATGAATAAGATAAGCGAAGAGCTGACCGGTCAACGAAAGAAGTTTGCGACGATCCAAGGCGCGAGCACCGGAATCGGCGGGATTTTTACTCTTGCGATCGATGTTCCGGCTTTAATGGGCATTTCATTAAAAACGCTGCAGGAAATTGCTATCATTCATGGATATGATCCTAACGAAAAAAGCGAACGAATTTTTATAATTAAATGCCTGCAGTTTTCCTCAGCTGATATTGTCGGCAAACGTGCGATTCTGAATGAGCTTTCCAGCTATTATCAACAAGGAAGCGGTTCAGGCGAAATGATGTCGCAGCTGCAAGGCTGGCGTGAGGTTGTTTATACATACAGAGACCAGTTTGGGTGGAAGAAGCTGTTTCAAATGGTACCTATTGCTGGGATGATTTTTGGTGCATTTACAAACAGGTCAATGATTAATGACCTAGCGGAGACTGGGATTATGTTTTATCGGAAAAGAAGGATTCTGGAGAGATTGGAACAGAAATAAGGTCAATCTTGATTGGGAGTAAGTTTGTTAGTAATAGAGACAGCATTTTTTACAGGTTACGTTTCCTATCGTAAAACTAAAATAGCACCGCAAAATGCGGTGCTATTTTAGTTTGTTTTTCCCGTCCCTTGGCTTCTAGGTACTGATTCTCCCCATTCCAGTAATGATTGGCATTGCTCGCTTTATTAATAATTGAGGAGACTCAAGTGTTAGTGATGCTTGATGGACATCTTCACTGTACTTAAAAGATTTTTTAGCTGATACTTTTCACTTTTGTTGCGTTAATGTTTTTGATTCCTGCTTTTTTATGCAACCACTCGTAAATGATTGGGATGATAATAAAGCTGTTGATTGTCGATGTTACCATACCGCCAATTACGACAATGCCGAGAGTTTGAGAAATTACGGTATCTGCATTATGAGAAAAGGCAAGTGGTAACAAAGTAAGAACTGTTGCGGCTGCTGTCATTAAAATCGGTCTGATCCTAGAAAGACTTCCACTTAAAACCGCTTCTTTAACCAACATGCCTTCTTTTCTATTTTTTTCAATTTTATCAATTAACACAATACCATTTGTTACTACAATACCAGTAAGCATCAGAATACCAATTAATGCTGCTAAATTCCATTCTCCGTTGAATAGAATTAATGCTATTACGACACCACTTAAAGCAAGTGGGATGCTTAAAAGTACTGATAATGGTGCTCTCCATCCTTTGAAGATAGAAGAGGTAATAAGTAATACTAAAAGGATAGAAAATGCAACGGCAACAGACATATCGAAAATCATTTGTTTTACTTGTTCAGTGATTCCTCCCAATGAATACGTTACATCTTTAGGAAGTTTCATGCTGCTTAGAGCCTTGTCTGCTTGGCTTGACACTTTACTAATATCATTTGATGTAATCTGTGCTGTCACAAGGGAGAATGGTTGACCATCTCTTTCGCTAATAGTAGAAGGAGAGG
Source organism: Neobacillus sp. C211 (assembly GCF_051842875.1). NCBI lineage: Bacteria > Bacillati > Bacillota > Bacilli > Caryophanales > Bacillaceae > Neobacillus > Neobacillus sp. C211. Next base: position 54,733 of record NZ_JBPXRO010000007.1, read on the forward strand.
TATCTTTTGAAACTTTACCTAACTGATCAAAACGAACCATTTCGCCATTTGTTCCTTTAAAAGTTTCAGAAGCAAGAGATGCTAAAACATCATCCGCAGAAGCATTTAACGTTATAGTTGAATTTGTTCCTGTTGCAATCTGATCTAAATATTGATCCACAGGAAGTGCTTTATGGTCAACCGTAATCGTTGCATCTTTAGATGAAGACATATAACGATTAATGACCGTTAGAATGTCAGTAATTTTTATACCTTTATCTTGAATTGCTTTTTGGTCAAATGTAACTTTGTATTTTGGTGAACCATTTGTTAAATCCACTTTTCCATCTACACTTAGGTTCACAATTTTTGATAAGTTCGTTCTTGCTTCTTGAGCTACTTGATCCAATGTTGCTTGGTCTGAACCTGTAAACAAGATACGCATTTGTGAATCATCACCAGAAATGTTCTGGCTTGTTACGGTATAAATAACATTTTTAGATATCGTTGGAAGCTGAGTTTGTAATTGTTTAATCACAGAATCCGCATCCTTGTCGTTTTTCAACACAACAGATAAATTTGCGACATTTGGATAGGTGATGAAACCTCCACCTTGGTCAAACACGTCATCACTTTGTGGTGTCATCGTCGAACCAAAATTTGCTGAATAAGCATCGACTTTTGGATTTTCCTTTAATGCTTTTTCGATTTTTTGTACTTCAGAATCTACTTGAATTAACGTGCTTCCTTTAGGTAATTCAGCCTTGATGGCAATTTGTCCAATTTTTCCACTAGGCAATAAACTTACTGGAAGAAATGCAGAATAGATGCCTGCACCTAAAAAGACTAAGATCGAAACAATAATCATCGCTCTTTTATGTTTAAAAGCAGATTGTAATAGTGGTTTCATTGTCGAATCTAGTTTGACCGTTTGTTTTGTAGAATTTCCACCTTTCCATCCCATAAAAGCAAGAGCAGGGATGACAAGCATTGCTACAAAGAAAGATATGACGAGTGCAATCACAACGGACCAAGCAAATCCGCTATACGATGCACTGATTACTCCCCCAACAAAGGCGATCGGAATATAAACAGCAATGGTCGTTAACGTAGAACCCAATATCGCAGGAATCATTTCAACCACTGATGATGCAAGAATGGGAAGTAAGGATTTATCTTTCGATTCTTCCCGTTTTCGATACATGTTGTCTAAAATAACAATCGAATCATCTACAATACGACCCATAGCTACAATCAAACCTGAAACCGTTAAAATGTTTAATGTGATACCCATTGACTTTAAGAAAGCAGTTGTGGCTAACAATGAAATTGGCAGCGAAATCGCAATTAATAATGTCGATCTTACATTTCGGAAAAAGAAGAACACACAAATCATTGAGAATAAGCAGCCAAGTAGGCCTTCTCTAACTAATCCGAAAAGAGAGCTGTTTAATTCTTTTTCCCGGTCAAGTAAAACATGGAAAGAAACATCTTTTGGATTTACCGTATCCAAGTGAAGATGTGAAACACGGTCCTTTACTTGATCTGCAACATCTGTGATATTTGCTGATGGTGTTTTGATTACATTTAAAGTAACACTTGGCGTTCCATTTGTTCTGGAGACGGTTTTAACGTCATTTAAAGAATGCGTTATGGTACCAAATGATGAAACAGGAACTATTTTCCCTTCCTTATTCTTAATCGTTGCGTTTTCCATTTGCTGCTCAGTTAATGGTAACCCATCAAAAGAGACTGGGATTGATAATTGGTTGTTTACAATATTCCCCTGTGGCATGGATGGAACAGCCAAAGCAAACGATTTATTCACATCATCCAATGTTAATCCGTTTTTCACTAGGTCTTTCATGCGGACAGTTAATACATATCCATCTTTTGCTCCCCCAATTGCGGATACATCCGCTACACCAGGGACAGATTTTAATTGTTTAACAATTTCCTGTGTTGCAGTGGAACGTAGTGTTTGTTCATCCAATGTTGAGCTAGTTAAACTGTATGTCAAAATTGGGAATGAACTAGTTGTTAATCTTGTTATCGAAGGAGTGCTCGTAATAGTTGGCGGAAGATCTGCATTTGCCAAGGCTTTGTTTACTTGATCTTCTGCTTGCTTCATGTCTGTATTCATTGGAAAATACAAACTCATAAATAATCCACCGTCATAAGAAGTGGTTTCAACATTGGATAAACCATCCACTGTTTTGATGGCACTTGATAAATTATCTGTCACTTGCTGTTTTACCTGAGCTGCTTGATATCCAGGTACCCTCATACTAACTGAAAGGGTCGTATTGTTAATCCCAGGCAAATAATCTCTTTGCATCTGGTAAGCAGATATACCGCCCCAACCCAAAATGATGACAACGCACACAATCATAAGAATGCCTCTTTGCATAGTTGCCTCTACGAATTTTTTCATTGCTTTACCTCCCCCAGCTTTTATATAAAATTAACCTAAATAACTTTATCGTTTTCTGTCGTGAATTCAAGAATGGTATTGCAATCTAATTGGGCAATTTAAGTTTACAAAACAAACTTGTACGCTCCCTTAATAAAAGATTAATTTTTCATTAAAATGGAAAATGAAAATTTGTTCTTCACTTTGTTTTTATTTGCTTGTTTTTTTCGAATAACGGAAGGATATATAGAAAATGCTACTTAAATGGGGAAGATTTGTCTTTGTTAGGGGGGCTACCTTGTTAAATCATATGGTAAAGGCTATACCGAATTTATTTACGATGGGAAATTTATTGTGCGGTGTTCTTTCAATTACCTCTAATATGAGTGGCTTTTTGGAACTAGCCTCCATTTTTATTTTCTTATCGGCTGTTTTAGATCTTCTTGACGGAAGAATAGCGAGAAAATTAAAAGTGAATAGTGAATTTGGCGTAGAATTAGATTCTTTAGCTGATATTGTTAGCTTCGGAGTTGCTCCTGCACTTCTGTTTCATTCGATAGCAGAGCCATCCATTTTAACTTCATTGGCATTTATCCTTTTCCCAACGATGGGGGCATTAAGATTAGCTAAATTTAGTGTTAAACCAACCATTGGGTATTTTAAAGGATTACCTATTCCAGCTGCGGGATTGCCATTGGCTGGAATGGGATTATTTTTATATAGCAATGCATGGATCACTTTAATCCTTGCTCTCTTAATGGTGAGTCCAATTAGGGTTAAAAAACTTTAATTTTATTATCCGATGTAAAAAAGCTAGTAACCTTTTCATAAAGGCAATAGCTTTTTTATTTTATCCATTATCCTTTTTGTTCTCTTAATACAAGATTAATAATTCATTAAGATGGAAAATGAAATCATTTATCGTGCTACATTGTATTTAGAACTAGAGTTGATGGATTATTTATTTTAGTGTTTTTATAAATAACGGAGGCATTTATATGTCATACTTAATCACTTTATTTGAACAGCACAGTTATCTGATTCTATTTTTAGGAATCTTTTTAGAACTTATGGCCCTGCCTATTTCAGGCGAATTTCTAATGAGCTACGCCGGGTATTTTGTATTTCAGGGAAAAATGAATTACCTTTTGGCTCTCTTGACAGTCTTTGTTTCAGGCGGTGCAGGAATTACTGTAACCTATTGGATTGGAAAGGCAGGGGGATATAAACTTATCGAAAAATACGGAAAATATATCCATCTAGGACCTGAAAGATATAAAAAAACATCCGTTTGGTTTGAACGTTCAGGTAGTAAATTGCTGGTCTTTGCCTATTTCATTCCAGGGATTAGGCATTTCACTGGTTATATTTCGGGGATTTCTAGAATGCCATTTCGAAAATTTATTATTCCTGCATATATAGGTTCATTTTTATGGGGATTCTGTTTTATTACATTAGGAAAAGTATTGGGACCTCACTGGGAGGTTTTCCATCATGCAGCAAGTAAATATTTTGTGATTTTTATAATTGTTATAGCAGTATTACTAGCAGGGTATTTAGTCTATCGGTTTAATAAAAATCAAATTAAGTCATTATTTATTAGTTTGTTAACTTGGTTAATTAATCGACTAAAAACCATAAGAAAAACAGAGATATTTCTTACTTTTCTCACTTTAGTTTTAATTGGTATGGTGACCTTGATGCTAGGAATGGCTCAAGACTATTTATTTAATGAGTTTACTCAGTTTAATGAAATAGCTGAATATATGGTTAAGTCTGTTATCTATATGAGTTGGATGAAAGGGTTTCTAGTATTTCAATCTCCGTATGCTATTGGTCCAATTATCGGCATAACCATCATCCGTATTTGGAGAAAAGGAAAGAACAGGATCCTAGAGTATCTTCTTCTCATCGTTTCAATTTTAGGAGCTAGGCTGTTTCATGAATCCATTCTGCAGATTTTTTCCCATCTACAAACAATAGGGTTTGTAGGAAAATTTCATTCCGATAATTTTCCTGATATAAGTTCCACTTTAACAATCATTGTTTATGGGACATGCATATTTTTACTTGTTCGCCATCCCAAAACGAATATACCGCCAGTATTAGGCCCTTTATTTACTTTAGTTTTATTAATGGGATTAACCATAGCAAATATTGCATCCACTGAAAAACTCCCGAGTGATATTGTTGGGGGTTATGTTTATGGGGGTGTCTGGATATTTTTTAACTTCTTGTTTTTTGAAATGATACGCCTTGTATTGGAAAAAAATAAAAATGAATACATTTAAAGTCATCATGGTTAAGAGAAAATTTCAAACAAACAAAAACCCCCATATCTACAAAAGTAGGTAAGAGGGTTTTTGTCTGTTACATGCCAGTCCTAATTCATTAGAGTTACGGTTTTTTCCTCAAAGTATTTATTCATAAGTAAATTAAGTCTGATTGAAAGTGTAATATATTCGGAACTGCTTGGACCTATTTGATTATATATTTCGCTTAGTTTCGTTTTAAGAGTAACTATTTCCTGTAAAAGTTCCATGTTTTCATTTTGAGCAGATTCGATTGCTTCCATCATACACCTCGTAAAATAATATTTTTTTCCAACAATGGTTTGGAAGGCATGATGACTTGATTCCTTATTCTTCATCTTCTAATGATAATACGATTCCAATCCCATTCTGATAGTAACATAGTGGATTTTTCATGTGAACAGGGAATGAAATAGTAAAAATATTTGAAAAAAGGTAAATAATATTGGTATATCAAGTGTTCTCCAATAGCAATTTGTAACCGCTTGAAAATAAACAAATACTGAATTTAGCTTATTTCGATTCACTGCGAACAAGTTATATTGTAATAACATTAAAATTAAAATAAAAATATTTTAAAAATTGAAAATAACTTAGATGAGGCATCAAATCTGGTTAAAGCTTTTTATAAAAAAATATCCGGCAAGATGCCGGATCTACAAAAAATATATTAAAAGGGGGTTATGAAAAAGAAAAAGTTAAATGTTGTCCTCTTCATGTATTTATCTTACTACTTAATCATGAACAAACTATGAATAAACCGTTTAGATTTTATTAAAAAAGTTAAATTCAAACCTATTTATGGGAATAGGGCTCTGCTACTAGCTCGTTAGATACCGTTTGCTAGGATTGTTACAAATGCGCTTAGTATAATAGTTCCTATGGCTATAAAACTATAAGTAAGGTTCTTTTTGCGCTTTTTCTTTTCCAGCATTTCCTCTGTGGTGAGCCAGTAATTTTTTGACATCTATTTTACTCCTTTATGCCATTATAAAAATTCACTAAATTCCTGATGTTTATCTGTTTTTCCAAAATGATATTATACTATAATTTTTAAAAGATGGAAAGTGGATTTTAGGTAGTGAATTTATGGATGCTGATGGGTAAATTTATTCTAGTCTATAAATGTGATCCTTGGGTTGGTGTACACGACCTTATGTGAATAAGAGGGGGGTCACTTTGTCATATCCAGAGCTCAGCATCTTCATTGGCAGGCATCCCTTTAGTTTTTACATAAGAATCGGTGGGTAATTCGCCTAATTTATAGGTAAAATAAGCTCCCATATTTTCTTTTAGCATAGTATACAAAAGAAAGTAGGTGAAAACATGACATTAGGGTCACAAGGTATGATGTCATTTCCAGGAATGGGAATGGGCGGTTTTCCAGGCATGGGGATGAGCGGTTCACCCGGAATGGGAATGGGCGGTCAACCAGGCATGGGGATGGGCGGTTTTCCAGGAATGGGAATGAGCGGTTCCCCAGGAATGGGAATGGGCGGATTTCCCGGAATGGGAATGAGCGGTTCACCAGGAATGGGAATGGGCGGTCAACCAGGCATGGGGATGGGCGGTTTTTCAGGAATGGGGATGTAGCGGTTTCTCTAGAAAGGGTATACGGCTATGCTGTAACGAAAACCAAAGCTGTCAATAACACCATTCAAGTATTCCAACGAGTAAGGAAACCAAGGCAATCATAAAGAATGATTCGTATAAGGTAATTATTACATCAATAGACAAGAAGGAAACTGTGATTACATCTAATTGATAGGTGGGGATTTGCCTCCGCTCAGTTAAAGCGGTAAAGTAGAAAAGCTTCTAGTGTGGACTAGAAGCTTTTTGCTGTGTCATATCAATTTTTTGGAAAATCAAGTTCAATTTCAGGTTGATAATTTACATATATTGTCTAAAAGCACAAAATCAACTGAAAAATGCACAAAACCCTCCTAAAAATACACAAATCAAAATTTCTTGATAAAAAGATCTATTCAGCCTTACAAAGAGTCTTAATTACAACCAAAAAAACCCCAACTCGGGAGGTTTAGCGGGTCTGACCACCAGTTTGTTATATTGATAGTTACGACTGAAAAATGTATAATATTTACAATAACAGCTAATTAGGAAGTGGTCGGATGAAATTAAAGAGCTTTATAGTTACATTTGGTTCATTTGTATTTACGGTAGGACTGCTTTACCTAGTTGGACATATGTTTACTATTCCTTGGTTAATGTTCCATCACGAATATACAGATAACGCAAATGGTTTCTTTATTTCAGCTGGTTCGTTGACTCCGCTTGTTATCGGGTTGATTATTAGCTTTTTGGCAGAAAAAATTTACATTTACAAGTCCCGAAAAAAGCTTAGTTAATCATGCCAAGTTTTTTTGTATGTCATTATTATGTTTTTAATTTAAGTTTATCAAAAAGCAGCATAAAACCCCTAGCTTTAGATATGGGGATATAAGCTGTATTTTTGTTCGTTTTTTTAGGAAAATGCATGTAATTTTACTATACATTCTTTGAAATTCTTTGGTATAATGAGAATATAAATAGAACATTTGTTCTCCTGTGAGAGGGGTGAATGATATGTATCGATCCTATAAAATACAAATTCAGCCGGAACATGAATTGTTCGACTACTGTGACTCACTCTGTTTTAAAGCGAAAAACTTGCACAATATCACCAACTACTATATTAGACAGGTTTACACTGCTTTAAAAAAGGAAACAAGAAATGAAAATCAACTTCAAGTTCTTACAGATATTCAAGTCCATTTACCTGAAATGAATAAAATTCGTCTAAAAAGTTTTGAGAGAGCCAAATCTAAGCCAAAAAAAATTGATAATAATGGTCACGTTTTGGAGCCAAAACCAAATCTATTTAAAATGCCCCATCCAAAGAAAGCATTCCTTCCCTATAACTTTGTAGAAGCACTGTTTAAAGTGATGAAACAAACCGATTACCTTTCTATGCCCTCTCAGTCCAATCAACAAACTATGAAAAAGGTATATGATGATTGGAAAAGTTTCTTCGAAGCCTCTAAGAAATATAAAACCATGCCTACTAGCTTTTCAGGAAAGCCAAAGATTCCTAAGTATAAACCGAAGAATGGACGTACGACTTCTTATTTAACCAATCAAATTATCAAAATTAAAAATGGAAATCTGCTTTCATTACCAGGTACTCCTCTTACATTAAAACTGGGGAAAATCCCACATATAGATTGTAAACTACAACAAGTGCGGATTGTCCCGACTTATGGCCGGTATGTAATGGAAGTCGTTTTTAAAAGTGAAGATGAAAAAGAGATCAAACGATCAGAAAAACAATTAAATGAATGGCTTTTTGAGCCGAGGCGAGTAATGGGTATTGATTTGGGCGTGGATAACCTGGCAACTATCATCGATAACACGGGGCTAAAGCCTCTGCTTATCAAGGGCAAATGGTTAAAATCGATCAATCAATATTATAACAAATTAAGAGCGAAATACATGAGTATCCTTCGAAATGGAAAAGGACCAAAGGAAGGGAGGTTTAACAGCACAAGATTAACTTCATTAGACCGAAAAAGGAACAATCGGGTCATGGATTTTTTACATAAGGCCAGTGCAAAAGTGGTGGAGATTGCGAAAGAAAGAACCATAGATACGATCATCATTGGAAAAAATAAGGGTTGGAAGATGGATGTTGATATGCAAAAGACTAGTAAACAAACCTTCATACAAATCCCATATGCCACTTTCATAGGAATGATTCGATACAAAGCAGAGCGACATGGAATTCAAGTCATTGTTCGAGAAGAAAGCTATACCTCCAAGTCTAGTTTCTTGAATCATGACCCGATTCCAACTTACGGGGAAGAGCACCAAACTAATTTTAGCGGGTATAGAAGCAGTCGAGCTTTTTACAAAATCAAAGGTTCTAAGATTTTGATCCATGCCGATGTGAATGGAGCTTTTAATATTGTCCGTAAACATACCAAGGATGTCTTCGAAGGACTGGAGAGAAAACAGTTCCTCCAATCCCCACGAAAAATAAACATCATAAAGAAAAGAAAGGCAAAGCTGAAGGCCTCGGTCTGATGTAGTAGCGGGACTTGTGGTAGCCCTCGTAAAGACAATGCGGCTTTAAAGCCTATTCTTTCGAAACCCCTAGCTTCAGCTATGGGGATACTCATATATAGTAGAAAATGTTCCTTATATCTATCTTAATTGAGTTTAGAGGCGAAAAATCGGCTCAATTATAAACAAATGAGAAATGTTTCATGATAAGGTTGTTGCAAGAGGCCTTGTTATGGACAATTTACAGGATGGTCATTAGTTTAGATAGTGTTCGTAAATTTGAAAGGCTGAAATCAATAAAGTGAGGTTTATGAATGATTTTTACCTATGCTATTACACAAGATAATCAGTTGATAAAAGAAGTAAAGTTGGAGGATCTAAGGTCAGATCGGTTCAAATTTTATTGGGTGGATTTTGAGGAACCAACTGATGTGGAAACGAAGTTATTAAGTGAATTTTTCCACTTTCATCCCTTGGCGATTGAGGATTGTCTGCATTTTATCCAGCGCCCCAATATGAATTATTATGATGGTGTCCTTTTCTTTGTTTTACATTCATTAAGTAAAACAATAAGGTGCGAGGAGATAGATGTTTTTGTAGGAGAAAACTATGCCGTGTCCTTTCATAAGGAGAAGGATGTGGCAATAGATATGGTTAAGCAAAAATTATTTGCAAATAAGGAAATGGAAAAGGTTGGACCGTTATTTGTTCTACATAGCATTATTAATGAATTAGTGGATTGCTATTTTCCAATTTTGCATCAAATTGAGGATAAATTAAATGAATATGAAGAGAAGGAAGCCAGCAGCAAAAAAATCATCGAAGAGGTTTATGAGATTCGCAGAGAACTGATTCGGTTGCGAAAAACGATCATTCCGATGAGAGATTTGTTATATCGGATGATAAACTCGAAGCGGATTCAGGAAACAAAGCAAATTCATCATTATTTTTCCGATATATATGATCACTTGATGAAGTTAACGGATATGGTTGCGTCTAATCAAGATGTAACTTCTGATATGAGGGAGAATTACATGTCTATTCAATCCAATCGCATGAATTCCATTATGATGACACTTACCGTTATAACAACCATTTTTATGCCGCTTACATTTATTGTAGGCGTGTACGGAATGAATTTTGATCATATGCCAGAGTTACATTGGCAATACGGCTATTTTATCACTCTAGGAGTTATGGCGATCATTGTAATTGTAATGATTTTTTGGTTTTACAAAAAAGGCTGGTTATTTAAAAAGTAACAACCAACCAATATTAATTAATTTCAGAAAGAGTAAAGTGCATGGTTACATATTAATCGGTATAGTTGATATTTTGTATGATTTTCTCTCGGTTTTTCTCGGTAATTTCACCTAAACACGAACATTAAGTGGTTCAAATGGATTAATATTCACCTTTTTATTGATTATCTATTTTAGCTTTGTTATATTATCATAGTAATCATCTTAAATATCATTACTCGTATATACTCGGTAATATGGTCTGAGTGTTTCTACCTGGTTCCCAATGAAAGAACAAGACTACGAGTTAAAGTATTTGGCTGTACGGCTTTTTTAGCCGTTGCCATGTTATCATTTAGCCTATTTTTCTATGTTTGCTAAATGATCTATACTTTGACTCTTGTAGGTCTAGAAGGTAGAAATCATTCTACAATTTCTAGATCTTTTTTATTGGCCAAATTTTTCGAGTTTATTAAACATCAAGAGAAAAGGGAGAGGTTTTTTATGACGAACAAAATTTTAAAGAAATACGCTCCATTAGCAGCTATTGCTCTGCTGTTCTTATTGTTGCTTGCATTACGTAATTCAGCTTTTCTAAATGAAACAGAGGTAGAGGGTGCTGGGAGGCCAATACTTATTCAAGGTCCAATGCCAATAGAGGCTGAAAAATTTGCACAAAAGTTAGAGAAAGTTAAAGTGGAAAAATCAGGGAATTTTGTCTTTTACAAAGGAAAGCTGGACAATTATCCTGTAATCGTTGCTAAAACAGGTAAGGGAATGGAAAATACAGCAGCCGCTACAGCAGTGGCGATTGAAAAATATAACCCGATCGCTATCATCAACCAGGGGACATCTGGCGGACATGATCCGAATTTACATGTATTTGATATTGTTTTAGGAAAAAGAACGACAAATATCGGTTCCTTAAAAACAGAAAGTAAGAATGAAAACGAGGGAATGGATCCCACTCAATGGATCCCGATGGACTTAATGGCTTCTGAAGGAAGCGGGTCAGATCCGAATGCTGAAAAAATCCGTTACTACGAGGGCGATAAGGATTTACTTGCAGCTGCTAATGCGGTTAAAGATACCTATACTAAGGGTGAAGTTGTCGAGGGTACGATCGGTTCAGCAGACGTTTGGAATAATGAAGTTGATCGAATTAAATGGTTCCATACGAATTACGGTACATCTGTAGAAGAAATGGAAGGTGCCGCAGCAGCACAAATGGCCAAAGCTTATGATGTACCATTCTTGGGTATTCGAGTACTGTCAAATAATAAAACAAATGGTGATAAATACAACTCGGATACGGCAGCAGCCAATCAAGAATATGTTTATGAAGTAGTTAAAAAATACATTTCTACTATTCAAGGCAAATAATATCGTAAAACTAAACAAAAACCCTTGTCCAAGTAGACAAGGGTTTTTGCTTTAAGTGGAATTCAGGTTATTTATTTTCCCATCAACCAATTTGAAGAAGAAGACTTATCTATATGATAACTTCTTCTTTTTTTTGCCGATAAAACGTTTCGAGGCCATGTAATTATTATAAAAATGTGTATTGACAATTGGTTAAATAGAGGTATACTAAAATCATAAGGTACCTTAGTAGACAAGTAGACAACGTAGAAATACTGTGATGCTTTTAGTTAATGTCTAAAAAAAGTAAGTCAAAATTTAATGAGGTGGCTGGTATGAAGGATTGTAGTGTTGAAGAATTAAAGAAAAAAGCGATTGAGCTTAGAAAAACGGCTATTACGATGATTCATGAAGCAAAATCTGGGCATCCAGGTGGTTCCCTATCAGCAGCTGATGTAGTAGCGGCACTTTATTTTAGGGAAATGAACATTGATCCGGCTAATCCCCAATGGGAAGACCGTGACCGGTTTGTTTTATCAAAAGGGCATGTTTGTCCTATTCAATATTCAGCATTAGCTTTACGAGGGTATGTTCCGTACGAAACCATTTACACGTTAAGACAGTATGGCTCTCCATTTCAAGGTCATCCCGATATGAAAAAGTGCCCTGGCATTGATATTTCTACTGGGTCTCTAGGACAGGGACTTTCTTGTGCAGTTGGAATGGCACTAGGAGGAAAAAGAGATTCAAAGGATTATAGAGTTTTCACTATTGTAGGAGATGGAGAGTGTCAAGAAGGACAAATATGGGAAGCGGCACAAAGTGCGGTTAAGTATCAATTAGATAATTTAGTTGTATTTGTTGATGATAATGGATTGCAAATTGATGGTACAACGGATGAAATTATGCCAAATCAAGATTTAGAAAAAAAGTTTCAAGCCTTTGGTTTTGAAACAAGAAGAATTGATGGACATTCAATGGAAGAGATCGTTCACACATTAGATGATATAAGAGAAGCGAAAAATGGAAAGCCGAAATGCATCGTATGCGACACGGTAAAAGGTAAGGGCGTATCTTTTATGGAAGATGTTTGTGGTTGGCATGGTGTTGCTCCAAATGATGCTGAGTATCTTCATGCAATAGAAGAAATTGCTGGGGGGTTAAAATAATGAGTGTTATCGAAAAGGATGTTTTCCAGAAAAAAGCTACCAGAGAAGCCTTCGGTGATGAAATTGTAAAATTAGGAAAAAAGAATAAAAATATTTATGTTGTTGATATTGATATTGGCAAGTCATGTAAGACGACAGAATTCGCAAAGCAATTACCTAATCAGCATGTTAATGTTGGGATTGCTGAGCAAAATGGTGCTGGATTAGCTGCAGGATTAGCGACAACTGGCAAAATTCCTTTTGTAAGCACTTACGCAGTATTTGGTTCATTAAGAATGGCAGAGCAGATTCGACAAGAAATTTGTTACCCCAACTTAAATGTAAAAATTGCTTGTTCTCATGGGGGACTTACGCCAGCTAATGATGGTGCAAGTCATCAAAGTATAGAGGACATGGGAGTGCTAAGAACGATTCCAAATATGACAGTCATTATGGGTGCTGACTATTATTCTACTAGAAAATTAGTAGAGCAAGCGGCAGAAATGTATGGTCCGGTCTACCTTCGTTTTACTAGAGATACCGTTCCAATTTTATATGATGAAAATGAAGAGTTTACCATTGGGAAAGCAAAGAAAATCAAGGATGGTAAGGATATTGCGATTATTGCGAATGGTGATACCGTCTATCTTGCATTAGAAGCAGCAAAGGAATTAGAAAAAGAGGGGATTTCTGTCAAGCTATTAGACATGCATACGATTAAACCTCTCGATCGAGAAGCGGTCGTGGAATGTCTAACGATTGGCAAGATCATTACGGTTGAAGATCATAATATTTTAAATGGTCTTGGAAGTGCCGTGTGTGAAGTAGTTGCGGAAGAAGGAAAGGGTATTGTGAGAAGAATAGGGGTTCAAGATCAGTTCGGACAATCTGCCCCCTATGAAAAATTGTTAGAGCTTAATGGAATTACGATAGAAGATATTGTTAGAACAGCAAAGGAAATGCTTTAGTAAGGAATAATAAATCAGGAAGAGGGAGTAAACAATGTTTGAATTAAATAATAGAGTAGCAATCGTTACTGGCAGCGGATCCAAAAAGGGGATAGGACGTACCATCGCATTAACACTTGCAAAACAGGGAGCATCCGTTGTTGTTGCTGATATAAATATGGACGGAATTCAGGATACAGTTCATGCGATTACAGAAGCTGGCGGAACAGCTTTAGGGATCGAGTTAAATGTAACTAGCAAGGAATCTAATGATGCCATGGTGGAAAAGGTTCTCCAAACCTATGGCAGGATTGATATCCTTGTCAATAATGCAGGGATTTCACAAAAAGTCACTGTTCAAGAGATGACACTAGAGGACATAACAAGAGTCTTTAATGTTAACATGTTTGGATTATTTTTATGCACCCAATCTGTACTTGAAACGATGAAAAAACAAAAGTATGGCAGAATCGTGAGTCTTTCCTCTGTTTCAGCCAAACGAGGAGGAGGAGTGTTTGGAGGGCCGCACTATTCAGCCTCAAAGGCTGCTGTATTAGGATTCTCCAAGAACCTTGCTCGCGAGGTTGCACTGGATGGTATTACAGTAAACTGTGTAGCACCAGGACTTGTTAATACGGACATATGGAAATCGCTTCCTGAAGATCAGGCGAAGGAAGTTGTAGCAGGAATCCCTATGGGAAGACCTGGTGAAACGAAGGAAATTGCAGCAACCATCGCATTCTTAGTTTCAGAAGAAGCATCCTATATTACTGGTGAAGAAGTAGATATAAACGGTGGTTCGCACATGGATTAGTCTACATAGTTCTCCTTTACAGGCATTCCAAACTGGTATGCCTGTATTAGCATTATATAGGAATATGGAAATTTCAATGGAAAAAAATGAGTCTGCTCGGCTTTTGTTAAAAGCTTTATCGTCAGCCCATGCTGTTTCCATCAAAAGAATTAAGCTTGTTGCCCTTTCAAATATATATATATATAATTATTTATATCTAATTACCTAAAATATAATGAACAATATATGGAGAGAAGTGGTTATTATTAATTTTAATCCAGTATCTAGCAAAAAATTATACATGCAAATTTATAATCAAATTCTTTCAGAAATTCAATCAGGTTCATTTAAAATAGGTGATAAGCTGCCAGCTGAAAGAGAGCTATGTGAACAGTTTGGTGTAAGCCGTGCACCTATTAGACAGGCCCTTAGTGCATTGGAATTGAATGGGGTTATTTATTCCCGTCAAGGCGAAGGTGCTTTTGTTAAAAGTAATCATACTGCAGCTGAAAATTCTCAATCCGCCATCTTTTTTGAATCCATCACTCCAGAGGACATTGTTGAAGCAAGGATGAATATCGAGCCTCTGATTGTTAGATATGCAGCCGAAAGGGCTACTGATGAAGACATAGAGGAGCTTCGTTCGACCATCAAAAAGATGGAGGAAGAAACCAAGGCTGGTGTATATGTACCAGAAACAGATGAGAAATTACATAATAGTATTGCAAAGGCCTCACATAATGATTTATTTATTAACATTATGGCGGCTATTAGTAATGCTATGAAACAACAAGAAATGTGGAAATTTATTCGAGACCGAACCGTAACTCGACCAGACTATCGAGACGTTAATTTTAAAGAGCATCAATTACTTATTAAAGCAATTGAGGATCACAACGAAATAGAAGCAGTAGAAATTATGACGAAACATATGCAAAACTTATATGATCGATATTGGAAAGATTAAACAGGAGAGTCCCGTGCCCAAAAGAGTTTGAAGGCCATTAAACAGGACGTAAAAGAAACTTACAGTTTAAATCCCCTACCTAAAAAATGGTGGGGGATTTTTATTTTTCATTAGAAATGGATTCATTTCAATAATCTTATTGACAAACAATTCAAGTAAAAGTATATTACTAATATAAGGTACCTTAGTAGACAAGTAACCAAGATGACAAGAGCAAAGCAGGGTGAGTGTAAAGATTTTCATTGGTTAAAAAAGGGGGAAGATGATGAGAGCAGCAGTCATTGATAAACCATTCTCAGTAGAATTACAAGAGGTTGGCATCCCAGATATCAAGCAAGCGAATGAAGTCAAGATCCAAGTCAAGGTAACTGGAATATGTGGTTCTGAAATTCATGCTTACCACGGAACCCATCCTTTTCGAATTCCACCAGTCATCTCAGGACATGAGCTTGCTGGTGTGGTAATCGAAATAGGTTCAGAAGTAAAAGGTGTCTCGGTGGGCGATCGCGTCACTGTTGAGCCCCATTATGGCTGTGGGGTTTGTAGACACTGTCAAGCCGGAAATTATCATATTTGTAAAGAAAAGAAGGTTTTAGGTACACAGGAATGGATCGGTTCCTTTGGTGAATTTATTGTTGTTCCGGAAAACACAATCGTAAAGTTGCCTGATAATGTATCCTTTGAAAAGGGAGCCCTGATTGAGCCGCTTGCTGTTGGTGTCCATGCTGTCAGAAAGACTAGAGTAGGTCTGGGCGATAAAGTGGCGATCCTAGGAGCAGGTCCAATTGGGTTGGGACTATTGCTAGCAGCAAAAAATTCAGGCGCAACCAAGATCTTTATAACAGATGCTGTGGATTTTAATTTAGATATTGCAAAAAAATTAGGAGCCACTTCTCCCATCCATACGATTCATGAGGATGCAGTTCAAAGAATTTTGGACGAGACCAATGGTGAGGGGGTAGATACTGTATTTATTGCGGTTGGAATCCAATCCGTGCTAAATGATTCTTTCAAAATGGTTAGAAGGGGCGGAAAGGTTTCTGAAGTTGCTCTTTTTGGAAAGAAACCAGAAATTGATATTTCCTACATTCAAAATAAGGAAATCCAATTAATCGGTTCCAATATGTATGTGAGAGATGATTTCGAGATTGCTGCGGAGGCAATAGCAGCCAATATGTTTGATACCTCTCTGCTCATTTCAAAGGTTGTGCCCATTGAAGATATCAAGAATGCCATGAAAATTGTTGATGAAAAATTAGAAAATGTGGTAAAAGTATTGCTGAAGTTCTAATCTATCCTATACTGTATTGCTTTATATACCTCTTGGTCTTTACTTTATCGTATAGTAAGATAAAAGTTATTATGGGAAAACATTTGAGGAATCGATCGGACATACCCCATCTTTTGTTTCGCTAAACCGAGTGAAATAAAAAGTATTTTTTGAAAGCGTTTTATGTAGGGGGTTGCGATTTTTAAATTCTCGAAATTTTTAAACCTTTTCAGGGAGATTAGTAGCTTCATTGTCTAAAGGCATTTGATAGACTATCAAACTCTAAATGAAGGCTTGAAAAATAAGGCATGAACACACAAGGGGGAATTATTTTGGATCTACTACAATTAGAGCGTTCAACTACTAAAAAAGTTACGTTAAGATTAATCCCATTTCTATTTCTATGTTTTACAATATCGATACTTGATAGGGTAAATATTGGATTTGCTGCACTGCAAATGAACGAAGATTTAGGTTTTTCTAATGCGGTTTTTGGATTTGGAGCAGGGATCTTTTTCCTTGGTTATTTCCTTTTAGAGGTACCTGGCAGCGCCATTATGACGAAAATTGGAGCTAGAAAATGGATTAGTAGAATCATGGTGACATGGGCTATAATTGCCGTTTTAATGGCCTTCGTACAAACTCCAATGCAATTTTATACAGCACGGTTTCTTTTAGGTGTTGCTGAAGCTAGTTTTTATCCATGTATGGTTTTTTATTTAAGTGGTTTTTATCAAACGAAGCATCATGCCAAAGCGATTGCAGGATTCATGGTGGCGATACCAGGTGCGAATGCATTAGGTGCTCCACTCTCTACTTTCTTACTAGGAGCCGACTGGTTAGGCCTGGCTGGATGGCAATGGCTGTTTATTATGGAAGCGATTCCAGCGGTCATCTTAGGTGTAGTATGTTTCTACTATCTTGATGATAAAATTGAAGATGTAAAATGGTTGAACAAAGACGAGAAAAAATGGTTAATTGACGTTACAACAAAAGAGAAACTTGAAAAACAGAAAGTAAAACACTACACTTTCTGGCAAGCTTTAAAGGATCGTGACGTTCTCATCTTATCGGTAGGGTATTTTTGCTGGATGATTGGTTATTACGGAATTGTCATGTTTTTACCAACCATTTCTCAAGGATTAACGGAGACAACATCACTAAGTACACAATCTATGGGTTGGGTTTTAGGGCTAATGTATGTTTGTGCCATGGTGACGATGATTCTAGTTGGTAACCATTCCGACAAGAAGAACGAGAGACGGTGGCATGTTGCGGCATGTTTAACAACAAGTGCCGTTGCAATGGTTATTAGCAGCTTAGTTGCAAATACCAGTATTGTATTATCCTTTGTTTTCCTAACAATCGCCTTATGTGGAGCTTTTGGTGCCTACTCTCCATTCTGGTCCATTCCGCCATCTTTCTTAACGGAGGCCGCTGCAGCAGGGGCAATTGCACTCATCAACAGTGTAGGAAATCTTGGTGGATTCTTTGGACCATATATTGTGGGATATATTAAGGATACAACAGGATCCTTTAATACAGCGATGATTTTCTTAGGTGTCAGCATGATCATTAGCTCCTGTATTGTTGTTTTCTTGGTGAAACAGTCAGGAAGGTCTCTAAATAAGAATGACTTAAGTCTAAAAAAATCTAGTTAAAACAAAAATTTGATCATTCCATGATCTACCTTAAATAAAATTTCGGCGGTTATGTTTATCTGGCTGCTGGAAGTTCCTTCTAACCTATTAAAATTCTTATTGTGTAAGAGGTGTATTGATAATGAATAAACTAGGGGTCTTAACAAGTGGTGGAGATGCCCCAGGAATGAATGCTGCTATTAGAGCAGTCGTAAAAGCAGCAAATTATTATCATATCGATGTAATGGGTATACAGTGTGGATATCAAGGTTTAATTGATGGTGAAATTCATCGATTAACTTCATCAGATGTAGAAAATATTGCTGATAGAGGAGGAACGATATTAAAAACGTCGAGATCCTCAGAATTCATGGAAGAAGCAGGAAGAAAAAAGGCTCTTAAGGTGTTAAAAAACTTTGATATAAATTCTTTAGTTGTAATAGGTGGGGAAGGATCTTTAAAAGGAGCCGAAAAATTACATGAACTAGGTATTAACGTGATCGGTATACCCGGAACGATTGATAATGATTTGGCGTACACAGATTATTCCATCGGATTTGATACCACTTTAAATACCGTATTGGAGTGTATTGGTAAAATTAAAGATACAGATTTTTCTCATGATAAAACAACCATTGTCGAAGTGATGGGAAGATATTGTGGTGATTTAGCCTTATATTCAGCTTTAGCAGGCGGTGGAGAAATCATCTCCACTCCAGAAAGAAAACTTGATTTTGATACCATATGTTCAAAACTAAGTTCAAGAATTAGTAGTGGGAAAAAGGATAACCTCGTCATCATAACAGAAAGAATGTATGATTTACAGGAATTACAACACTACATTGAAGAGAAGTTAAACATTAGTGTAAGAACTACTGTATTGGGTTTCATACAAAGAGGCGGAAACCCATCAGCATTTGATCGGGTATTAGCAACCAAAATGGGCGTTACGGCCGTAGAATTGTTGGTGAAAGGACACTCCGGTCATACTGTAGGAATGAAAGAAAATAAAATCATCCATAGAGAACTTGAACATGTCCATGCCGAACGGGCTGATAAGCAAGATAAATATAGATTACTAGAAACGCTGTTGCACTAGGAAATAGCCATTAGATTAGGATGATTTTAATGGTACCAAAAATGTGTTTATCAAACAAAAGTTAAGGGGGCAAACAATTATGGTTGAGCAATTAATAGTAAAACAAGGTACCATCATATGTCAGGTATGTGGAGAAGTGATTGACATAGTTGATAGCCCAGAAGGCGTTAAAACATGGTATGGAATGTGTACGGATTGTTCTAATGGGAAGAAAGAAGATTGATTTTGTTCTAGGAACTTTTATGTTTTATATTAGCTGAAGACGAGAGCAAGCTGCTCTTTGTCTTTTTTTATTAGGAGTGCACTTAAAAGCCCTTGATTAAAAAAAGACAAAAAAGAGAGAGAATGCCATGGGTGCATTCTCTCTAAATTATTAACGAATTCAAACACATTTAGAAACGGTTCTCAAAGGACTTAAGTTGAGGTATACGACTATTGCAATTAAATAAAAAAAGATCCGTAAGGAATAGATAAAATCCTATGTACGTGTGTTGTAAATATTGTGAAAAGGTCAAAATAAGGATTTAGGGGGTTAGAATGTTTATCGTCTAATAATAACCTATTATATTCGTTAAGCAGTTTGTCTAGTTCTTGGCTGCAATAGATGGTTTCTTCATTTTGAAGTCCTTTTGTCATTCCTAATTTAATCATTTCCTTTTTTTTCTCTTTAATAGCAGCTTCACATTGTTCTAGTCTCATTGCCGATTACTCCTTATAAAATTTCAGTAAAATTTCAGTAAACGTAGATTCTAGTAGAGTTGAATGAATTATAGCATTTATTAACTGATATGGATTAGATTCGATAAAAGAAGATAAAAGAAGATAAAAGGAGACAAAAATAGACGAGGCTTGTAGATTTTCGACAACATGGCCTGTTGAATTCACTCACATTGTAGTCCCTTAAAGAAGTTGAAGGACTTTAAGACTAAAATTTGCAGGAGTGTTTCCAACAACTAATAGGTAGATAGTAAGCCCTTCTGGAGATTAAAAAGACCGAGTTTCTTCTATTAAGGAAGAAATTTCTGTTATTATTATTTCATACTTAAAAAGGTGTATGGAAGGATGCGTGATCGTTTGATGGACCACTATGATGTGATTATTGTAGGCGCAGGGTCTATGGGCATGGCTGCAGGGTATTATTTATCGAAGCTTGGAAAAAGGACATTATTACTAGATTCGAATGATCCCCCCCATAGCTTAGGCAGCCACCATGGGGATACTAGAATCATTCGTCATGCCTATGGAGAAGGAAGGAAATATGTTCCGCTTGCGCTCCGCGCTCAAGCATTATGGCGTGAATTAGAACAAGAATCAGGAATGGATTTGTTTTCTCCTACAGGAGTATTGTGTGTCGGTGCAGAGGGCTCTTTATTTATCGAGGAAGTTGTCAAAAGTGCAAAAGAATTTTCTTTACCTCTTGAAATACTATCAAGTGATGAGATAAATGTTCGGTGGCCAGGCTTCAAGATACCAGAAGGATCCGTAGGATGTTTAGAAAAAAATTCAGGAGTGTTATTTAGTGAAGAATGTATTCGAGCCTATCGCCGACTTGGCTTAGCGAATGGGATGACATTGGTGCCATTTACAAAAGTGGAGAAAATTGAAAAGTTTGGTGAAGGTGCCGTTGTACAAACAAATAGCGAGCAATATGTTGCTGATTATGTGGTGATCTGTTCAGGAGCTTGGACAGGAAAAATCCTCGAGGAAACAGGATTGGACATTCCTCTTCAGCCGACACGTAAGACTGTCTCATGGTTTGAATGTGATGATCTTCTTTATGATGCCAGTCATTTTCCGGCTTTCACGATCGATTTATTAAATGAACACTATTATGGCTTTCCAAATATCAATGGAAGTGGGGTAAAAATCGGAAGACATGATGGAGGCGAAAAGGTAGATCCGGATTGTTTCAATCGGGAATACGGTGTGAATTCAACTGATGAGGATGAGGCTCGAAACTTTATTAAGAAGTATCTGCCAAAAGCCAACGGTCCCCTGATTAAAGGTAAAACATGTCTTTATACACTTACTCCTGATGAGCATTTTATTATTGACCGTCACCCTATACTCTCAAATGTCATTATAGCGGCTGGTTTTTCAGGACATGGCTTTAAATTTGCCAGCATTGTAGGAAAAATCATTTGTGATCTAGTTACGGAAGGTAAAACAAATGATGATATCTCCATGTTTTCACTTCATCGATTTTCAAGTGAATGTAGTAGTAAATAATATTGCAGTAGACTGAATGGGTCATCATCGGCATATCCTTGATTAAAAGTTGGGATCAGAACCCTACTCATGAAAGTAAAGAAATAACGTTTGAAAAAACAAAAAAAGGCTGACTCAAAATGGTTGCAGTGTACAACTTATTGAGTCAGCCTTTGCTAACCTATGCTTATTTCAAATCTCAGTTATTCATCAAATCCTCGCAGTACTCCCGGATTAGTTTCGAGGCTTTCGTCTGGCTGATACCGAGGTCTTCCGCGACTTTCCTTGACGATTTGTAGGTTTGGAAAGATCTTCTGATTAGTAACCGCTTCGTTTCGTCAATCGCTTTATCGAGTGAAGTGGGGAGAGCAAGCTGGGTAACTTGTTCCACGTTGTCGGTGATCATATCCGGCAAGTCGGCCACCTGGATGATTGAGTCGCTAATGACGACTAACCGTTCAATCAAATTTTCGAGCTGGCGTACATTTCCCGGCCACGAATAATGGATTAATATATTCATGCATTCTTCCGAGATAACTTTGTTGTCTTGGTATTTTTTATTGAATTGATGTAAAAAATTGTACGTGAGCGGAATGATATCTTCTTTGCGCTCACGCAGCGGCGGCAGGTAAATGTCGATCACATTCAGCCGGTAAAATAAATCTTCCCGGAATCGTTTGTCATTGACCATTTCAATTAAGTCCCGGTTTGTTGCGGCGATGATGCGGATATCGACTTTTTTCATTTCGCTGCTGCCGATGGGAATGAATTGTTTATCCTGGATGACTTGTAAAAGCTTTGCCTGCAGGGCGAGTGGCATTTCCCCGATTTCATCAAGAAAAACCGTGCCGCCGTTCGCAGCTTCGATCAATCCTGGTTTTCCAGTTTTGTTTGCTCCGGTAAACGCCCCTTTTGAATAGCCGAATAGTTCCGATTCGAGCAGCTCTTCCGGAATGGCCGCACAGTTAATCGTCAGGAACGGGCCGCTTTTCCGCTTGCTGATCCGGTGGATGTAATGGGCGAGTACGCCTTTTCCTGTTCCTGATTCTCCCTGGATTAAAATCGTGGAATCTGTCGGGGCTACTTTTTCGCAAAAAGTCAGGATTCGATTGATTTTGCTGCTGTTCGTAATGAACTGGCCAGCTTCCTCCTCTTGAGTGGTTTTTGACTCATTGCTCGTTCCAATCGCTTTCCCCATTTTATATGTCTGTAATTCGGTCGATGTGGTGACGACAAGTTCGATTTCCCCCTCGTCATTTAAGATGGGAATCGCCGATGTCATCAGTTCAGCTCCGATATACGTCTGCTGCCTCATGTAGCAAGGCTTTTTTCTTTTATACACTTCTGGCACAATCGACGGTTTCCAGTAGCCTTTTTCAAATAATTCGACATTGTATTTACCGATGACATCACTCGGCTTCAGCCCATAATGGCGCTCACAGGCCTGGTTAACATATAGAATCCGCTTTTCGCCGTCGAGGACGAAAATTTCATCGGAGGAATGATCGAGAATTTTTAAAAGAGTTTGCAGCGTCATCTCAATATTGCCAGTTGCCTCAGGACTTTTCATAGAATGTTCCTCTCTTTTCACAAGGTATGAGTTAATTTTGACAAAAATTTGACCATATTGAGTCAATTATAACTCAATATGAAAGCGTTTTTAATAAAAATCAAAATTTTTCGTGTATTCTTACAGTTATTTAAACTTGGCACACGAATTGCATATATACAATTGACAGGCGGCAAAGCATGTAGGCAATCATCATTTATTTACGGAGGAGAATGAATTATGGCTTATAACACAGTAGAAAATGCATCTAATCGGACATTTGAAAGAACATTGACTTATGACAAATACACAGATCCGAAAGTACTTGAAAAAGAGTATGATCTTGTTTTCTCTAAATCCTGGCAGCTTGTGGGACATATTAGCCAGTTGGAAAAAGTAGGTTCTTTCTTTACGACTGAAGTAGCAAAAGAACCGATTATTGTGACTCGCGGTCAGGATGAAGTCATCCGTGCTTTTTATAACGTTTGTCCTCATCGTGCCACAAAGCTTGAAAAAAGTGAGTCAGGCAAGAAGAAAATTTTACAATGCATGTATCATGGGTGGACCTTTAAGTTAGATGGAAAATTAAACAAAGCACCGAACTTTAAAAGTGAGGATGAAGCTTGTGTACAAGACGCTTGCTTACGTACAGTTCGTATGGAAATCATGGAATCTTTAATTTTTGTCAACTTGGACGATAACGCGAGGCCACTTAGTGAATCTTACGGCGATTTTTTCGACCGCTTGAGTAAATTTCCATTTTTGAGTGAGTTAAAAAGAACGGGCGTAACATCACGGGTGATTAAAGCGAACTGGAAAGCGTTTATTGATAATTATTTAGAGTGCGATCACTGTCATGTAGCTCATCCAGGCTTCGTTGCAGCTCTTGACATGGATGATTATCAAATCATTACATGTGAAAACTATTCACTTCAAGGCTCAATTGTTAAACCTGATAAAAATTATGGAACCGTTGATTTAAATCAGGCAGAAATGCAAGGCGGATCTTTCTTCTGGTTGTGGCCGAACCTAATGTTAACAATTTACCCAGGTCCTGGGAACATGGCGACAATTCAATTAGTGCCGATTGATCATGAAACAACTAAGATTGTGTACACTTATTATTTCCGTGACGAAAATTTGACGCAAGAAGAAAAAGACTTAGTTGCTTTTGCTGAACAAGTTCGCTTGGAAGATGTGGAACTTGTAGAGTTAGAACAAATCGGTTTCCGCTCACGTGCATTTAACAAAGGAAGATATTCGTCTTCAGAAAAAGCAATTGTACAATTTCATGAAATGGTATTGGAGGCCCTCAATGAGTAATTTAGCGAATGAAGTAAAAGTGGCGAAGC
Organism: Neobacillus sp. C211; assembly: GCF_051842875.1. Lineage (NCBI taxonomy): Bacteria > Bacillati > Bacillota > Bacilli > Caryophanales > Bacillaceae > Neobacillus > Neobacillus sp. C211. Next base: position 79,072 of record NZ_JBPXRO010000007.1, read on the forward strand.
AGTTTCTCATGATCAATGGTGAAAAAGTTGAAACAACGAAATATGCTCCATTATACTCCCCTTATTCTGGGGAAGAAATCGCTCAAATTGCGATGGCGGATAAAGAACTGACTGTACAGGCCATTACTGCTGCCTATAACGCACGCGGAATAATGGCAAAAATGCCAGCGTATCAGCGGGCGGAGATTTTGGAAAACGTTGTGGCGCTATTAAAAGAGAAAGCGGATCAAGCGGCTGAAGTTATTTCTCGTGAATCAGCTAAACCAATTATGTTCGCAAAAGCGGAAGTGGCCAGAACGATTGAAACGTATAAGTTTGCGGCTGAAGAAGCAAAAAGAATCCACGGAGAAACGATACCTTTTGATGCCGCTGTTGGCGGCGTCGGCCGAATTGGTTACACGTTAAGAGAGCCGATTGGTGTCATTGGAGCGATCACACCTTTTAACTTCCCGATGAATCTTGTTGCTCATAAAGTTGGGCCGGCTATAGCGGCGGGCAATACGCTTGTCTTGAAACCAGCGTCGCAGACTCCACTGTCTGCTCTCTTTATCGCGGAAATTTTTGAAGAAGCAGGTCTTCCAGCGGGTGTATTAAATGTAGTAACAGGTCCCGGCGGCATAGTCGGTGAAGTGATTGTTGAAGATGACCGCGTAAGGATGGTAACATTCACAGGCAGCCCGAGTGTCGGAATTGGCATCCGCAATAAAGCGGGCTTGAAAAAGACGACGCTTGAACTTGGTTCAAACTCTGCATTAATTATTGACAAAGATATTGACATTGATCAAATTATTGACCGATGCATCATGGGGGCATTCTCGAACCAGGGACAAGTATGTATTTCTCTGCAGCGTGTGTATGCACATGAGGATGTATATGATGAATTTGTTGCCAAGTTCACTGAGGCAGCAAAGAAACTGAAAATTGGTGACCCTCTTGATCCGGACACATATATTTCTGCTTTAATCTCTAAAGGGGAAGCTGAACGTGTACTAGGCTGGATCGAAGAAACGAAAGGCAGTGCTGCAACAATAGCTGCGGGCGGCAAACTTCAAGATGGCGTTCTTGAGCCAACAATTATTACAGATGCGGACCATTCATTAAAAGTTTCTTGCCAGGAAGCATTTGCACCGGTTGTCGTTGTAAACAAAGTGAGTTCAGTTGAAGAAGCGATTGAGCAAGTGAATGATTCTCGGTTCGGATTACAGGCAGGCATTTATACAAACAATGTGAAAAACGCTTTATACGCTTCAAAGGAACTGCATGTGGGCGGAGTAATCATTAATGACGTGCCTACCTATCGTGTCGATCAAATGCCATATGGTGGTGTGAAAGAAAGTGGTACAGGCCGTGAAGGCATAAAATACGCAGTGGAAGAAATGACTGAAATGAAATTGGTTGTTTGGAACCAAAGCTAAAAAGCGAGGGAGATCATAGTGAAACTTTTTAAAGTAGCAGTTATTGCTGGAGATGGCATCGGTCCTGAAGTCATTACTGAAGGGGTCAAAGTATTAAATAAAGTGGCTGAAATTGATTCTGGTTTCAGATTTGAATTCACATACTTTCCATGGGGATGCGAGTTTTACGCGGAAAATGGAAAAATGATGGAAGAGGATGGAATTGAGCAGCTGAAAGAATTTGACGCAATTTATTTAGGGGCAGTCGGGTTTCCCGGCGTCCCTGACCATATTTCGCTTTGGGATTTGTTGTTAAAAATTCGCAAAAGCTTTGACCAATATGTTAATATCCGTCCTGTGACGCTATTAAAAGGGGCTCACTTGCCTCTTGTGGATGTAAAACGCGAAGACATCGATATGCTGTTCATTCGTGAAAACACTGAAGGCGAATATTCAGGCGCGGGTGACTGGCTGTTTAAAGGGCAGGAACACGAAGTCGTTTTGCAAAACGGTGTATTTTCCCGTAAAGGCACAGAGCGAATCATTCGTTACGCGTTTGAAACGGCGAAAAAAGAAGGAAGATCGCTGACGAGCATTTCTAAAGGAAACGCCCTTAATTACTCAATGGTTTTCTGGGACCAGGTATTTGAAGAAGTTAGTGCAGAATATCCTGAAGTCGAAACGGCATCTTATCTCGTCGACGCGGCGGCGATGCTGATGATTAAAGATCCAAAACGCTTTGAGGTCGTTGTGACATCGAACTTGTTCGGCGATATTTTAACGGACTTGGGGGCGGCGATTGCTGGTGGGATAGGGCTCGCTGCCGGAGCGAATATTAATCCCGAAAGAGACTTTCCGTCTATGTTTGAGCCGATTCACGGATCAGCTCCTGATATTGCAGGACAGCAGATAGCTAATCCGCTTGCCGCTATTTGGTCCGCTAGCCAAATGCTCGACTTTTTCGGCTTTGAAGCATACGGAAAACTAGTGTTGGATGCGATTGAACAACTTTTGGTAGAAGATGAAGTTTTGACACCTGATATGAATGGAACTTCTACTACGTCAGACGTAGGAAACCGTGTAGTAGACCTGATGAAATCTTTAGTTTTTTCTCAAAATGTGAAAAGCTGATAGACTGATAGAGATTCATTTGATGTATTAAGTATTACATAAAAGGTCTCAATTGGCCTTTTATGTAATACCCATTTCATTTTTGTATTCGAAAATTTAAAGCGTTCTCAAACATGATGCTAAACTCACTTGATTTTATATTACCAATACTCTACTCTAATAGAATTCGAAATAGGCAGAGAGTAAAAAGTCTCAAAATTCATACTAATTTTGCGTGAGGGGGAATTTCTGAGTGAAAGTTTTAATTTGGATCCTAGCAATAATTCCTATTATTGGTGCGTTCACAGTTGTAAACCGTATCGAGCCGTATATATTTGGGTTACCCTTCATTGTTTTTTGGGCGACGGCCTGGCTCGTTTTAACTTCATTATTTTTGTACATTATTAATATTCTAATAGATAGACAGGAGGGAATTAAATGAATAGTGCTATCTTCATTCTCTTAGCTACTCTTCTTCTTGCTTTCTATTTAGGTGTCCGTGCCCGCAAAGGACAACAGCTCGAAGAATGGGCCGTAGGCGGCCGTAATTTTGGTTCTATCACCATGTTTGTGTTAATGGCCGGTGAAATTTTTACAACGTATGTGTTTCTAGGAGGAAGCGGCGGATCCTACCGAATGGGAGGACCTATCATTTATATCTTCAACGCCTTCTGTTATATTGTGCCGTTCTGGATTTTGCCTCCCATTTGGCGTTATGCCAAAAAGCATCGAGTGATTACTCAATCTGACTTTTTTGCAAAGAAGTATAATAGTAAACCACTCGGGTTATTAGTAGCCATTGTCGGGGTCGTTTCCATGATTCCTTATATCGTTTTACAGTTAAAAGGACTTAAAATCATTGTATCAGAGACTTCATATGGTGCGATTTCACCGAATTTAGCGGTGTGCATTGGGGTGGTTGCTGTCACGATATTTGTGACATTATCTGGTATTCACGGTTCAGCCTCAACAGCCATTTTAAAAGACATTCTCCTTCTCGTTGTCATTCTTTTTTTAGGTATTTATTTGCCGTATCACTACTACGGCGGAATAAAGCCGATGTTTGAAACATTGGATACGGCAAAGCCGGAGTTTTTATTAATTCCTAAAGAAGGATACAGCATATCATGGTATATTTCGACATGTTTAACAATCGGATTAGGGCAATATATGTGGCCTCAATGCTTCGGTGCAAGCTTATCATCTAAAAATGAACGGACACTGCGCCAGAATGCTGCTATTTTGCCGCTTTACCAAATCATTTTAGTATTCATTTTATTCATTGGCTTCACAGCCCTTTTACAAATTCCAAATTTACAAGGAACAGATACAGATTTAGCTCTCTTTAAAATCGCAAAAGCAACGTTCGATCCGTGGGTGGTCGGAGTCATAGGAGCCGCCGGTATCTTAACCGCACTTGTTCCGTGTTCGATGTTATTACTAACAGCCTCGACGATTTTATCGAAAAATATTTATAAGGCGATCAAACCGAATACCACCGATGAGCAAATTGGACGATACACACGTATTTGTGTCCCTATTGTGGCGCTAATCGCTTTATTTTTCACTTTTTTCGGCGGAAACAGTATTATTGCCTTGCTGATCATGGCTTACAGCTTTGTGCTGCAATTATTCCCCCCACTGCTTTGCAGCTTATGGAAGAAAAACTCTGTGAACAAAACAGGCGCAGCTGCAGGAATCATAACCGGTGTTATCATGGTTGCTTATGTAACGATCACCAGTTCAACTATGGGGACGTTCTTTCCGAAAGCCCCTCAGTTCATAAAAGATCTTGATATCGGTATAGCTGCCCTTGTCGTTAACATTGTTTTCATGTTCGCGGTCAGTGCAATTACTAGAACATCAGTAAAAATAGAGACAGAGATTGAGACAAAAGCGGTATAAAAAAATGCTGCACACGGTCACTAAGAACGGTTGATAAAGAGGGAGACCTTAAAAAAGGTTTCCCTCCTTTTTTATGCACAGATAATCACTTTACAATAGCAAAATTGTGCTAATAGTTCGAATGATTATCTAGAGCCTTCTGTATTTCAAAGCATTATAATTTAGTTAGCTAAAGTGTAAACGCTTAAATAACGATGAAAGGTAATTAATTTATTTTTTTGAGAGTAGTTATCTGAAAAATTAAAAAACAGTGAAAAGGAGTTTTTTATGAGCAATCAAAAATATTTAATGGATGATGCCCCGCTTAATAAATTTCATCTTCGTATTACTGCACTTACTTTCGGTTCTAATTTTTCAGATGGTTTTGCTTTAGGCATTATTGGAATGGCCCTTTCATTATTAGGACCAGAAATGAAACTTGGACCTATATGGGAAGGGTTAATCGGAAGCTCGGCTTTAATTGGTCTCTTTTTTGGGAGCCTATTTCTAGGTGGGTTATCTGATCGCATTGGCAGACAAAAAATCTACTTAGCTAACTTTCTAATTATTACGATTGCCTCTGCTTTACAGTTTTTTGTCAATGACCCATGGACGTTATTCATTTTACGCTTATTGATCGGGATTGCATTAGGAGGAGACTACGCTGTTGGATCGACTTTACTAGCTGAGTTTGCCCCTAGAAAGTATAGAGGATTATTGCTTTCTTCTTTAAATGTACTTTGGACAGTTGGTTATGTCGTTTCAAATATTGTAGGTTTTTATTTACAAAAATCAGGCCCGGATTCTTGGCGATGGATGCTTATGAGTGCTGCCATCCCCGCTTTCCTTTTATTAATTATGCGTTTGGGAACTCCAGAATCGCCACTTTGGTTAGTTAAAATGGGGCGTGTGGAAGAGGCTCGTGCCATCGTTAGAAAATATATTGGACCCAATGCCATCATGGATGAAACAATTAAAGAAAATTCCAAAACAGCTTTCCGTATGGTTGATCTTTTCAGTAAACATCTTTGGAAACGGACAACCTTTGGATCGTTATTTTATTTATGTCAGGTTGTTCCTTATTTCGCCATCTATACTTTTCTACCTACGATATTAAGTAAAATGGGATTTGAGGAAACGTTTAGTATTGATATGCAACTGAACATTTTCCTGCTAGTTGGATCCATCGTTGGAGTTTGGTGTACGGAAAAGCTTACGCGAAGAAGCTTCACGATTTCTACCTTTATCATTCTTACCATTTCATTATTTTTGTTAAGTGTATTACCTAAGGATTCGCAAACTTTAGCGATCATTATCTTTGCTACCTTTACTTTTGTTATGTCTGCGGCATCAAACCTTACATTAGTTTATCCTGCAGAACTTTTCCCTACAGAAATTCGTGGCACAGGTGTCGGCGTAACTACTGCTGTCAGCCGAATTGGTTCTGCCATTGGAACCTTCCTGTTACCAGTTAGTGTTAGTTCATGGGGGATGGGACCATCGATGATTGCGATGAGTGGTATACTGTTGATTGGAACAATTGTATCGATCGCATGGGCACCAGAAACAAAGTATCTATCGATAAGTGATGTTAATAAACCAGAACTTGAAACGGGGAACTCTCCAATCATAGATTCTTCGCTTTCAAGCAAAAGAAATTTATCATAAGTATTATTTTGGATAAAGAGGTGTTTTAGATGATCAAGAATGAATACTTACACCCAAAGGATATAAAAGAGGTTATTCTTGGAGATCATGAGCTTTCGCTTCATGAGGTGATCGCTGTTGCTAGATATTCAGCGATAGTTTCATTTACAGAAACGTATTATAACAGGGTAAAAGCATCACGAGGATTGATAGAAAAGTTTTTAAAAGAAGAGCGCGCAATTTATGGAGTGACAACCGGATTTGGCAGTAATGTAACAGAAGTTATTTCGAAGAACGATGCAGAAATACTACAACGAAATATTGTTCGATCTCATGCGGTTTCGGTCGGAGAGCCACTGGAAAGAGAAGTGGTTAGAGCGATTCAGCTAATGATCCTAAACCATTTAGGGCATGGATTTTCAGGAGTTAGTTTAGAGGTTTTAGAACTAATGGCCGGATTATTAAATCATGATATATTACCGATTGTTCCCGGTGATGGTTCAGTGGCCTATCTTTCTCCTGAAGCCCACATCGCTTTAGTATTAATGGGTGAAGGAAAAGCGTGGTATAACGGCGAACTCCTATCAGGTTGTGATGCGTTAGAGAAAGCAGGATTAAAACCAGTTATTTTAGGTTGTAAAGAGGGACTGGCCCTTATAAATGGTACAACTTCCGTTACAGCGTTTGCGGCTCTCGCCTTATACAATGCAATTCAAGCTGTGAAGACCGCAGATATTTCGGGAGCTATGTCGTTTGAGTCGTTAAAAGGAACCATAAAAGCTTTTGATCCTCGCCTCCATTCCGTAAAAAAACACGAGGAACAGGGGAAAACAGCTCGAAATTTAGTGAGAATTCTGAGTGGTAGTGAAATTGTTGAACAGTACAAAGATTATCGATTACAAGATGCTCTAAGTCTACGCTGTATTCCACAAGTCCATGGTGCCGTAAAGATGGTATTGAAAAATACTTTGGATAACTTAATGAATGAAATGAAGTCGACCTGTGATAACCCAATCATCTGGCCTGAAGGTGATGATGGAATTGCTCTTATGGGAGGAAACTTCGATGGCTCCTTCATTGGAATGGATGCAGATTCCATGTGTATCGCGATGGCTAACTTAGGGAAGATAGCTGAACGTCGGATTGATCGATTAGTGAATTATCATGTAAGTGAACTACCAAACTTCTTAGTTGCTAATCCCGGTTTGAATAATGGCTATATGATTCCACAGTATACGGCTGCCGGATTATTAAATGAAATCAGAGTTCTTTCTCATCCAGCTACCATTGATAATGTCCCTACTTCTGCGAATCAAGAAGATGTGGTGAGTTTTGCTTATTTTGCTGCTAAAAAAGCTTATCAAATTTCAAAGAAACTTCAATATATTTTAGCGATTGAACTGATGCTTGCCACGCAGGCTTTAGATTTCTATGAAACATTGAATCCATCAATCGTCACTGGAAAAGTTCATCAGTTTATTCGAGAGAAAATTCCAACTGTACAAGAGGACAGATTTTTCCATCCTGATATTGAAATCATTTTCCATTATATTCAAGAAGGAGAAATCGTCTCATTAGTCGAAGAGTTAATTGGAGAAATAGAATAATAATTCTTTAAGGAGGAAGCCACAGGAAGCTTCTTCTTTTTCTTTAACTTAGAAAGACAGGATGAACGAGGGGAATGATTATGAAGCAAGATCCAATCAGCGCTGCTTTTTCGCATCTTCTACTCTCAGGAACGCTTGTTCATGAAGGGACATTTGCAGAGTTACAACAAAAATTCGGGATTTCTATTCATCCACATTTAGTTATGATTATTTCAATTGATCGTTATCCAGATATAGCAAGCGCAAACGGGAATTCTTTGGAGTGGAGAAAAAAAGTTGGCCAGCAGCTAGTGGGAAAAATTGAGGAAACCGTACGTATTCCTTTTCTGTGGAATTGGATTGAAGAGGGAGTTCTAGCTCTTCTTTTAGAATTAGAGGAACAGGATTCAGTAAATGAGTTTAATAGAAAAATGGTTCATATGGCAAAAGAAATCCAACTTGCTACTAACTCTATTGACCTGTCAGTATCCATAGGGATTGGACGATATTATCAGGATCCATATTCGCTTTACCAATCGTTTTTAGAAGCAAGGAAATCCATGTCAGGCCGCTTTTTTCAAGGTAATCAATTAATCTTTCATTGTGAAATGAAACGAAATAACGAGGAGCCAGTAATCAATCCGTTTAATGAAGAAAAGGCAGAGCTGCTGGCGCTTGTTAAAATTGGGGATGTAGAAGGGACCATTCAAAATTTGAAAAGCCTCCTGGAAAAATTAGCTGTGGCTAGTCATTTTAATGAGGATATTTTCAAAACAGAAGTAGTGTCCATTGTCTTATTATTGTCTAAATGGGTGATAGATTCAGGTGCAAATGCAATAACCATCCATTCAAATAATACTAATTTTATTCAAAACTTGTATCATATTATTCGTTACGATAAATCTGTCAATCAGGTTTGTGAATATGCGGTTTGGCTTATCGAGCAATCAGTAACCACGAATTTAAATGAAGTAAGTCCTGTCATTCAACAAGCTATCGGTTATATTAAAGAACACCATCAGAAGAGTATTTCGCTGATTGAAATAGCACAATATTGCTGCTTAAGCCGGCATCATTTTAGTCATTTGTTTAAAAAAGAAGTAGGGATTAGTTTGATTGATTATTTAAATCGAATGAGAATTGACATGTCTTTGTCGTATTTAGAAATGACTGATTTACCAATAAGTGAGATTGCTGCCAAAATAGGATTCCATGATGCCAATTATTTTAGCCGCATGTTTAAAAAGTATATGCAGTTTAGTCCTTCAGATTATCGATTAGCAAGAGTTCAGACCGCAACTCCATAAAGAAAGCCTTTCATATAACAAGGTTTGAATCCTGTATATGAAAGGCTTTCTTTTATTATTCTACTAAAAAAACGGATCGTCTTTTTGAAAATCACATTCAAGTCTTATTTCATCGCTTCAACTAATAAGTCCACGATATGGACCGCACGCATTGTAGAGGACAAGCCTTCCCGTTCAATGCCAAGCTGCATCTGTAATAGGCAGCCGGGATTTGCGGTGACAATCGTCGTTGCGTGTGTCGCTTTGGCCTCAATCATTTTTGCGTCGAGCATTACCATCGACATCTCTGATTCGACAATATTATAAATCCCGGCCGAACCGCAGCAGCGATCGGCATCCTTCATTTCTTTATATTCTGCCCCTTGGATGGCTTGAAGGAGTCTTCTTGGTGAGGCGGCTGTTTTCATGCCATTTCTTAGGTGACAAGAGTCCTGGTAGGTGATCACCTGCGCAGGAAGTTTCAATGGTACCTTTTTATGAAAATCGATGGCTGCTAATATTTCGGAAATATCCTTTATCTTTTCCTTAAAGTCTCTAGCGCGGTCTTTCCAAGCAGGATCATCTTTCAGTAAATGATCATAATCGACTAAGAAGGCGCCGCATCCGCCGGCGTTGGTAATGATGAAATCAACGTTAAGGTCTTCAAAGGCCCTAATATTCCGTTTGGCTAAGTCTTTTGCTGCATCTTTTTCTCCACTATGACCGTGGAGCGCACCGCAGCAGGTTTGATTTTGCGGAATCACCACTTCACAGCCGGCTTTTTGCAGCAGCTTCATGGTGGCATCGTTTGACTTCAGGAACATCGTGTCCATTAAACAGCCGCTGAAAAAAGCAACTCTGTGTACCTTCTCAGCTATTGCTGGTAAATAGGTGGGCCGATTTTTCATCTCTTTCATCGTTGGCACATTTGGCAATACTTTTTCCATTGCCGCTAATTGGTCTGGTAACAGGCCTAAAAAGCCGATTTTTCGAGCAATCGTTTGAATGCCGGAGCGCTGATAAAATCCGATTAAACCGACCACCCCGCGTATACGGTTCTGGTGCGGGAACAGCTCTTGAAAAACGGTTTTTCTGACAATCCGGGCTGGCAGAGAGTGCTTTTTGTTTTGATGGATAATGTCCCTTGCCTCTTCGAGTAAATGGCCATAATTCACGCCGGATGGACAGACCGGTTCACAGGCACGGCAGCCAAGACAGAGTTCAAGCGAGCGCTCAAAATCCTCATCCGGCTCAATCAGCCCATCCACAACGGCTTTCATTAGTGCGATCCGGCCTCTTGGAGAATGAGATTCTTTGTAGCCTGATTCAATATAGGTCGGACAGGTTGGCAAGCAAAAGCCGCAGCGCATACAGTTAAGCAGTTCATCTTCATTCATCCGCGCTTTAAATTGTTCTTGAATCGTTTGTTTTTCTTTCACGGTTGTCATCTTGTAATCACCACGCGTTTCTTGCTGTCTTTGGCAAAAACCTTCCCAGGATTCATGATGTTATTTGGGTCAAACGCGCTTTTAATAGATTTCATTGCTGCAATTCCTTCTTCTTTCAATTTCCATTCAAGGTAGGGGGCTTTCATCGCGCCGACTCCATGTTCCCCGGTAATCGTTCCGCCCAAATCAATCGCTTTTTCAAAAATTTCCTCAAATGCTTTTTCGACCCGTTCCATTTCTTCATGATTTCTTGCATCTGTTGCACAGGTTGGATGGAGGTTTCCATCTCCGGCGTGGCCAAACGTACAAATGGTCAGTTGGTATTTTTCAGTTATCTCATTGATCGCCTGCACCATATTGGCAATTTCTGATCTAGGAACCGTCGCGTCCTCGAGTATGGTCGTCGGTTTTAAGCGTGCAATCGCAGAAAGGGCGGCCCGTCGTGCTGTTCTAAGTGCGTCCGCTTCTGCCTCAGAAGCGGCGACTTGAATCGAAACCGCATTTTCTTGCTTACAAACTTCCGCCATTTTAATTAAATCACGCTCGACCACTTCAGGTGGGCCGTCTTGCTCGATTAAAAGAACGGCCTTTACATTGGTAGGCAGACCGATTTGAGCAAATTCCTCAACCACCTTTAAGGTTGGCTGGTCAAGGAACTCTAGTGTTGTAGGAATAATTTTATTAGCAATGATTTTTGAAACAGAGTTTGCAGCAGCGGATAGATCTTGGTAAAGGGCAAGCATCGTTTGTTTCGTCTCCGGCATCGGAATCAATTTGAGTGTGGCCTCGGTAATGACCACTAAAGTGCCTTCAGATCCAACAAATAGCCGGGTTAAATCATAGCCAGCAACATCCTTTGCCAGCTTTCCGCCGGTCCTGATGATGTCGCCATTTGGCAGAACGACTTCAAGGGCGATGACATAATCGCGTGTCACCCCGTATTTAAGCCCGCGCAACCCACCGGAGTTCTCATTGATATTTCCGCCAATCGTCGAAATCTTCATCGAGCTTGGATCGGGCGGATAGAACAGCCCTTTTTCTTCTACCTTATTAATCAGATCGAGGGTAATGACACCAGGCTGAACGGTGACCGTTAAATTTTCCTCATCAATTTCAAGGATTTGGTTCATATGCTTAAAAAGCATGACAATCCCGCCCTCGGTTGGGCATGTCCCAGCACAAAGGTTGGTCCCGGAACCGCGCGGAACAATCGGAACCTTATGCTCATTACATACCTTTAGGATTTGAGAAACTTCTGCCGTATTCCTCGGGCTGATGACCGCATCAGGCATCGACTGAAAGTTCGGTGTGGCATCATATGAGTAAACTAAGCGTTCGACTTGGGAATCATCGAAGTTTTCCTTGGCTACAATGGAAATTAGTTTTTCTTTCACTGTATTCGAGAGCATTTGGTTTCCCCATTTCATTGTTTTATCTATTTTAATGTTTCTTACAGTATAGGTGATTCTTGTTTGAAAATCAGAATATTATATAAATTTCCGTCCTAAAAAAGTGGTGTCAGGCACCACTATAATTTGAAATTAAATTTCAGTAATATTATATTAGAAATAAAATAAAATTACAAAGGGGAAATAATAGGTGAAATATCTACTATTAGCGACGGACTTGGACGGCACATTATTAAACGATGAAAAAGAGATTGATGTGGAAACAATTGAGGCAATCCACGAATACCGCAAACGAGGGGGGAAAGTCGTAATTTGCAGCGGGCGTTCCCCGCTTTCAACCCAATGGATTGCCCGTACGATTGGGCTTGAGGGGGAGCCAATCATTGCATACAATGGGGCGATAATGTTCGATGAAAATGGAGAGGTCAGCGAGCAATCAGTTTTTCAATACGAGCCGCTGTTGAGCTTTTGGGAATTATGTGAGTCGGAGGGCATCTATGCCCACTTTTACGAGGGGGATACGCTCCTGGTCCCACAGGTGAATAAATGGAACGAGAACTGGATCGAAAATAACATCCCTACCCTTGAAAAATCAGGAGGAGAACGCCAACATTGTCAAAGTTTTCGAGAAAAGTGTCAGGTGAAAGTGGTTGAGGACTTTTACCGATACGTAAAGGAACAAGAGCCGAACATTACAAAAATTGCTGTCTTTGATGATGGGAATAGGCTGGATGATTTTACCAAACTCCTGAAGGAACAGAGCGTCGATATGGAAATTAGCAGCAGTTTTAACTTTGTTAATTTAGAAATTACCCCCACTGGTGTGACAAAGGCGTCTGCCCTTATGAAACTGACCGAGCAGCTGAAGATTCCACTCTCTCAAACGGCTGCGATTGGTGATAATTACAATGACGCCCTCATGCTCTCGGTTGCCGGCCTTGGAATTGCGATGGGAAATGCGCCCGAAAAGGTGAGACAATTAGCGGATCAAGTGACTGGAAATAATTATGAAGCAGGGGTTGCGAAAGCGATCCGCCGCTATTTGCTTGAATAATGTCCAAATAAACATTTCAGTACAATAGTGTTTTGAAATAACATTTCATTATTTTAATAAAAATCTTGAAATATTATTTCATATGTAATATAATAAATGTACGGGTAACCGTTTTCACCTCAGAAAAGACTTACAGGAGGATCTAAAAAAATGGCAGAAAATCTTGAATTATTAACGACAGAATCACGAAATGAACAGTCGATGCAAATAGATACAGCAAATCCAATCGAAATATTACAAATCATGAATGAGCAAGATCAACTGGTCGCATTAGCGGTCAAGGATGTGTTACCAGATGTGGAGGCAGCGGTTCAATTTGTGTTTGAATCCTTTAAAAACGGCGGGCGCCTCATTTATTTAGGTGCAGGCACGAGCGGAAGATTAGGAGTTCTAGATGCAGTCGAATGTCCGCCTACCTTCAGCACGGACCATGAAATGGTCCAAGGGATTATGGCAGGGGGAGAAGGAGCCTTTTTGAAAGCAGTCGAAGGAGCAGAGGATCAGCCTGATCTTGGTGTAGCCGATTTGAAGGAATTGGGTCTGACAAAAGATGATACCGTGATTGGGATTGCAGCCAGTGGGCGGACACCTTATGTCATAGGGGCACTTCGATATGCACGAAGCATTGGGGCGAAAACCGTTGCACTTTCCTGCAATAAAAATGCGGCGATTAGTAAGGAAGCCGACCAAAGCATCGAAGTAATTGTCGGTCCAGAGGTACTAACTGGTTCAACTCGCTTGAAATCAGGGACCGCCCATAAAATGATTTTGAACATGATTTCAACTTCTTCGATGATTCTTTTAGGAAAAGCCTATGAGAATTTAATGGTCGATGTTCATGTGAGCAACCAAAAATTGAAGGAACGAGCGATCGGCATCATCCGTAAAATTACCGGGGTTTCCTATCAACAGGCTTTGGAAACACTAGAGGCATCAGATCTACAAGTTAAAACGGCAATCGTCATGATAAAAACGAATAGAAATAAACAAGAAGCTGAACGATTATTAACAGAAGCGAATGGCTATGTAAAAAAAGCAATCCAAAACGTGGAAGAGTAATTTAAAAAAAGGTGGTCTTTGGTGTGGCAGCAGGCGGATTAAAAATGATTCAAAATATGCTGGAACAGCTTCCAGCTTCCGAGCGGAAAATTGCTGAATTTATTCTTGATAATCCTCAAGCGATTTTAAACAGTACCGTTCATGACATCGGATTGCAGGCTAATACAAGTGGTGCTGCTGTTATTCGGCTGTGTAAGTCCTTGGGCTTAAACGGTTTTCAAGATTTAAAAGTACGAATTGCTGGGGATCTAGTGAAACCAGTTGAACAAGGGTACCGTGACATCGAGCCTGGTGAATCTTTTTTCTCTATCGCTCAGAAGACAACAAGTAATAGCATCCAAAGCATCCGCGACTCGGAAGAGATAATCAATTACGATGAATTGGAACGTGCTGTGCACACCTTGTCGACTGCTAAAAATGTTCATTTTTTTGGAATTGGGGCTTCAAATATTATCGCTAGGGACGCACAGCAAAAGCTCCTTAGGGTTCATAAAAACGCAACCGCTTTTTCGGATACACATCTTGTTGCTACATTGATTGCCAATGCCAATAAGGATGATCTGGTGTTTGGAATTTCCCACTCAGGAGAGACACCTGAGGTGATTAAAGTTATGGCACTCGCAAAAGAGCGCGGGGTTAAAACAATTAGTTTAACGAAATATGGGCAATCATCGGTCTCTGCTTTGGCAGATATTAAATTGTTTACCGCATATTCGGGTGAGGCTCCGTTTCGAAGTGCAGCCACTTCATCACGCCTTGCGCAGTTATATATCATGGATATTTTGTTTTTATCGATGGCAACCGTTCAATATGAGGATACGATTCATTCCATTGATAAAACAAGAGAAGCGATCCGGTTTATTAAAGAAGGGAAATAATCCTTTCAGGAGGTGATGTGAACACCATTCCATCTCTTATCGTCCTGCAATACTGACTTGGAATAAGAAGTTCACTTTTGAAAAAACAACAGAGAGAAGGGGAATTAGCATGTCTGGAGAGAATAAAATTTTAGCAGAAAAGATTCTTGAACAATTAGGCGGCCCAGCGAATATTGAAAATTATACTCATTGTATGACAAGACTTCGTGTGACACCGAAGGATGATTCGATTGTCAACCAAGCAGCCATTAAGAAAATAGACGGAGTCATGGGAGTGGTAGAGGAAGAAACACTTCAAATTATCTTAGGCCCTGGAAAAGTAAACAGGGTGACAGAAGAGTTTGGTAGATTGATAGATGCTGCTGGCGGAATCGATTTGAAAGAAAAGGCAGCCAGCAAAAAGGCTGAAATTAACAAAAAGAATGCCACGCCATTTAAGTTATTTTTACGAAAAATATCAAGTATTTTCATTCCATTAATCCCAGCACTTGTCGCTTCCGGATTGATTACTGGGATCACCAAAGCAATCGTCCAAGCGGGATGGTTAGCTGCAGATTCCCAACTTGCGACCATCTTGTCCGTGATTGGAAGCGGTTTATTTGGTTACCTTGGTATTTTAGTTGGTACCAATGCAGCGAAAGAATTCGGTGGTTCACCCGCACTTGGGGCGATTGCCGGTATTTTAATCATTAACCCAGCTGTTGCAGGAATCAAATTGTTTGATACCGCTTTACTTCCTGGACGGGGCGGCTTAATTGGAGTTCTCTTTGCAGCCATCTTTATTGCCCTTGTCGAAAAACGAGTTCGTCGTTATGTTCCACAATCGCTTGACCTGTTTATCACGCCAACGGTTGCTTTATTGCTTACTGGTATTGTAACTTATCTTGTTTTTATGCCGCTTGGTGGTTTCGTTTCAGATGCGATTACAAAAGGATTAACTTCGCTGCTTGATGTGGGTGGTGTCGTGGCTGGCTTTGTGCTTGGTGCAACCTTCCTGCCGCTCGTTGTCACTGGTTTACATCAAGGCTTAACACCAATTCACTTGGAGTTAATTAATACGCTTGGAAATGACCCGCTTCTGCCAATCTTGGCTATGGGTGGTGCAGCACAAGTCGGAGCTGCGTTTGCAATTTACTTTAAGACGAAGAAAAAACGCTTAAAAAGAGCGATTGGCGGGGGGCTGCCTGCAGGAATTCTTGGAATTGGCGAACCACTTATTTTCGGTGTGACCTTACCATTAGGCCGTCCATTCTTAACTGCTTGCTTAGGTGCGGGTGTTGGCGGAGCGTTCCAGGCTGTCTTCCATGTAGCGACGATTGCAGTCGGTGTATCTGGTTTACCGCTTGCCTTCCTAGTGGTTTCTGGCCAAGTCCTGCTTTACCTGCTTGGTGTGTTAATTTCTTATGCTGCTGGTTTCTTGTTCACCTATTTATTTGGCTTCAATGATGACATGGCCGGTGAGTTTGATTGATCGGTATTTCCTTCTATTTAAATGACCCTTTAGCAGAAGAACGGATTAGGTTCGCAGGAAAAATGGGTGTGAGGCGGGCGTTTACGTCGCTTCACATCCCTGAAGAGGCAGGCGATTTAGCGGGCCGCGCGAAATCGTTGCTTAAAGCAGCAAAAGAAGCTGGAATAGAGGTTTATGCGGATGTATCGGCACGAACACCTGCCCATTTAGGATTAAAAAGCTTATCTGCGTTAAAATCCTTAGGAGTCATCGGTTTGCGTTTGGATGACTTTTTTGAAAATGATACGATTTTGACCCTGGCTAAGGAATTCAAACTTGCTCTCAATGCCAGTATTTTATTTGAGAAAGATGTGGATGCTCTCCTTGAGGGCGGGTTAGAGGCTGGTCAGCTGCTGGCTTGGCATAATTTCTATCCAAGGCGTGAAACGGGCTTATCTGAATCGTTCTTTGAATCACAGAATGAACTTTTTAGACGGTATGGTATTCCAGTAAGTGCGTATATTCCAGGAGACGGTGAGAAACGCGGCCCTCTGTTTGAAGGGCTGCCCACCTTGGAAGCGCATCGTGAAGTCGATCCGTATTTGGCTGCATTGGAGTTGTTCCGGGCTGGTGTTGTGGATGTCTATATAGGCGATCCCGAGGTAAGTGAGGAGCTTCTTAGTAAATTAATGGAATTAGACCGTTTTGGTCGGGTTTCGCTCCGAGTGGAAGGGTTTCAAGAAGGGGAGTTCCGGCTTCGCCCTGATTTTTCCCGTGACGTTCTCCGGCTTATGGATACGAGAAGTTCAGGCTCGGTCGTCGCTGAGAATACGGTGGCACGGCCGGTGGGGACGATTACGAGAGACAATGACCACTATGGACGATATCGCGGAGAGGTCCAAATCACGCGTCATGACCTACCGTCCGATAAGCGAGTTAATGTGGTTGGAAGGGTAGTGGAGGCGGATTTACCTTTGCTTTCCTTCCTGCAACCGGGTCACATCGTAAAACTAATTCGAGTTTGATTAAAACCAAGGGATTTCCCTTGGTCTTTTTCTGTTTGAATGTCTGAATTTATCGTGTAGAATTATTTTTATATATACTGTGGAATGGTGTTTGAGAAGGAGATTACAATTAATGAACAACAAAAATAAAACAGTTGTCCGTTCGATGGATGTATTAAATCTATTTATAGAGCATTCCGAATTATCATTTCAAGAAATTATTGATCTATCAGGAATTCCAAAAACTTCAGTCTATCGAATGCTCTCGTCGTTAGAGGAAATGGGGTTTGTAGAAAAAGGAAGTGATTTGAAGTACAGACTTGGACTTTTGTTTCTCAAATTTGGCCATCTGGTTTTGGCGAGGATTGACCTACGTCAGATTGCCTACCCATTTATGGTTGAATTACATAATGATATTAAGGAAGCCATTAACTTAATTGTTAGAGAAGGGAACGAAGCCATCTATATCGAGAAAATTGACACAAAACAAAAGGTTCGTCTGTATACTGCGATTGGAAGGAAAAGTCCCCTTTATGCTGGGGCCTGTCCACGTGCGATCTTGTCCTTTTTACCTGATTTAGAAGTGCAGGAATATCTCGAATCAACTGAGCTCAAATCGTTTGCACAAGGGACAATTACTGACAAAGAGAGAATTTATGAAACCATAAAACAGGCGAGAATCGATGGATACACCATCAGCCATTCTGAATTGGAAAACCATACATCTGCGATTGCCTCCCCCATTTTTAATCACCTAGGTGAAGTGATAGCGGGCATTAGTATAGCGGGCATTGAAGCGAATTATCAAGGTGATAACATTGAGAAATATGCGAAGAAAGTGAAAAAAGTTGCAGAGGAAATATCGATGCGATTAGGCTATACAAAATGAAAAGAACGGGGCGGTCTCTGCATCAACACACAGTTTGATGTAGAGACCGCCCCGTTCATACGATTTGAAGCTACATTTTCATCTGC
Organism: Neobacillus sp. C211; assembly: GCF_051842875.1. Taxonomy (NCBI): domain Bacteria; kingdom Bacillati; phylum Bacillota; class Bacilli; order Caryophanales; family Bacillaceae; genus Neobacillus; species Neobacillus sp. C211. The sequence goes on from NZ_JBPXRO010000007.1 coordinate 97,256, forward strand.
ACCTGTACTCTCATTCATAAAGTGCTTTAAAGCGAATGCCTAACGCTAATTTACGGAGCTTCTGCCCTTGCATGATTAGTTCTATTTCTGCTTGTTCAAGCGAAACTTCCTTGAACTCCATGTTAGCGTTAGGCTGCATCTGGGCCAAACAAGGCAGGTCGACGGAAATGACTTGACCGATTTTGGGATATCCTCCAGTCGTTTGTCGATCTGCCATTAAAATAATCGGCTGTCCGTTTGAAGGTACTTGAATGGTCCCGTACGTAACTCCTTCTGATAGCAGCTCAAATTTTTCTGATAAGTTGAGTGATTCTCCTTCCAACCGATAGCCCATCCGATCCGCCTGAGTGGTTAACGTGTACCGATCCGAAAAAAATGTTTGTTGACTAGCCGTATCGAAACGCTCGAACTCAGCCCCTCGTAAAACCCTTATCGTTTGTGTTTTATTAAATGATATAAATTTTGTATAGTTGACTGACCATGGAAAATGAGTAGTCATTTTTTCGAGCTGATGAACGAATGCCCGACTGATTCTATTGAAGGTTCCGCTCTCAAACACATCCCCTTTTTGTAATGCTCTGCCGTGAAACCCTCCAATCGCCGCGCGAAGATATGTGCTTTTACTTCCCATCACTTCGGGAATATCGATTCCACCAGCCAAGGCCACGTACGCCCTGCATCCCTTAATGGCGGATTTAAATTTTAAAATAGAACCTTTGCGGATCAGGACGGGCCGCCACATCGGTGCTTCCTTCCCGTCAATTTTAGGCTGAAGGTCACCGCCTGTAATCGCAATTAACTCATCTGTTTCAAATTCGAGAGTTGTCCCAAACAGGGTAACTTCAAGTGCACCTTCTCCTTCGTTATTTCCCACGAGTAAATTTGCGACTCTAAGAGAAATAGGATCCATGGCACCACTTACGAGTACCCCGAATTTTTGTGAACCGAATCTCCCTAAATCTTGGATTGTAGTCAATAATCCAGGATGAAGCACTTTAATGCTCATTGTTTCATCTCCCTATAGGCAGCATACTCTTCATGTGTAATTGGTACATAGCGGATTCTATCTCCAGACTGTAACATCGTTGGCGGTGAAAGCTCGGGAAGAAACAAATCAAGCGGGGTGCGCCCGATAATTTGCCATCCTCCTGGTGTTTCCAGCGGGTAGATGCCTGTTTGTTTTCCAGCAATTCCAACAGATCCCGGCACGATGGCCAGGCGGGGTGAATCTTTACGTGGTGTGGCAATCCTTTCGTCCATTCCCCCCATGAACGGAAAACCTGGAGCAAAGCCAATCATATAGACTAAGTAATCAGCTGACGAATGAATTTCAATTACTTTTTCAACAGAAAGTCCATGATACGTTGCTACATACTCTAAATCTGGACCAAATTCTCCTCCGTACAAGACTGGGATGGTTATTAGCCGTTGTTCAGGTTTTTCACTCGTTCCTAATTGATCTAGTAACGCCAAAATGAAGGTGCTTACTTTTTTATAAGGACTTGTTGCTTCTTTATCTGGGTTGGACAAATAGACGGCAACAGGATTGTAATAAATGGTCAAGCTATTATAAGACGGTACAGATTCCATGAATCCTGTAAACGGCTTTTTTTCTAATAAGTTGGATAGATTTTTCACTTTTTCATGGATGGCGGGGCTCATTCCATCGCCTAACTGAATCACAAGAGCAGAATCCCCTAAAGGCCTTAAGATAACATTATTTTTATGATGGGCCATTATAATTAGCTCCTCTAAGTTTCGAATTTCGGTAACTAGGTTCTGTTAAACGGATACTATCAATATTATAGTTTATACAAATTTAAATACAAGACTATAAATATGGAATATTATGATATTTATAATTTTCGTATAATTATATTCAATTGAAAATATTTATGCTAGAATTGGTTTAAGTTTTAAAACTAGAGTTCCGAATATCGAAACTAAATAAAGATGAAAGCGCTCTTCTGAAGGGGACGAGTAATGAGATGGAGGGGAGAAACATGTTTCAAGTGGATTTGAATTGTGATTTAGGGGAGAGTTTTGGACGGTACAAGCTTGGGGAGCAGGAAGAAATTTTGAAATACGTTACATCGGCAAATATTGCTTGCGGTTTTCATAGCGGAGACCCAAGTGTAATGAGAGAAACGGTAAAGATGGCCATTGCTAATGGGGTCAAAGTTGGAGCACATCCTGGTTTGCCAGATTTAAACGGATTCGGGCGAAGGGAAATGGCTATTACACCTCAAGAAGGATATGACATGGTCGTCTACCAAATTGGGGCATTGCAAGGATTTTTAATGACGTTCAATGAAAAAATGCAGCATGTAAAACCCCATGGTGCTTTGTACAACATGGCTGCCAAGGATCGAAAACTTGCCGAGGCCATTGCCCAAGCGGTTTATGATGTATCCCCGTCCTTAATATTATTCGGCCTTGCCGGCAGTGAATTGACAAAAGCCGGAGAGAAGATCGGTTTACGCACGGCACATGAGGTATTTGCAGATCGTACGTATCAAGCGGACGGGTCTTTGACTTCTCGCTCACAAATGGATGCGCTGATTACAGATCAAGAACAATCTGTTGCGCAAATTGTGAAAATGGTGACAGAAGGAAAAGTAGTATCCCAGCAAAAAACAGAAGTTTCGCTGCGTGCAGATACCATTTGTATTCACGGTGATGGTACGCACGCCCTAGCCTTTGCCAAATATATTAACGAAACATTAGAAAAGAACAATATTACGGTAGATGCAATCAGTAACTTGGAGGTTTACTATGGAAAATCCTAAATTTGATGTTCCACAAAAAGATGTCAAAGCTTCTAAGCAAAAGAAGGTAAGTAGAAGTGTCTTACTCGGTGCGGCATTTTTAATGGCGACTTCATCGATCGGACCTGGATTTTTGACCCAAACGACTGTATTTACACAGCAGTTGGCTGCAAGCTTTGCCTTTGTTATTTTAATTTCATTATTATTAGACATTTTTTCACAAATGAACATTTGGAGAATCATTGCCGTCTCTGGGTTGCGTGGACAAGAAATTGCCAACAAAGTGTTCCCTGGACTCGGAGTTGTCTTGGCCATACTTATCGTCATAGGCGGTTTGGCGTTTAATATCGGAAACGTAGCTGGCGCTGGATTGGGTCTGAATGCCATGCTTGGATGGGATCCTATTACAGGTGCAGTGATTAGTGCACTATTAGCGATTTTTATTTTTGTGGTTAAAGAAGCAGGTAAAGTAATGGACAAATTCGCGCAAATCGCAGGGTTCGTTATGATCCTCCTCATGCTGTACGTTGCATTTACGACAGCACCGCCGGTTGGAGAGGCGATTGTGAATACGTTTATGCCGGAAAAGATTAACATGTTTGCTATCGTTACGCTTGTTGGAGGTACGGTAGGAGGGTATATTACGTTTGCAGGCGGACACCGTCTATTAGACGCGGGTATCAAAGGTGTGGAAGCTTTGCCAGCAGTTACAAAAAGCTCTGTTACAGGGATTCTCGTTACCGGTATTATGCGTGTGGCATTATTCTTGGCTGTTCTTGGGGTTGTAACAAAAGGACTAGCGATTGATCCAGCGAATCCGCCTGCTTCGGTGTTCCAACTAGCTGCAGGTGACGTCGGTTACCGTATGTTTGGTGTAATCATGTGGGCTGCTGCGGTAACATCAGTTGTAGGAGCGGCGTATACGTCGGTTTCCTTTATCCGCACGTTTCATCCAACCATTGAGAAATACCAAAATTGGGTCATTATTGCATTTATCGTTATTTCAACAGCGACATTTGCCATTGTTGGAAGGCCAGTAACAATCTTGCTTATTGTTGGAGCATTGAATGCCCTTATTTTGCCAATAGGTTTAGGTACATTATTAGTTGCGGCCTACAAGAAAAGTATCGTAGGTGAGTACAAGCATCCGCTATGGTTGACGATTCCGGGTTGTTTTGTTGTGGTGGTAATGGGCTATTTGAGTGTTGTGACATTGATCGAACAATTACCTTTGATTTTTAAGTAATTTTATAAGATTACCAATTTAGGAGGGTTCATTTTGGGGAACTATGAAACATTGGAGCCGGAAAAAATTAGGGAGTTGATTCGGAAGCAAGAGATTACAGGACCAACTGCCGGAATGTCAAAAGGGTATACCCAAGCGAACTTGGTGATCTTAAAAAAAGAGCATGCCTTTGACTTTTTGCTGTTTTGTCAACGGAATCCGAAGCCATGTCCTTTATTGGACGTGACGGAGCCTGGCTCATTTGTTCCTGCTTTGATTGCCAAAGGGGCAGATATCCGAAAAGACATCCCGAAATATCGTATATACAGAGAGGGTGTTTTTACAGAGGAAGTCGCAGATATTGCCGAGTATTGGGAAGACGACATGGTGGGCTTCTTGCTAGGGTGCAGTTTTACATTTGAAACACCACTCCTTGAGAGCGGTATTCCGGTCAGGCATATCGAGGAAAACTGTAACGTTCCGATGTACAAAACGAATATTAAGTGTGAAAAAGCAGGCCTGTTTGAGGGGCCGACCGTCGTTAGTATGAGGCCAATGACACCGCAGGATGCCATCCGTGCCGTTCAGATTACATCTCGTTTTCCGGCCGTACATGGTGCGCCAATCCATATCGGAAATCCAAGCGAAATAGGCATCATGGATCTTTCAAGACCTGATTTTGGAGATGCTGTGTCCTTGAAACCAGGGGAGGTTCCGGTATTTTGGGCTTGTGGTGTAACCCCTCAAGCCGTTGCGATGGAAAGTAAGCCTTCCATCATGATCACTCATGCACCAGGATGTATGTTCATTAGTGATATAAAAGATGAAGCTTTCAGTGTGCTATAAAACGTATCTATTGATAAAAGGCTAAAATATTTCGTAGTCTTATAGAAGATCCTGCGATAAACAGAGTCTGCAAAGTATTATACTATCGTGAGGTGATGCATCAGTGCGTCGTCTCTTTGAACTTTACGGTGACGAGTTCGACCTGCTTGTTTGTCGTTGAAAAGGGGATGGAAAATATGTCTAAAAAATCGAAGGCTGCGCTTTTCGTGCTCATTTTGATCTGGGGCGCAAGCTGGCCAATCAATAAATTAGCAGTACCCTATTCACCGCCATTGCTTTATGCAGGACTGCGTACACTGTTAGGTGGAATCTTGTTGACACTAATTATTTGGAAGACGCGGAAGGCGATCAATTGGCGGAATAACTGGCAGAAGTACTGTATTGCGGCTTTCTTTAACTCCATCCTTTTTTTCGGGCTTCAGACATTAGGATTGCTCTATTTACCGGGTGGATTGTTTTCCGTACTTGTCTATTTCCAGCCGATTTTACTCGGCCTTTTCGCTTGGCTGTTCCTAGGTGAATATTTATCGCCAATCCAAATCATTGGTTTGTTGCTTGGATTCGTTGGGATCGCAGTCGTTAGTGTCGACGGTTTGACCGTTCATATCTCACCAATTGGAGTGATACTCGGGTTACTAACAGCGGTAAGCTGGGCGTCAGGTGTTATCTACGTAAAGAAAGTAAGCAAAGAAGTGGATGCATTTTGGATGGTGGCGATTCAATCTGTGATTGGAGGCATTTTCCTCCTAAGTACTGGAACAGTGTTTGAAAGCTGGTCTGCAATCGAATGGAATCGATATTACATAGTAGGGCTCTGCTTTGGTGCGACCATTGGCATCCCCTATGCCTACATCCTTTACTACAAGCTTGTTAATGCGGGTGAGGCAAGTAAAGTTGGTTCCTATACGTTTCTCATTCCTATTGTTGCTGTTCTCCTCGGCGTGCTTTTCTTGGGAGAAACGGTGACCTATACCCTTATTGTCGGGATGTTATTAGTTGCCACAAGCATTCATTTTGTGAATTTCCGGTATAAGCCTATATACAAAAGGATGAGTAATAAATAAAATCATCGACTCAATTAAATATTCCTTAATAAGCCCACTTATTTAATGGGCTTATTTTTTTAGACTATATTGTCTTACTCACATAATCATTGCGATATTTAGCGGGTGAAACGTTCATCATTGTAGTGAATACGCGTGTAAAGGAATGCACTGATCCAAAGCCGGTGACATCAGCTATCTCTTTAATAGGAATGCTTGTCATTTCAAGAAGACGAGCCGCCTCTCTTACTCTTTCCTTGCGAATATAATTGGAGAAACTTTCACACAGTTCAGTGGAGAAGAGCCTTGATAAATGACGACTAGAAATGTGAAGATAGTTGGCGACATGTTCTAGCTTCAATGGTTCTGATAAATTATCACGAATAAACAGCTTTGCTTGATATAAATGGGTGGGAGAACGATTCGAAAACATTTTTTCTTGATTTCGACTTCTCTGATTTGTTTCGGAAAACATAGTACTAAAGGACAGGATGAGCGTGTGTGCCATATTAGTAATGAAGTTAAAATCGTTGGCACCGCCGTTTGACGTATAATCTACCAATGCCCTCCATAGTAAGGCCGTTGAGGAATCATCAGCAGCACTAATACAAATTCTATTTGTTTTCGCCAGTAGATTAAACTTCCTAATGCAATCAACCTTTGATTGTTCATGTAAAAGCTCGAAAGCAACAAATACAAGAAAAAGTCCGGTTTCGCTTAAAATTTGGTGATGAATGTTCGGACGGGATAAAAATACTGTACCTTTCTTTAACGGATATTGTACATCCAGGTCTTTATACTGTCCTTCTCCATTTAGTACATAACAAACTTCAAAAAATGAATGCCTATGGACCGGATTGTTAAAATGCTCCGGGTTCACTCCCCAATAATGCACCTTAAAGGAAATTTCTTCTCCAATCGGCCGTATTGCATATTGATTCAACATTCCTTCACTTAGTTTACATGATTGGACGACCAAAAATATCCCTCCGATGTCTTCAAAAGACAAAAAAACAGCCTCTTTTGATAAAGACTGGAATCCATTATTTTCTTAAAATTATAACAATTATACTATTAATCTTAAAGGAGGAAATTATCATGATTACTTCAAAGGATGCTGATTTTTACAAAGAATATGGATACTTGCTTGTTAAAGGGGTTTTTTCTAAAGAGGAAGTAGAGCAAATGAAAACGGCGGTTGAACGCATTATTCAACGTGCTGCAAATACTAAACATGATCGAAATCATGCCTGGCAAGGGGATTACATTCCCCCGAATGAGTTAAAAAAACTTGTTTTGAAAGGGTTTCATGACGTTCATTATCATGATGCATCTTTCTCAAGAGCGGTTATTCATCCTAATATGGTGTCTATTTTGCAAAAGCTGATCGGACCGAATGTGCAATTACATCACTCCAAAATGCTGGTGAAGCCGCCTGAAAAGGGAGCAGCTTTTCCAATGCATCAGGATCATCCGTATTTCCCACATGAAAGTCATACCATGCTGGCTGCTAGTGTTCATCTTGATGATGCTGACTTGGAAAACGGATGCCTAAGGGTGATACCAAAATCTCATCATAAAGGACCACTTCCTCATGTAGGCAGTCACTACTTAAATCATAAGGAATATCCGATTTCCATAGGGACTCCCTGCCCTGCTGAAGCAGGGGATGTACTGTTTTTTAATTATTTAACGGTACACGGTTCGGATAGTAATCGCAGTAACCGTCCGCGCAGAAACGTATTATTCCAGTATCGTGATCCTGCCGATAAACCGTCCTCCGATGTACATGTGAACTGGGGGCAAGGCCTGATGGTATGTGGAGAAAATCCAACATTCCGTGATTATCACGCTAACTTTGCCTTAAAATAGTGAATTGAGAGGAAACAGTTACAAATAGGGTAGGTCTACGTGACCGAAAAGAGTCAGGAGAAGAGAAGTGGGTAACGTAGAAGGGCTCTACGTGACCGAAAAGAGTCAGGAGTAGAGAAACCCTGCGATTCGGTAATCCTGTTAACGGGTCGTATTATTTTAAGGGGGGTAGGGTCAGACCCCGCAGGCGCTAGCGCCGAGGAGGCTCCCCGGACCGCCCGCGGAAAGCGAAGCGCATGAGCGGAGATCCAACAGCCAAGTATAACAAAGCCTTATTTTAAAAAAAACCAGAGGATTCGATAAAGTGAATTTATTGATGTTATGGCTTTGAAAAAATTATTCTAATCTCTAAAAAAAAGATTGATAGCTACGGTTATTAATCTTTTTCTATTTACAATAACTTTACAGTAGAGAACTTGAATTAAATTTTTTATTGCTTTAACATATAAGCAGATAGTTATATGTAAATTTGTATTAAATTATTAGAATCCGATTTAGAAAGTCATGAACGATATGTATAATTTCTTGGATTCAACGGAAAATTAAAACACTATATAACACACAGATTTTAAATAAGTATATTATTATTTGCTTATATGCAGGGAGGTGTCCAATATGTTGAAATCAATAGTTGAAATAGAACGAGCTGCCAACGTTTTGAAACTATTAGGGGATAAAACACGCTTGACCATTGTGACAATTTTAAAACAAAGGGAATGCTGTGTATGTGAATTTCTTGAAGTGTTTGATATGAGTCAGCCGTCTATTAGTCAGCATCTTCGAAAACTAAAGGATTTAGGGTTAGTTAAAGAGGATCGTAGAGGTCAGTGGATCTATTATTCCTTGAATTCACAAAGTGATTTATATGGACTTATAGAAGAAATTTTAGAGCATGTGCCAGTTCAGACAAAGAAAATCAAACAGATTGAAAAGAGCAATCCTACGCTTCGTTGTGGATGTTAAGCAAATGATCAACAAGGGGATTAAAACAAAATGAAAAAAAAGTTAATCAGCGAATTTTTAGGAACTTATTTTCTTGTTTTTGCTGGAACAGGTGCAGTTGTAATAGATTCGATTACTAAAAGTTTAACTCATGTAGGAGTAGCCCTTACATTTGGGCTAGTTGTAATGGCACTAATTTTCTCGTTTGGTCACCTATCTGGTGCACACTTTAATCCAGCTGTTACTATTGGATTTTTAATTCATGGGGATATAAAGAAGAGAGAAGCACTTTATTATATTATTATTCAAATCATTGCAGGGATTGCAGCAAGTGCAACGTTGTGTTGTTTATTTGGAAACGTTGCAACGCTCGGTACCACCTTACCAAGAGGATCATGGTCACAATCGTTTATTTTGGAATTTATCCTTACTTTTTTCTTGATGATGGTTATATTCGGTTCTGCGGTCCATGGTAAAGCGGTAAAATCCTTCGCAGGAATTGCCATTGGTGCAACGGTAGGATTGGAAGCTATGTTCGCAGGTCCAATTAGTGGTGCTTCAATGAATCCAGCAAGATCAATTGGTCCAGCCATCGTATCAGGTACAACACAACATCTATGGGTGTATATTGTCGCTACTATTTTAGGAGCAGTTTGTGCGGCAATGATTTATAAACTACTTCACGAAAATTAAGGAGAATGCATCATGTCTAAAAAGAAACTTTACTTCTTATGTACAGGTAACTCTTGCCGAAGCCAAATGGCAGAAGGTTGGGCTAAAAAACATTTAGGTGACGAGTGGGAAGTACGCAGTGCTGGGATTGAAGCACACGGATTGAACCCCAATGCTGTAAAAGCGATGAAAGAGACTGGAATTGATATTTCAAGTCACACCTCTGATATTATCGACCCTGAATATTTAAACAATGCCGATTTAGTTGTTACATTATGTGGTGATGCTGCTGATAAGTGTCCGGTCACACCACTAAAAGTAAAACGAGTTCATTGGGGATTTGATGACCCAGCTAAAGCTCAAGGGACTGACGAAGAAAAATGGGCATTCTTCCAACGTGTCCGTGATGAAATCGGAGAACGCATTAAGCGTTTTGGTGAAACTGGTGAGTAAGAATTGAAAGCCAAGAGTAACAATTAAAAACTTTTATCAATGCTACTAAATAAACATTAAAGGTGGAGTAAAACCATGGCTGCAAAAAACTATAACGAATTAATTAAAGATCATATTTATTTCGGCGGAGCAGATGATGTGAAGGACATGATGGAAAATGAAAAAGCCGATGTTATTTACGATTTGCGAGCGGAGTCGCATGAGAACAAGTCAGGGTACGATCGAATCCATAGTCCAATCGTTGATGATGCTGAGCATCAAGACGAATCAATCAAAAAGTCAATTGAGCATGTTGTAAGTGCCTATAACGAAGGCAAAAAAGTTTATTTCCATTGTGGTGGTGGAAGCACCCGAGCAGGAACAGTTGCAGTTGGAACCTTATTGTCATTAGGTAAAGCGAAGACAATTGATGAGGCTGAAAAAATTGCTAAGGCAGCTCGTCCAAAAATTAACGTAAAACCTCAGATGAAAGAAGCATTGCAACGCATCTTTCCTAATGCTTAATAAGAAAACAAAAATTAATGAAATCAGACGTTCTGATTTCTTAATTCATAAGAAACAAGTAAGATAAGTAAGTGAATTTGGAAGGTGATGGGCAAATGAATATCACAGATCAAGCTCGTGATGTATTGAAACAATTGCTCCAAGAACACGAAGCTAAAAACCTTCGTGTCTATTTTGCAGGCTATGGCTGAGGACAGCCAAATGTAGGGCTGGCTCTGGATGAGCCAAAAGAACAGGATTTAGTAGTAACCATTAATGAAGTATTGGTGGCAATTGATCCCGATATTGAGCCATATACGGATAACCTTACACTGGATTTTAGTGAAGAGGCGAATGGTCTCGTGTTATTAGGAAATGAAAGTGATTGTTGTTAGGTAAGAAACGTAAGGGGTAGTTAGTTAATTAAGGACTAACTACTTTTTTTGAAATATGTTTGATTCATTTCAAAATGTAATACTCTAATTTTACAAACTTAAACCCTATTTTCTTTAGTTCAGGAATTGCAAGCCTCCTGGAAAACTATTTTTATTTCTCTGTGGTGCAGCACTGATTTTGTGCTGGATGGATGGCTAACGGTGAGTTTAGTATTTTGTCTTAAGTAAAAGCGACGAGATTACTCATCGCTTTTGTTATTTATCTAATTTCTTTTTGACAATCATCGAAATGCCGTTGTAGGAAACCTTCCCATTTCAATTCTGTTTGCTAAATTTTTTATTTTAACTAATTTGTAAAAGTAATGCCTATGTTTATATGTTAAGAATAATAATCTAAACAGCTTTTTCCTTAACTTTTTCATCCATATCTTTTTGAATAGTCTGGTTATCCCCAATTAAGGTGATTTCGCTAAATGGCTGATCTTCTCCCACTTTAACATTAGCTTCAATTACCGTTCCCATACCAACAACTGCTCGGTTAATCACCGCATTTTCACCTATAATGGTATTGGGCAAAATAACGGAATTTTTTATAACAGCTCCGTTGCCTACGGTAACTCCATAAAAGAGAACTGAATTTTCTACCTTTCCAAACACCTTACAGCCTTCACTTACTAGAGATTGGTGTGTGCTAGCCTTTCCGTCCAAATACAATGGGGGCTGGGAAGTTTCATGTGTATAAATAGGCCAGTCTTCATTTTGTAAAATTGGATTACTCTTAAATGAAAGTAAATCCATATTCGCTTCCCAGAGGCTATGAATGGTTCCGACATCCTTCCAATAACCCTTGAAACCATAAGCATATAAGTTGCACCGATCACTTATCATCGAAGGGATAATGTCCTTCCCAAAATCCTTTGATGAAAATGGCTTTTTTTCTTCTTTTTCTAAATATTTTTTTAATAGTTTCCAATTAAAAATGTAAATGCCCATAGATGCAAGGTTTGATTTAGGCTGTTCTGGTTTTTCTTCAAAATCTACTATTTTCTTCGAATCGAGATCGATATTCATAATACCAAACCGATTGGCCTCACTCCATGGTACGTTGATAACAGAAATGGTGGCATCGGCTGACGTTTCTATATGCTGCTTTAGCATTTTACTGTAATCCATTTTATAAATATGATCACCTGAAATAATGAGAACGTACTCTGGATTGTAACTTTCAATAAATTGAAGGTTTTGATAAATAGCATGGGCGGTGCCTTCATACCATCTTTCACCCAACTCACATTGAAAAGGTGGAAGAATGGTAACTCCTCCATTTTTTCGGTTTAAGTCCCAGTGCTTGCCATCACCAATGTAATTTTGAAGAGTGTGAGGTTGATACTGTGTCAAAACACCAACAGTATCAATACCAGAATTACAACAATTGCTTAATGTAAAATCAATGATTCGATATTTTCCACCGAATGGAACTGCAGGCTTTGCTATGTATTTGGTCAATTCTTTTAATCGAGAACCTCTTCCCCCAGCTAATAGCATGGCTATACATTGTTTATTAGTCATAGTTGCCTCCATATTAGGATTTATGTTTTTATTTGAGTTACAATCGATCATCTTCCCATAACTTGTAATATAACTCTTCAGATTCTGAATCATCTTCTTCATTTATGGTAAAAGTGTCTTCCAACTTTATTCTATCTAATAGACTTTGCATCAAAATTTAAGCTCCTTTCATGTTGTTAGTGTTGCAATCTGTTTTTCATTGTAGCAAACGAGGTATTAAGTCAAAATTAAATAATTCCGACTTTTACAAACATAATTCGACATAATTTAAGTAATCTGATGTGTGACCTATAAATTATTAAAAATTAATAATAGAACTTTCTCTTTTTCTGTCGAATTATAACGAAAAAAATCTGAAAATTATAAAAACAATGTAAACATGGTTTAAAATTCCTTTACTATTTTTACAATCGAAGCTATTATACAAAAAATTTGAATTTACGCTGTTAAAAAATGGCATGGAAAAATTTCTAGGCTATTTTGTATGTGAAAAACAAATCTTTACATTGTGTTAATAATAGATTTACAATTTTGTTTTATAGTTTAATAGCAAGCCAAAATTAAAATCTAATGAAAATTGCATTAGGTTTTAATAAATATTTAAGGGGGCTATTATTTTGTTTAAAAACATACTCAAAAGAAAAGTTTTACCAATAGCAGTTTTATCCACTGTAGCATTTGGAACCTTTCTTGGTAACATAAATAATGACGTCAAAGCTAATGAAGTAGGACAAAACAATGCAGAGATTAAGAATGTTATATTCTTAATTGGGGACGGAATGGGAGTTTCCTATACCTCTGCCTATCGTTATTTAAAGGACAACCCTTCAACAAAAGAGGTTGAGCTAACAGAATTTGATAAGTACTTAGTAGGACAACAAAAAACATATCCAGAAGATCCACATCAAAATGTTACGGATTCAGCAGCAGCTGCAACAGCGATGTCTGCAGGTGTTAAAACATATAATGCAGCCATTGGTGTAGATAATGACGGATCATCTGTAAAAACTGTTCTTGAAGCAGCTAAAGAAAAGGGCAAATCAACTGGATTGGTTTCGACTTCGGAAATTACACACGCGACACCTGCTTCTTATGGTGCACATGATGTTAGCCGTAAAAACATGAATGCCATTGCTGATGATTATTATGATGAAATGATCAATGGCGGACATAAAATCGATGTTATGCTTGGTGGCGGTGTAAGCAACTTTGTTCGTCAAGACCGTAATCTAACAGAACAATTTCAAAAAGATGGTTATTCTTATGTAACCAATAAAGATGAAATGTTAAAAAGCGACAACCCTCGTATGTTAGGTTTATTCGCTCCAGGCGGAATGCCAAAAATGCTTGACCGTGAAGCAACTATGCCTTCATTAAACGATATGACTGAAACAGCTTTGAATAAACTAAGCCAAAATAAAAATGGTTTCTTCTTAATGGTAGAAGGAAGCGAAATCGACTGGGCTGGACATGATAACGATATTGTTGCAGCTATGAGTGAAATGGAAGACTTTGAAAAAGCATTTAAAGCTGCGATCGAATTTGCTAAAAAAGACAAGCATACTCTAGTTGTAGCAACAGCAGACCATTCAACTGGCGGGTATTCTATCGGTGCTAGAGGGGATTATAACTGGTTCGGAGCTCCTATTGCAGCAGCAAAACGTACACCTGACTTCATGGCAGAACAAATCGCCAAAGGTGCCGATGTAGAACAAACTCTTAAAAACTATATTGATTTACAATTAACAGCTCAAGAAATCGATTCTGTTAAAAAAGCTGCTGCATCTAAGAATGTAACAACCATTGATAATGCAATCGAAACTATCTTTGACCTACGTTCCGTAACTGGCTGGACAACAGGCGGACATACTGGTGAAGATGTTAACGTATATGCTTACGGTCCTGGCAGTGACCTGTTTGCTGGAAATATTGAAAATACTGACCAAGCGAAGCATATCTTTGACATTCTAAAAAATGGCAAGTAATCTTTATAAATAAAAAATATTAATATCCCGTTGGGCTCTTTGTTCAACGGGAACTTTTTTTAAGAACTCATGCTTAATTTGAAAAAATACTAAGATACTATCCAACAAGAAAAGGGGATTTTTGTGAAATTATTGACGCCTATCATCCTGGTATTGTCTTTTGTATTGTTTGGCTGTAATGCTGTTCAAAAGGATGAATCTACTGCGAAAGAAACTGAAAAACTGGAACATGTGTCTGAAAAAAAGAATGATGGTACCAATAAAGAAAAAAATAGAGCCAAATCTTTATCTGATATTTATGTCCCAAATCCACAAGTGTCCGATGATACGAAACTTTTAAATGTAGGACAAACGATAAAAGATAGTAAAGGTACAGTGACCTTAAAAGGGATTGCATCCCTAAATAAAAACTTTACACTTGGACCAGTTGAAATGAAAATCAAGAATGTAAAGCTCATTCACAATTTACCGACGTATTCCTTAATGGATTATTTTCATTATTATACGGAACAATATGAAGAATTTGATTTTATTAAAGTGGAAGTTGAACTAATCAATAAATCTGACCAAACAGTTCATTTTGGACCTATTGCTCATCTAAATACAAGTAATGGTGAGAAAAGAAACTTTATAGATGACTTTTATATTGAGTATATGGGTGGAGAAATTGAGCCAAATGGTTCAAAGCAAGGAGCACTAGGTTTTATAGTCGAAAAATCAAGTCCAGATTTAAAATGGGTAGAAATCCAAACTAGCGATGTTCTTGATAAAAACCATAAGGAAATTGGTAAGTCACAGAAAATAAAAATTGATTTAAAGCGGTAAGTATTGCTAAATGACCTATTCACATGTTGAGTAGGTTATTTTTATTTTGTGTTTAACCCTAATGCTATTTTTGTATTTATTAATAAAAATGAATATAAAAATAAAAACTTCATCTTGTTGCTGATAGATTTTATTTCAATAATGAGTTTGGAGAAAGGCTCCAAACTCATTATTACTTTTCTGCATTTAATTTAATTAGGTTCAACGTGGACATGAACATCATAGACATTATGTTCTTTTATTAATTCATTTTCAACCTTGGTTGCAATATCATGGGCTCCGCGAATATCTAAATTGGAATTGACCAGAATCACAATGTCCACAACTACGTTATTCCCGTAATTCCGAGCTTTGATGTCTTTAACCCCTTTTACACCAAAACAATTAATGATTGTTTCTTTATATGTTTCTATTTGTTTTTCGTCAAATCCATCGGTCAAATAATGGGAAGCATCTCTAAAAATCTCCCAACCTGTCTTACAGATGAGTAATCCAACAATTATAGCAGTAATTGGGTCGAGCCAAGGAAGATTGAACTGGGCACCAACGATACCAATAAATGTACCTACACTGACCCATGCATCTGAAAGGTTATCCTTTGCTGCGGCCATAACAGATTGGCTATTTATCTCCCTTGATAATTTTTTATTATATCGATAAACAAAATACATAACCAAAGCACAAAACAGACCTGTCCATGCAGAAACCAAATCTGGAGTTTCATTTCTTCCATAAAATATACTCGAAATCGCTTCGTATGTTACTTGTATTCCAACAGCAATCATAATAAAGGAAGCCACCATTGAGGCAACTGTTTCAGCTTTCCAGTGCCCATAAGGATGGTCATCATCAGCCGGTCGTTGTGATAATTTAAGACCAATAAGTACAGCTATTGATGCAATAATATCTGTGAAATTATTTAAACCGTCTGCTTTTAAGGCTTCAGAGTTAGCTATAAAACCTACTGATAGTTTTAATGAAGATAAGATTATGTAAGCAATAATACTTATTATCGCTCCTCGCTCTCCTCTTCTAAGATCCAAATATCCCTGTTCGTTCATGTTTCTATCCCCCACCATTTCTCCATTTATATTATGGAATAAAAATATCTAGTGGGTCTAGAGAAACCTTTTGTCACCTTTCAAACTAAGTAATCGCAGTGAAAAAAAGTTTCACTGAGGAAACTATACTGAGCATTGAAAAATATAAAATATTACACTACAATATGTAATGGATGGGAGGATGTTAAATGACAATCAATAATTTTCGTTTTGACCAAGAAGGACTTAATCGTTTTTTCGGACCGCTTGAATCTAAAATAATGGACATTCTTTGGGACGGCAATGAAAAGAGTATAAAGGATGTTCAACAAAAAATAGAAAATGAAAAACCGATAAACTTTAATACAGTTATGACCGTTATGAACCGTCTTGTCGCTAAAAACATCCTAACGAAAAGATTGGAAGGAAGAACATCTCTCTTTAAACCTGTAAAGACCAAAGAGGATTTTATTAGTGACCAATCAAAAAAACTAACAGATAACCTTTTGGACGAATTTGGGGGATTAGTTGTTAATCATATGCTTGATTCTTTAAATGAAGTTGATGATAACTTGCTTCAGAAACTGGAACAAAAAATTGAACAATTAAAAAAGGGCAGAAAGTAACATGATCTGGAAACATAAATCAACTGCCGTTTTAGGATTAGCTCTTTTCTTTGCGATCATTTTGTTTGTTCAAATGACTATGTATCTAGTTAATATCTTATTTGGCCCATTAGAGCTTTTTAATTTCTTTAATTTTTGCGTTAGCCTATTTGAAAAAGGCACTTTTGCCTATTATGCCAGCTTATTCATCGTGAATGCTTATATTTTTTATACGGCTTTCATCATTGGTAATAAGATCGTTCAGCAGATCCTGCTTTTAAGTTCATTTG
The DNA here is from genome assembly GCF_051842875.1 of Neobacillus sp. C211. Classification (NCBI taxonomy): domain Bacteria; kingdom Bacillati; phylum Bacillota; class Bacilli; order Caryophanales; family Bacillaceae; genus Neobacillus; species Neobacillus sp. C211. The sequence goes on from NZ_JBPXRO010000007.1 coordinate 114,269, forward strand.
AAAATAAAATTCAACGACTTATTAATAAAGACAAATCCAGTTATTTGAATCAAATCTTTAATAGAAAAAATGATGATATTGTTGTTATCAATCATAAAGATCCGTTGGCATTTACATTTGGGTTTTCGAAACCAGTAATTGTCCTTTCTACTACTTTAACTGAAATGTTAGATGCAAAGGAATTAGAAGCAGTCATCTATCACGAGACTTCCCACCAAAGGTATTATGATGGAGTTAAGGTTTTTATTTTACAAATCATTTCAGAATCTATATGGTATATCCCTCTTACGAAATGGTCCTATCAGAATTATCGGATTATGATTGAACTAGTTGCAGATGAATATGCTATTAATCGGATGGGTTCAGAACTTGGATTAGGAAGTGCTTTATTAAAGCTAATTAAGAAGAAGCAACTAAAAGTTAATTCAAATCTTACGCCAGCTATTGTGCATTTTGCGGATAGTACAGTCGATTACAGGCTTCAACAATTGATTAATCCGCAACAATCCATACCCGTTAAAGTTCAGACACGATCAATCGTAATCTCTTTAAATGTGTTTATTTTAATATTATTCCTATTAGTTATTGCCTAACAAGGATTGGAGGTAAAGTCCAATCCTTTATTTAATTGAATAGTTAATAGATTAATTGGTAGAGATATATTATTGCTTGACCGTTTGTAACACCTTACACTACAATAAGTAGTGTAAAATAGGTTATTATGTGTAAAAGGGAGAATATGTTACCCTCTTGCACTACGATTTGTAGTGCAATATTAAAGGATTTTGAAAGGAGAAAGTAAATTGAAAAAATCAGAAGTCGGGACACTAATTCTAAGGTTATTTTTAGGGCTATCATTCTTTATTCATGGTGTTTCAAAGTTTCAAAATGGGATTGAAAATACTATAGGTTGGTTTGATAGTTTAGGAATTCCAGGTTTTGTGGGGTACATAGTCGCCATTATTGAATTAGTAGGGGGTTTGTTGTTAACAATTGGATTTGGAACACGATATATCGCAGCTCTCTTTGTATTTATCATGATTGGAGCCATTTGGAAAGTAAAATTGGCAGCAGGTTTCATGGGAAATGGACAAGGTGCTGGGTTTGAATTGGATCTTGCCTTTGCAGTCATGGCAGTATATATATTCCTAAATTCAAATTCTGCACTTTCTCTTGATTCAAAATTGTTCTCTAAAAATCCACAATAAAGATGTAAATTCATAGAGAGATTAAAAGTTTAAATAGAGGGTGAATAGATGTCTTCAGGAAAAAAGAAAACCAAACAATCGAATAATCAATCATCTAAATTTATATTTTGGATGATTGGTTTAATAGCTGTTTGTTTAGTCGGTTTAATTTTTTTATCAAATACGGCTAAAAAAGAAGCAATGGACTATGAGGGACAACCAGTTTTAGGGGAAAAGACTGCTCCAGTAAAAATAGTTGAATTTGGCGATTATAAATGTCCTTATTGTAAAAATTTTAATGATACACTTTTTCCGAGTATCGAAAAGGATTTTATCGATACAGGAAAAGCATCGTTTTATTTTTTGAATTATTCGTTTATCAATATTGATTCTACTCGTTCTGCAAAATTTGCGGAAACCGTCTTTAAGGAACTGGGAAATGAAAAGTTTTGGAAGTTTCATGAACTATTATATGAAAAACAGCCTGATGATACTGAAGCAGAGCAAATGGATATATATTCAGAGTCTTTTCTTAAGGACACTTTAAGCGAAATTGTCTCTGAAGCAGAGGTGAAAAGAGTGGTTAATTCCTTTAAAAATGACCAATCAAAAGAGGCATGGGAAAAAGATATGAGTGCTGCTAATAAGTTAAGTATTACAAGTACCCCTTCGATTTTTATTAATGGTGTGAAATTTGAAGGGAACACTTATGACGATTTCAAGAAGCGAGTAAACGAAGCAGTAAAGGAAGAGTAATTTCTAGAATAAAAAAACGTCTTATAAATTCATAATTATTTATAAAATAAGCAGGTAAACGCTATGTTTTACCTGTTTTCCTATTTGAAATATATTTGCATTTGATTTACTTCCTGAAGTATTTAGGATTCAATAAAATGGAACACTGTCATGATGGGAATGAAAATTGGAACCATGGGTTACGTTACATTTTATGAACTGCTGTGGAAGAAATCGAAAAACCTACCGAAAGGAAATAAAAGAAATGTTATAAAGGAATTGATATACAACAATTTGTTTAAATCGGAGAAAAAAATGATAAAAAACATTAAGACCTGGGCGAGGAAATTAAAGAAACAAATAATTACACTTTATTTTGCAAGTAAAGACAATAGAGTATCTTTGCATGTAAAAGTATTTACAGCATGTGTTGTTGCCTATGCATTTAGCCCAATCGACTTGATACCTGACTTTATACCGATTCTTGGCTATTTAGACGATGTAATTATTGTCCCATTAGGAATCATGCTGGCTTTAAAGATGATACCTAGGAACGTCATCATTGACTGTGAAGCTCAGGCAGAGGAATTAATGGGAAACGGTAAACCTAAGAACTGGATTGCAGGAACAATAATCATATTGATTTGGGGATTAGTTTTAGGATGGATAATTTTTAAAATTTATAGCTTGTTCGCTTAAGGGTTTCCCAAAACTAAGAGAGTTGCATACAGCAGCTCTTATTTTATTGGGAATACAGCTATATTAGCATTTGGACTATTAGGGTTCATTGAAAGAGCTTTTTAAATTGAATTATAATCAACCTGATTCCTGTTTGTTCCCTGTATAAATCTGGAACTATTTTCATAAGGTTATCTTAAAGGGGGGATCAAAATGTACTATACGAAATCTATAGTAAGCGGAATCATTGCGCTTGTTATTATCGTGGTTGGCTTTTTTTCTAGTACATCCGTTGATTCTGGATATAGAGGAGTTCTATTACAACTAGGGGCCGTTAAACCGACGATTTTAACGGAAGGATTTCATTTTAAGATTCCGTTTATTCAAACCGTTCAACCCATTGAAGTCCGGGTCCAAAAAGAAGAAAGCTCGCAAACAGCTGCCTCAAAGGACCTGCAAATGGTCACCGCCATGGTGGCCGTAAACTATTCTGCTGATCCAGAAGCGGTAAATAAGCTCTATCAAGAAATCGGCTTGGATTATCGTACCCGAATCGTTGACCCAGCGATTGCTGAATCATTAAAGGCAATCACCGCCCAGTACACAGCGGAAGAATTAATTTCCAAACGACCGGAAGTATCGGCGAAAGTAAAAGAGATGCTCGCAAGTAAATTAACAAAATATTATATGATTCTTGAAGATATCAATATCAAAGAATTTGCATTTAGTGAAGAATTCAATAAAGCAATTGAATCGAAACAAACCGCGGAACAAAATGCGTTACGTGCAAAAAGAGATCTCGAAAGAGTCAAAATCGAAGCCGAGCAGAAAATTGCTCAAGCTGGTGCAGAGGCTGAAGCCTTACGTTTGAAAAAACAAGAGGTAACAACGGAATTAATCCAATTAAAGCAAATTGAAGTCCAAGAAAAAGCTTTGGAAAAATGGGATGGCCGCTTGCCAAGTGTAACAGGCGGAGCCACTCCATTTGTTGATGTGGAGGGACTTTCGAAAAAATAAGCTGGGATATGTCTCTCGTAAACCATGTTGATTATACTCAACAATATACTGTGATAAAGGAGAGGCAATGGGCCTCTCTTTTTCTATGGTGAATTGCCGTTTCCAAAGTGTCCGAGACGAAATCGGAGATCGCATAATGTAATGCAACCAGCTTTCGGTGGTTAGACAGGAATGAAACTTCTAATACTATAGATAACTTTAGTTCCGTAACGGCGTTTGATAGGATTTATAAGGAGAGATGTAAATTTGGAAACAATTTACCATGCATTTTTGGTTTTTGTTGTAGGATATTTGTTTTTAAGGTTGACGGGAAAAAAAGCTGTAGCTCAAATGCACAGTTTCGATCTATTGTATATTCTTGTCCTAACCAATATCATCAGTACCCCTATAGAGGTTAAAAATATGGGAATGGCAATTACCTATGCTGGAATCACAGTCATTCTATATAAAATCTTTATACGTTTATCCTTACATAATAAATTAAGATGGATTCTTTATGAAAGTCCAACGGTATTAATTCATAACGGGGATATCGATCGAAAAGGGCTGAAAAAGGTGCGTATGACAATAATTGAATTATTGTCATCTTTAAGAGTACAAGGGTACACTGATACTCAAAACATTGCCATTGCAGTGATGGAGGAAACAGGAAGTATTAGTATTATCCCCAAGTCGGAATACCGGCCAGTTCAACCTAATGATTTAAAGTTACAGGTAAAGAGAGAATATCTTCCTATCCCACTAATAATGGATGGTCAAATTATTTACCATAATTTAAAATATCTGCAATTAGACCGTGGTTGGCTAATGGACGAGCTCGAAAAATCGGGTGAAAAAATAGAGAATATTCTATTAGCAACTTTTTTAGAAGATGGAAAGTTATTTATAGACAATAATGAAATGAAGGAACATAAAGGCGATCCATATTACTACAAACCAGGGAGAGATAATTAAATTAAATATAGTTGGCTGGGGAGCCTACATATTCTATATGGAATAGAAATTTGTTTGTCCTTATAAAAATCCTAGGGAAAGAGCCCTTCCGATTCTTATTTCTTAACATAAATTGTAGGGATAAGTCTAAGGAGGGGTATAAAATGTTTGGATACGGTGGATTTGGTGGTTGTTGTGGCTATGGCTACGGTGGAATCGGCTACGGGGGCGGATTTGCCTTAATCGTTGTATTGTTTATCTTGTTAATCATCGTTGGAGCCACAATCTGTTTCTAAGAAAATACGATTAGTCGTAACTTAAAAAAGCCCTACAAGGGCTTTTTTGGTTGAAACTATACTTCATTCATATCGTCCATGGGATTTTGAAGCCGTTATAAAGATTTCAGGAACTTCTGAAAATTCGGTTGACTTATCCTGCAGTTGTTTTATTATAGAAAATATAAAACAATGTTTTACTTATAAAACAAACAGGAGGAAGAATATGCCTTTTTTACAAGTGGAAGATTTACAGATTCATTATGAAATCGAAGGAGAGGGTGCCCCATTAATTATCTTACATGGAATGGGGAACAACTCTGAGTCATGGAAAAAACAATTAACGGGCTTATCCAATCAATTCACGGTGATTGCATGGGATGCACCTGGGTATGGAAAAAGTTCTGATCCAAAAGTGGAATTTAGGGAATTTAAGCAATTTGCTGAAGTTTTAAAAGGATTGATCGAAAAATTAAACTATGAATCTGTCACGCTGCTAGGACATTCAATGGGGTCGGCGATTGCACTCGATTTTAGTTACCGCTTTCCCGAAATGGTTGACGCGTTAATTATTTCAGATGCAACAAGAGGGGCAGCGGCACTAAGTAAAGAAGAGAATGAACGGAAATTAAAAAATCGTCTACATACCATTGAAACAGTAGAGCCGGCAGAACTGGCGAAGCTTCGTGTAAAGGAACTTCTTTCACCGCAGCCAGATCCGGAAATAAAGAAAGAGGCAGAAAGAATCTATTCGCAAATCAGACCGATGGGATTCCGCTCTGTCGCCTATTCACTTTTTTCTTTAAATCAAATGGATATCTTATCTTCAATCACTACACCTACCCTTGTTATTTGCGGAGAATTGGATAGAGTAACACCGGTTAGTGAATCGCAGATTTTTCATGAGACAATAAAGGATTCAACATTTGTTACCATCCCTGGGACTGGTCATTTGTGTTATCAAGAAGATCCCAATAACTTTAATGCAATCGTTCTAGACTTTCTGACCTCCTTGGTGAAAGTATAAATCAAGACGAGATTACCCTTCTTTGCATAAACTTTGATATGATTGTAGTATATGAAAATTAATAACAATGAGATGGTGAAATGCTGATGGCAAAAGATGAAAAGGAACGCTATAATGCCAATGCCTTAGTGCGAGGATTGGAAATTTTAAAGCTATTTAGTGAAGAGCGCCCCACATTATCCTTGGTTGAAATCGCGAAGGAACTGGATGTAAGTCGAACGGTCCCGTTCCGGTTATTGTATACACTCCAAACACTTGGATATCTCTATCAAGATGAACATACGAAGCGCTACAGTTTAACCCCAAAGGTGTTGGAATTAGGCTTTGCCTATTTAAGTACCTTAAAACTCCCTGAAATTGCACAGCCATATTTAGAAAAATTAAGGGATGAAACTGGGGCATCTTGTCATTTATCGATATTGGATGGTCAAGAAGTTGTCTATGTTGGCAGTGCACCAGTCCGAGGAGTCTCAGCAGTTAATGTGAATATTGGGTTGAGACTGCCCGCCCATGCGATCGCCAATGGAAAAGTACAGCTGGCTTATCAACCCCAAGACAAATTAAACCAAATCTTATTTGGCTCCAATTTAAAACCATATACGGAAAGAACGCAAACAGATTACATGGATTTTCAACAAGAATTAGCTACGATTCGGCAAAAGGGCTATGCGATAACAAAGGGTGAATTCCATCATGGAATTCAATCGGTTGCTGCTCCTATCTTTGAGCGCACGGGTCAAGTCAGGGCAGCGATCAATGTGGTCGCAACAGAAGCTACCTTCAATCAAGAATTTATTGAAAAAATAGCCTTACCTAAAGTGCTGGAAGCTTCCGAAATATTATCCGGCTTTATGGGCTACCACTCAAAAATGGATTAGAATGCTTGCGAAATCCGCAAGCTTTTTTTTGTTGCTACGTTTTATATATAAAACATGTTTTATTTTGTGAAACAAAATAGATGATTTTTGTTGACACAATATTCTCAAAACTTTAAAATAAACTTAGTGGTAAACTGTGTTTTGTATATAAAACATTTTCCTTGCTGCGAAAAATAAAAAAAGGAGTGATAAGAGTCCGTTTGGGCGTTTGAAGTATTATATAATTAATAATAAAATTTTCTGGAAGCGCATTCACTCGATTGAAATCAAAAGGGGGTCCTTTAATGCTGAGAACTAATAAACGTTGGATTTATATTGCTATGCCTATTTTCTTTTTTTGGTTTTTTGGACAAATTGATAAATTAGGTATTTCAATTATCCAAACGGATCAAGGTTTCTTAAATGATCTGGGATTAACAGGTGCAGATAAGAATGCAAAAATTGGGATGATCACATTTATCTTTACCATAGCTTATGCCTTATCCAATATCTTTTGGGGATTTATCATTGACAAGCTTGGAGCAAGGAAAACAGGTATCATCGGTCTGATTGTATGGGCTATTACCATGATTATTGGCGGGTTATCTACTTCCTACGAGATGTTTATCTTGAGCCGTGTCATTCTTGGTATTGGTGAGGGGATGATGATTCCGATTTGCGGAAAATTTATCTCTAACTGGTTTAATCAGCGTGAACTTGGGCGGGCACAATCCTCATGGCTTGCAGGGAACTATTTAGGACCTGCTAGTGGAGCGATTATCTTAACGCTTGTTATTGCCACCTTCCATTGGCAAGCCGCCTTTTTCGCTTTAGCAGCCTTTAATATTTTAATCGTTCTTCCTATGTTTATCTTCCTTACTCGCGATACACCTGAAGAACATCCACGACTAGATCAAAGGGAATTAGCGTATATTCGACAGTCAGATTCCAAAGTATCAACGAAAAAACAAAGCTTTGTTCAAGACTATCGTTACTGGATTGTCTGGTTCGGCATGTTAGTGTCGTCATTTTTATTTTTCGGTATTAGTATTTGGCTGCCTACTTATTTAGTCGGAGCGAAAGGTTTCACAAGGGAGGCTATGACTGGAATCACCTCTTTATCTTGGCTTTTTGCTTTAGGATTCGTATTAATTTGCGGATTTCTAGCGGATAAAACCAAGCGTCCTGGTTTACTTGCGACGATTCTATTTCTATTGACGGCATCATTTTTAACTGCGGCCATTCTTTCTCCGCAGCCAGTTATGGCCGGGGTATGCATGGGCTTAGCAATGGGAACACAAGGCGGCGTATTCCATTTAAGTAATTTATTCATGGTTAAATTCTCGACGCCTGAAACAGCTGGACGTGCTGCGGGATTGATGGGATTTACTAACATTCTTGGCGGGTTTTCAAGTTATATTATGGGCTGGATGGTTGATATTGCCGGTGGGGACTTTGGACCTTCCATTGTGATGTTGATTATCGCAGCTACGCTTGGGTTCATTGCGTATCTATTTACATTGAAAAGGGAAGCAGCAGAGCTAAAGATTGAGAATCTACCTCCTCAACGGGTGATTTTATAAAATGTTAATTTATATAAATGTTACGTATATAAAACATAGTTTTAAATATTAAAAATTCTCAATATTTATAATTGACAATTATAGTATTGGGAATTAATATTAGTTTATAAAGAAAACAATGTTTTATATATAAAACATATTCAAGAAGGAGTGTTGTAAATGTCTGAGGAAAAATTTTCAGTAGAAGCGTTTGAGAAAAAATATGTGGCGAGGTTAAAGGATCGCTCACTAGATTTTAACGTGTTGAAGTTTCAGGAAGAAGTGGACCCAGCTTATCGCAGAGCACAGATGAGATATATCGGCCGCGGTGCCACGGCTAATAATGATGCAAATGTGATTGCTGCAGAACACTTCACATTAAGCACCATGGTTTTACCAGCAGGGTGTAAAGGACCACTTCATTTACATGATGATGTGGAAGAAGTTTTCTTTATCTTAAAAGGCAGTGTGACTGCACTTATCCAAGAAGAGGGTGAGAGTGAAGTCCATGAAATCGTCTTAAATGAAAGGGATTGTATCAGTTCTCCTCCTGGAGTCTATCGCGGACTGCGCAATGATAGCGATGAAGAGGCATTAATGCTCGTTATGCTAGGTGCTGTTAAGCCGAATTTACCGACCTATCCAAAAGGAAGCGCATTAGAGGAACTTCGTCTTAAGCGGGCTAAAGAGAGAGAAGCAATTATAAACGGAAAATAATTTTTCAATAGGCAGATGTTTCTCAGCAAACATACTCCCTGAAACTTAAGAAATTTGTTCGTTGACAGGGATGGTCCTCTTATTTTCATGCGGGATCATCCTTGTTGACTTTTAAAAAAAAATGGAGGTGGCAGGATGTTAGGAATCACACATTTAAGGCATATTAGCTTAATTACCCCCGTTCTCAAGGAACAAGCTGAATTTTATGAGAAAATATGGGGCTTGGATAAGGTTTCTCAAGATGAACAGTCTGTTTACTTTCGCGGGGCCGGCCCTGAAAACCATATATTAAGCCTGCATGCAGGAGAAAAAAGAGGGCTGCACCATATTGCATTCGGAATGGTAGATAAAAACGCAGTCGACAGAGCGGCAGAAATCCTTGCTTCAAAAGGTGTGAAGATTGTTTCCTCGCCTGGTTATTTGGATGAGGAAGGAAAAGGCTATGGCTTGCGTTTTGTCGATCCAGAAAATCGCTGTATCGAATTATCCGCCTGGGTGGAAATTCATACCTCGATTTGGAACAAGAAAAATGTCGATCCAGTCAAACTGAACCATGTCGTCATGAATACGAAAGACCTTGATATGATTACTGATTTTTATACGAATGTCCTAGGGTTTAAGGTGACCGACTGGAGCGAGCACCAAATGTCCTTCTTACGCTGTAACAGGAAACATCACTCGATTGCCTTTAATCAGGATGCTCACGCCTCCGTTAATCATATTGCCTACGAAGTGGATACGGTGGATGAAGTGATGCGGGGAATCAGTAATGTCAGAAAAGCAGGCTATCAAGAGATTTGGGGCCCAGGGCGCCACGGTCCTGGAAACAATGTTTTTTGCTACTTCCAAGATCCAGGGAAGTTTGTGATGGAGTATACCTGTTATTTGGAAACGATTGAAGATGAGTCAGAATGGAGAGCGCGTGTTTGGAAGCGAGTGCCTCATTTAATGGACCAATGGGGAATCGCCGGACCTCCAAAACCGGAAACACGGGCAGCAATGGGCGGCGAGCCAGACCCAGGCTGGGTGGATGTTAAAGCATTGGTTTGACGAAAAGGGGTGTCAGGATGGATTTAGGATTAAAGGGTAAAGTAGCGGTTATCATGGGAGGAACCTCTGGAGTTGGCTTAAAGACGGCAGAAATGTTTCTTCAGGAAGGTGCCCGCGTAGCGGTTTGCGGCAGAAATAGCGAGCGGAAAGAAAAAGCCTATGATCACCTGCTGAAATTTGGACCAGCCGATTCGATTTTTGCAGCAACCTGTGACGTGACTAATAAGAATGATGTTAACGCGTTTATCAACGGGACAGCCACACACTTTGGCGGGATTGATATCCTTGTGAATGCTGCTGGACAAAGTGTCATGGGTTACTTTTTTGATGTGACGGATGAACAATGGGAGCAGCAAATCCAATTGAAATACTTTGCGATTATTTATGCGGTGAAGGCGGTTCATCCTTATTTGGTTAAGAATGGCGGCGGCCGCATCATCAATATCAATGCTACGTTAGCGAAAGAGCCGGAAAGACATATGATTGCAACGGCGGCAACAAGAGCCGGATTATTGAATTTAAGTAAGACTCTATCACAAGAGCTTGCATCAGATAATATTTTAGTCAACTCAGTGAGTTTAGGGTTGATTCGTACCGATCAATGGGAGCGAAGAAGATTGAAAAATGCCCCAGATATGAACGCAGAAGACTATTATTCTGATTTAGCCAAAAAGCGAAATATCCCTTTAGGGAGAGTTGGCGAAGCAGAAGAAGTGGCCAGTGTGATTTTATTTTTAGCATCAAGCAAAGCAAGTTATGTAGCCGGTTCAACCATTGAAACAGCTGGAGCGCTGGGGAAAGCGCTTTAATTACTGATAAAGGCAGGAATGAATGATGAGCGAACAAAATCAGATGGAATATACCACAGCAGATGCAGTTGTAAAAGAACTTGTCCGTGCTGGAGTGGAAACAGCGTTTGGAATTGTCAGTATCCACAATATGCCGATCTATGATGCGATTCTCCGGGAAGGAAGCATTCATTTAGTCTGTTCCCGCGGTGAGAGCGGCGCGGCAAATATGGCAGATGGCTATGCCAGAGCAACGGGTAAATTGGGAGTCGTGATTACGAGTACGGGAACAGGTGCCGGTAATGCGGCAGGTTCGTTAATTGAAGCTTGGGCCGCAGGTGTACCTGTTCTTCACCTTACTGGTGAGGTGGCTTCCCCTTACTTAGGAACGGGCAGAGGATATATCCATGAATGTAAAGACCAGTTGTCGATGATGGAAGGGTCTTGTAAAAAAGCAGTTCGCTTAAGAAGACCAGAGCAGGCAGCTGCCGTCGTCCGGCAAGCCATACAAGACGCGTTTGCCTATCCGGCAGGACCAGTAACACTTGAAATCCCCATTGATTTTCAATCAGCCATTATCCCTAATCATCCGATTGAGGATATCAGTATAAAAGCTCCAACTAATAATACCATTCCGTCCATTCCTGAAGAGGCATTAGCCAAAATTAGTCATGCTCGCCGGCCGGTCATTTGGGCAGGAGGTGGAGTGATTACCTCTGGCGCCTCAAATGAGGTTACCGCGTTGGCAGAAACGATTGGGGCGGCCGTGATCACAAGCCAATCTGGAAAAGGAAGCATTCCTGAAAATCATTCACAATGTATCGGTCACTTTGCTGCGAATGAATTAACGAAAACCCTACTGAAAAATTCAGACCTGTTGATCAGTATTGGGGTTCGTTTTAGAGGGAATGAAACAGCCAATTGGAAAGTCCCTGTTCCAAAAGAACATATCTCGATTGACGCGGATTGGCAGGCGATTAATCGTAACTATGAAGCGACCTATGGATTAGTAGGTGATGCGAAACAAATTTTACAAGGCTTAAATCAAGCATTATCGCAAAAATCAATCGTTCCAGATCCTGCCTATCTTGATGAAGTACAGTCCGTTCGGGAAGAATTGCGGACACAGTTACGAGCAACACTGGGTCCTTATGAGCAAATCCTCGATGGGATGCGAAACGTGTTACCAGAAAACACGATTTTAGTCCGGGATGTAACCGTTCAGGCGAATGTGTGGGGAAGCCGCTTATTTGAAATCTATCAACCTAGGACATCGATTCACGCGTCCGGCGGCGGGATTGGCCAAGGGTTGCCAACAGCGATTGGTGCGCAAATGGCTTTTAAGGATCGTCCGGTTGTGCTGATGGCAGGCGATGGCGGATTTATGGTCAATGTCGGTGAAATGGCCACTGCTGCCCAGGAAAAACTACCGTTGATTGTGGTCCTGTTTGATGATGCGGGTTACGGGGTGCTTCGAAATATTCAAAGTGCGGCCTATGGTCGTCAAGTTGCCGTTGATTTAATGAGCCCTGACTTTGTGCTACTAGCTCAATCGATGGGATTTGATGCCTCACGGATCGGTTCAGCCACAGAATTTGTCACAGAACTGGAGAAGGCCGTTGCTGGTAAAAAGCCAACGATGATTGTGGTAGACATGGAAGCGGTCGGACCAATGGCGAAACCCTTTGGAGGCCCTCCAGGTGCAGCAGATGCTTTCAAACCGAAAAAGTTATAGGGAGGAATTTAGTGTGATTTCAACACATCCATTTGTTTCAGGAAAATACCTGATTGGCGGGCAATGGCTTCAAGCGGAAAGAACAGCCAATGTTACCAATCCAGCACATACGAGTGAAGTGGTCGGTGAAGTTGCCTTATGTTCAAAAGCGGATGTAGATCAAGCGGTGGGAACGGCTGCTAAAGTCTATCAAAGCTGGTCTCAAAGTGACATAGAGGATCGGGCAAACCGGATGAAGCTCGCGGCAGATGAGATTAAATCAATCGTGGAAGAGAATGTCAGTTTGTTAGTTCGCGAGAATGGCAAGGTCCTGGTTGAAGCGAAAAAGGATTTGCTTCGAGTAGTTGATATTATGAAACAAGGGGCAGAAGAATTACTAGAATGGTGGAAACCTGAGAGTTTGTCTGGAGGTCAAAAGGTGCAAATCCGCAAGCGTTCGCGCGGGGTTGCAGCTATCATCTCTCCCTGGAATTCACCGCTGATTCTTACCTTTAAGCGGGTCATTCCCGCTGTGTTGACAGGAAATACGGTGGTCGTTAAGCCTGCAACCAGCTGTCCATTAACGATCATGACGTTCTTAAAAGTGGTAGCTTCCTATTTTCCAGATGGGGTTATCAATGTTGTCACCGGTTCTGGGGGTGTGATTGGTGATGCCCTTTGTTCTGATCCGCGCGTCCGTACGATTGCGTTCGTCGGCAGTACGGAAACAGGCAAAGAAATTATGCGTTCTGCTGCTGGGACGGTAAAGAAGCTGTATATGGAGCTGGGCGGGAATGATGCAGCAATTCTCCTTGCTGATGCTAAGTTGGATGACGAAGCAATCAAACGTCTCCGTTTTGGGGTTCTTCGCGCGGCAGGGCAAGTGTGCTCCGCCATCAAAAGGATCTATGTGCACGAATCCAGATATGAGGAAGTTATTGATAAATTAACGAAGGAATTTAGCCGTATTCGGGTTGGGAATGGGATTCAACCGGATGTTGAAATGGGTCCATTAAATAACAAATCCCAATATGACTATGTAAATGGCCTGATCAATCGAGCAAGTGAATCAGGAGCAAATGTCATTACTGGAGGAATTCAGTTAGATCCGGAATCGTGGGAACAAGGTTATTTTATTATGCCGACGATCATTACTGGTGTGGACCAACAGAGTGAAATCGTTCGTGCCGAACAATTTGGCCCAGTTATTCCGATCCTACCGTTTTCAGATGTAGATGAAGTAGTGCGGCTCGCTAATGACAGTGAATTCGGGTTAAGAGCGTCTGTTTGGACGGAAGATGAATTACTCGCCGTGAAATTAGCTGATCGATTAGAAGCAGGCGCTGTCTTTCATAATAATCATACGGTTTTCCAGGATCTCCATCTTGATTTTCCTGGCCTAAAAGAAAGCGGCTTGTCCCGTGAAACGAGACATTGCGGACTCGAATATTTTGCTGATTCATATGGTTTGGCCAACTAAGAAGGAGGGTATCAGATGAGAATAGGATTAATTGGCGGAGGAAATATTGGAAAGTTCCTCCTTCAAAGCATCAATACCGATGGTCTTCTTTCAGATGGTAAAATTGTAGGTATTTATACACGGAATCAGCACGCAGCCGGGGAGCTTGCTGCTGAGTTTGCAGTAGAAAACTATTCGGATATTCAATCACTTATCCAGTCTAATATTGACCTTGTTGTTGAAGCGGCGACCATTCAAGTGGTGAAGGATTATGCAGCGGCGATCTTAGCAAGCGGTAAAGATTTAGTGTTAAGCAGTGTTGGCGCCTTAGCCGATGAAGATTTTTTTCGAAATCTAGAAAGAATATGTAAAGAAAGCGGCACAAAAATTTATTTACCATCAGGTGCCATTAGCGGATTAGATGTCCTAAAAGCGGCGAAATCCATCGGCGAACTAGAAGCTGTTTCTATTACTACTAGGAAACCTCCACAAGCATTGCCTGGTGCTCCTGCCGATCGAGAACAAGTGATATTCGAGGGCTCTGCTGCAGAAGCGATTGAATTATTCCCGAAAAATATTAATGTATCAATCATCTTGTCATTAGCAGGGCTAGGATCGGATCAAACAGGTGTTAAAATTATTTCTGATCCAGCTGTGATGAAGAATAGTCATTCAATCGAGGCGACTGGTTCATTCGGAACATTATCACTAAAGGTGGAAAATGATCCGATGCCTAATAATCCCAAAACAAGTTACTTGGCTGCATTAAGTGTGTTGTCAGCATTGAAAAATATAGATGCGGTCATTAAAGTGGGATAAATGTTAAAATATTTATTAGGAAGAACAGGGGAAACCCGAAGATTTTTGATCTCATTCTCCTGGAAAAAGTATAAGAAAAATAGTGTTAGGGGGAATAGTTGATGGTTAAAACAAACATAAATCTAGAAGACATGTCGCAAAAAGATGTAGTTGAATACTTAAGTGAATCCGTTCAGCCGGAAATTGGCGCGATTCCTGCCTCTCTATTAGGAGATCCAAAAATCTATGATCTTGAACATAAAAAGCTGTTTTTAAAAACATGGATATTTGTTGGTCATGAATCAGAAATTCCCAATAGAAATGATTTCATTACAAGAGATGTTGCTGGTTATTCCGTCATTATTACACGAGGCGCTGATGGTGAAATTCGCTGTCTCTATAATATGTGTACCCACCGCGGCATGAAGCTTTGCCGGGCGGATGCAGGAAATAAATCTTCTTTTACTTGCCCGTATCATGGGTTTAATTTTAAAAACAATGGGGATTGTGTTGGGGTACCGCTGCAAAAAGATATTTATGGTGAGGGATTTGATAAATCTGGTTTAGGGCTTCATCAAGTTAGAATCGAAACCTACAAGGGTCTTATGTTCGGGACGTGGAATGACGAGGCTGAACCATTAGAAGATTTCTTAGGCGAATTTAAATGGTATCTCGATATTTTGGCAGGCCGGGCGGAAATGGAAGTATTGGGGCCGCCGCAACGATTTATTATTCATTCGAACTGGAAAATTGGCGCGGATAACTTTGTGGGTGATTCGTATCATACCATGGTTACGCATGGCTCGATTGTCAAATTGGGAATGGTCCCAGGTGCTACCTATTCCAAAAAGGGTTATCAAATTCATACTGACAAGGGGCATGGCTTAAATCTAGGCACGCCTAATCCTGATTTTGCCTTTCCAGAGGAACTTAAAGAAGAATATAAGTCAAATTTAACAGCAGATCAGTATAACGTTTTGTCTAATCTAAAAAATATGATTGGCAATATTTTTCCCAATCTATCTTTCTTAATTTCTCATACGAAGGTAAAAGGCCAGTTGATTTCGAATACTTCGGTTCGTCTATGGCGGCCGGTTGGTGTCGATAAAATGGAAGTGATCACTTGGTTTTTAGTGGAGAAAAATGCTTCAGCCGATTGGAAAAGACGTTCGCGTGAGTCGTTTGTTTTGACCTTCAGCCCGTCAGGAATCTTTGAACAAGATGACACAGAGGTATTTACCGATATTACTGCGGCAGCCTCCGGGACGATGCCATTAGTGAAACAGCTGACCTTTAATTATACGATGGGCTTACATCGAAAGCCTGTGGAAGATTTTATTGGCCCGGGTGTCGTTTTTGATGATAAATTCACCGAGGCCAATCAAAGGAACTTTTATCGTTACTGGCTCGATCTCATGACTTCTTAAGGTTTTATTTTTTGAAGAGAGAAAGCGCCTACAAAAAAGATTGGAGGAGTCATGATGAGTTTAGAGAAGATGCTTGCAACCTTTGAAATGGAGCAATGGTTATACCGGGAAGCGAAGTTTCTCGATGATATTGATTTTGATGGCTGGTTTAGCTTGCTGCACCCAGACATTTCTTATCAAATGCCGGTAAGGGTTAATAAGGAAGGGATTGAACGTCCCGATTATTCATTCGATATGTTTGCTTTTAATGATGACATTGAATTATTGAAAATTCGCGTGGACCGTTTAAAAACAGATTACGCCTGGGCCGAAATCCCGCCGTCTCGTACACGAAGGTCTGTCAATAATGTAAGGCTTCTTGAGTATGTTCCCAATGAAACAGCGGTTGTTAACAGCTATTTGACGATTTATCGCAGCCGAAGTACCGATATTCATCACGATTTAATTTCAGGTGAACGTCTGGATGAATTCACGTATGTTGACGGGGAATGGAAGCTTTCTAAGCGCGTATTCATTGTAGATCAAACGACTTTAAATACTAGAAATCTGGCTATATTTGTATAGAAGCCAACGTAGAAAGGAGCACCTTGATGGCTCAGCTTAGTGGGAAATCAATTTATTTGACCGGAGGTGCCTCCGGGATTGGGAGGGCTGTCACCGAGGCATTTGTAAAAGAGGGTGCCGTTGTGACTATCCTTGATCGGTCTGCAGCAGGCTTAAATGAGCTCAAACAGCAATTTGGGGAACAGGTTCAATGCATTGATGGCGACGTTACGATCTATGATGATCATGTACGAGCAGTGCAAACGGCTGTAGAAACATTTGGGAAGTTAGATGTCTTTGTGGCCAATGCAGGTGTATTCGATGGTTTTGCCAAATTTGAAACCGTCACACCGGAAGCCATGTCAGATGCTTATGACCTCCTCTTCAATATCAATGTAAAGGGATATTTTAATGGGGCAAAGGCAGTCACTGCGGAACTAAAGAAAACATCAGGAAATATGATTTTCACTGTCTCAGGTGCGGGGTTCTATCCGGATGGCGGAGGGGTTTGGTATACAGCAAGCAAGCATGCTCAAATTGGACTATTGCGCCAACTGGCGTTTGAATTAGCACCGGAAATCCGGGTGAACGCGGTGGCGCCTGGAGGTACGTTAACAGCATTACATGTCATTCCACCACTGCAGCCTTTTGTAAAAATGGTCGATAATGAGACGAAAGAGAAAAGCATAAAAAAACGGAACCCCCTTCAAATTGCGATGAAGTCTGAAGATCATGTGGGGGCTTATCTCCTTCTAGCTTCGGATCAGGCCCGCGCGATTACAGGTGAAGTGATTTCAAGTGATGGGGGATTAGCTGTTCGCGGACTAGGTTGATTTGTATCCGAATTACTAATTGAGGTGAATTTAATTGACCGAATCATTGACGGAAAATAAGCCGTTAGCTGGAAATAACGTCATTAACCAAATTGCTTTCGTGGTTCGTGATATTGAGCAGGCATCGGAAGCATATGCGAAACTGCTTGGGATACCAAAACCAAATTGGTTCTTAACAGGCGATAGTGTAGTTTCTAAAGTGTTCTTTCGAGGTCAGCCAACTGATTCCCGTAGTAAACTAGTATTTTTAAACACCCCAACAGTGCAAATCGAATTGATTGAACCCAACCAAGAACCTGGGATGATGCGTGAATTTTTGGATACTGTTGGGGAAGGAATTCATCATATCGCCTTTGATGTCGATTCTATTAAAGAGAAACTTCCTGTTTTTGAGGAGAACGGTTACCCATTGCTGCAGAGCGGGGAATTTACGTCTAGTGATGGAAGATATGTTTATGTGGATACGTTAAAAAGTCATAAGACACTAATGGAACTCCTAGAAAGTGCTGTTCCGAGGGATACGGCCCCTACCACAGATATCTTCACCCCTTTATTAGGAACCAATAAAATCGAGCAGTTGGCAATTGTCGTAAAAGATCTGGATGCCGCTGCCGAAGCGTATTGCAAGTTATTGGGTGTGGAAAAACCTCCGGTCATTCAATCCGGTCCGAGTGAACTTACTCAGGTTATTTTTGAAGGAAAGCCAACTGAAGCTGACTCGAAATATATGTTTATTAATACCCCCTTACTTCAACTTGAATTAATTGAGCCGGGTGATTCACCAAGCACTTGGAAAAAACACCTCGAAACACAAGGCGAAGGTGTTCATCATATTTCTTTAGTGGTTAATGATATTGAGGAAAAAGTGAAATTGCTGGAGGATATGGGCTATCCCGTCATCCAAAGGGGTAATTTCTGGAACGGTAAAGGCAGATACGCTTACATAGATACTACATCTACATACAAAGTAATCATCGAATTACTTGAAAGATTTTGATAAGACAAAACGGAGAGCCCTTGGACTCTCCGTTTTGTCTTATTTATTGGCCCTGTATTTCATTGTGAAAAATTGTACAATAGAAGTTGGAAAATACACTTAGGTTTCGAAAAACATTATGTTTAGGGGTCGGAAAATGGATAGAAAAGAACGGACATTAATTAATTATTACTATGAAAAATTATTGGATAATCGCTTGGATGAGAAGGATGCATACGCCTTTTTAATTCTACTTAGCAATAAGAGCAATGGCAATAGCTGTCTTCAGGAGCTGGCGGGCTTTGTTGTAAGCCGAGGTACGAAGCCCGGAGTTGTCACGGAGTATCTTTGCGAGACAAGAAAAAAGTTTGCTAATCTCGCAAAAATGAACACGGCTCTTAAGATCGAAGAGGTATTTTCATTCAAGGAAATAAAAAATGGCATCAATCAAGTGCTGGTTGATTGTGAGTTAAAGAGCATATCCAATGAACAAGTTAACGATATTATTGTGTGTGTTCTCTCGATACTACAGCATGTGAAAATTACTGAAAACGGAAGAGAGATCGGTCAATTGTTTTTTGCCATCGCTAGTAAACAGGTCATGTTAATGGCTGAAGTGGGGATTGTGCAGAACGGTGGAGGTAAGAAAACAAATGTAGTTTTCCCAGTTCTTACCGCGAAAAACAATTATGCAACAATCAAGAAACAAGATAAATATGATGCCCCATACTTTTTTGAAGAAAAAGTCATTGAAATTACCAATCAGGACGGAAAGTTAGAGATTACCTTTGTAGGGGCAATGGGGTCTGACCCCCAGTCGGCTAAAGTTTAAAACGATAGAGTATGGAAATATAAGGAAACAGAAACATTCCCGAAATGAATGTGGCTGTTTCCATTTTTATTTTGTTAACTGGTGTCAGGCACCAACGTCTATAGGGGTTTCAACTATCTGTTGTCCACAAAGCTCGCAAGCATTGAGGATTAAATGAAATAATGGCCTTTACAAAGTTGTTTCATAGGTCTTAAAATTGAACTACATTTAAATTTTTACAATTAGGAATTGTCTGCAAAATGAGGAGGGTTAAGTTTGAATAATGGCATATTAAACAAGTTTCATAGTCTTTCTACCTGGATCTCCAATTTAGCCTATATTAATATTCTGTGGCTGACGTTTACACTTTTAGGTGGAGTACTATTAGGAATTTTTCCTGCAACCATAGCTATGTTTTTTATTATTAAAAGAATGTTTTTGGAGAAAAGTGATTTTAGTATCATAAAGGAATTTACTATACTCTATAAAAAAGAGTTCAAAAAGAGCAACCTACTATTTTTTCCTTTTATTTTATTAGCTATTATTGTCGCTGCTGATATCCGTTTTATTTCTTCTTTGGATTTTGCATTTAATAGCTTGGTAGTTAAATTATTTTATGTATTGTTGTTTCTATTGGCCATGATTTTCTTATATAGCCTTGTCGTTTATATCTATGGCGCCCGTGGGAAAAAAGAAATTTTTAAGAGTTCTCTCTATATATTATTTAATAATCCGATGACCAACCTATATATTTTAACAGGGTTATTATTGCTACATTTCTTGACATTAAAGGTAGCTGGCCTATCCTTATTGTTTTCTGGATCCGTTTTTAGTTTACTCGTTTTAATGATTGTACAAAAAACTGCAAAAAAACTTTATAGTTAGGTATATTGACAGACAATTCAAAATAAATTAAACTAACATCATAGAAAACGATTACATGAAAAGGAAACTTATTTTTATATTTAATCGATTAGATAAGGTCGTAACCAAACCTTTTTTATTTCATTATTCATTTAATCGATTAAATAGGATAGCACATATTGGGTCGTCCTTTTTATTTAACCGTTTAGTTAATCGATTAAATAGAGAATCCAACATCTAGATTATTACATATTTATCCTTTTAATTAATCGATTAATTATAAAAAATACAATGATTTAATCGTACGAGGGTTCATTTTAGAATATTATTTAAACGATTAAATCAAAATGGAGCAATATTTTTTTTTACAAATTTAGTTAATCGATTAAATAGGAGGTGAGAAAAACTAACTAATTACAATCAAGTTAAGAATACTAAACGAGTAATGTTAGAAATTGAGAATTAATTAGGAGTGTAGTTTTTTGGAAACTAAAAGAGCAAACATAAAGGATGTTGCTAAAAAAGCCAATGTATCAACAGCTACTGTTTCAAATGTAATGAATTCTTCAAGATTTGTAAAAGAAGATACACGGATAAGAGTCCTTCAAGCAATGGAAGAGTTGAATTATACCCCGAGTGCTGTAGCAAAATCATTAAAGGGAAAAGATACGAAAGTGATCGGTTTAATCATTCCGATCCTTCCAAATGATACTTCAGCAGATTTTTTCCTCTCGCTTTCGATTGGTGTTGAAAGTGTCTTAAATAAAGTAGGATACAAGTTGGTTATTAGCAATTCTCGTGAAAATATAAATGACGAACTAGAGCAAATCGATATGTTTAACACACAATTTATTGAGTATATTGATGGATTAATCATTGCTCCTACTTCTAACCTTGGTAATGAAACTAACGAAGCATTTAATAGATATCCAGCGGTTTATGTCGATCGCAAACCGAACTCAACGAAAAAAGTAGATACAGTATATTCTAATAACTATTCTGTTACCTATGAAGCAATTGAAATGATGGTTAAGAAGAAAAGAAGAAAAATTGCCTTCTTTTCTGGTCCAATCGATGTTTCAAGTACGATTGAGCGTTTTGAGGCATATAAAGATGTCCTTAGAAGGTACCAGATTGAACTGAATGAAGAGCTAATATTTGTAGGGGAGTCCTCCTTTGATGAAGGATATCAAATGGCAAAAGAACTTTTTTCTACACAAGAAGTTGATGGCATTATAGCAGTCAATAATGTTATTGCTATGGGAGTTTACAAGGTACTAAAAGAAAAGAATATCCAAATCCCAGAAGAGGTATCATTCATTGCTTATGATGATTTTAATTGGATGGAGCTAACAGAGCCATCTATTACCACCATAAGACAACCATCATTTGAGATGGGGCAGACCGCAGCAAGGCTTCTTTTAGAGAGGCTGGAGGATCACACAAAAGAGGCAGAAGAAATTTGTATAGAATCGACAATCGTTCTTAGAAATTCCTTATAGGGTTAATAACTAAACCTAAAAAATGGCCGGAGGTTCAGCATGAAAAAATTTAAAATTTTATTAAGTTTGGTAATGCTTATTGGTTTGATTCTAGCTGGTTGTGGAAAAAAAGAATCTGCAACATCTGCAGATGGTAAAACAACTATAGATTTTGCGATTCATGTAGCGAATCCAAAAGAACAAGAGCCTGCTTTTTATAAAGTAATTGAAAAATTCCAGGAGGAAAACCCAGATATTAAAGTTAACCTTATTGGGAAAGAGCAACAAGAACATGTGAAAGGTATTAAAATGCAATCTCAATCGGATAAACTCCCGGATGTTTTCTGGATGCTGCCAGCTTCAGCAGCTGAGTTAGAGAAGGCTGGTATGTTAATGGACTTAACAGGATTTCTTGATGATAATCCAGATATTAAGAGTTCACTAAAACCAAACATGATCAAATCCTTTAACAAGGATGGCCGTCAGTACGGCTTACCATATCAACCACTGATCACGGGCCTATTCTATAACAAAGCACTTTTCGATAAGTACGGGGTAAAGATTCCTGAAACCTTTGAGGATTTAGCAGAAGCAACAAAAGTATTTGAAAAGAACGGTATTACCACGATTTCAAAAGGTGCTAAAGATGATTACTCTGTATGGGCCTTTTTAACAATGCTTTCAAGATATGGGTACTTTGACAAAATCGATAATATTCTTGCAGGAAAAGAAAGCTATAACAACACAGACTTTGTCAACTACTACAAAAAAATCGGTGAGTTACAGAAGTTAGGTGCGTTTCCTAAAAACGTTACTACACAAACCTATTTCCAAGCCGTTGAGCAATTTTTAGCGGGCAAAGCAGCAATGTTGGATTCTGGTATGTGGGATGTTCAAAAAATTGAACAAAGCCCTATTGGAAAAGATGTAGGTTTTTGGTGGGGACCAACCTTTACTGATGGCGTAGGCGACCAAAAAGTAAGTTCAGTTGTACCTTCTGCTCCGTTGCTGGTTAGTAAAAAAGCAGGAGAGAACAAAGCGAAGAAAGAAGCTATCTTGAAATTGTTGAAGTTCTACTATGGTGAAAAGGGTACTCAAATTATGGTAGATAACCAAGTAGCCCCAATGACGAATGCCACGGTGAATGTAGATGAAGCTGCACATCCATTGTTTAAAAAGTTAGTTGATCAAGTACAGCTTGAAGGCTGGAACAGTCAACAAAACCAACCTGACCTTGTGGTTCCTGAAGCGATCGGAAGTGCCATGTACGACAGTATTTATGGTGTAATTAATGGAACTTACACCCCAGAGCAAGCGGCAAAAGTTGTGGATGAAAAAATTTCGGCAATTAAATAATTATCAGTAATTGGCTAATGTAATAGATTTGTTTATTGCATTAGCCAACTCATAAAGTAGGTGGAAAAATGCGATGGTTTAGTAATAATAAAAACAAAATAATCCTGCTATTACCAACAATTCTAGTCTATTTAATGTACATTATGATGCCAATAGTAATTGCAACCTATTACAGTTTTACAAGTTTTACAGGTATTGGTGTACCCCAGTTTGTGGGACTGTCTAACTATCAGCGATTATTCAATGATCCAATATTTATAATCGCGCTTAAGAATACCTTTATCGTCCTATTGGTTACCATAGTTATTCTAATCCCCGGTGCATTTTTGCTATCACTATTACTAAATAAGAAAATGAAGGGTGTAGGTGCATTACGAGCTATAAACTATTCTCCTTCTATCATAGCGCCAATCATGGTTGGGTTAATTTGGGTATTTATTTTAGATCCTCAAATTGGCTTGGTGAATACCTTTTTAGGGAAAATTGGTCTGGAGTCCCTTACTTTTGAGTGGATTGGCGGCGATACCTTAACTCCATTTTCAGTTGCCATTGTCCAAAGCTGGCAAAGTTTAGGGTATATTGCCACGATATTTTTAGCGGGATTAACTTTAATTCCAGCAGAGCTCTATGAAGCTGCTGAAATGGACGGGGCAAGTAAATTCAAGCAATTGGTAAACATTACTATCCCTTTGCTTAATGAAACGTTTAAATTAAACACTATATTAGTTATTACCCTTTGTTTTAAAATCTTTGAAACCGTACTCCAATTAACCAATGGTGGACCAAATCACTTGTCCGATGTATTGGTAACGTTTATGTACAGTACCACCTTTACTTCAGGGGAGTATGGTTATGGGATGTCGATAGCAGTAATATCATTACTCGCGACGATTCTATTTGCAGGTGTTTTCCTTGGAATCTTTACAGTAGGTAAAAGACTAAGTAATAAGGAAGGGGTGTGAGAAGGATGAAGTCAGAAGATACCTATATTGCTCCAATGAAGCCAACGGTGTCACAAGACACTTCGATTGAATCATTGACTCGTAAAGAATCTAGATTGAATAAGCTTTCCAGCATCCTTACTTATGCAGTCACATTACTAGTAATGGTTCCTTTTATTTGGATGATTGTCTTATCCTTTCAAGATAACCAGACGATCCTTACAAATCCATTTTCGTTACCTGATAGTCTAAACTTCGATAACTATAAGCGCGCTTTCGAAACATTGGATATGGGCTTACTTTATAAGAATACCTTTATTATTGCCATTGTATCGGTATTCCTAGAAATGATCATTACCTTTATGAGCTCTTATGCCATTAGTAGATTAATATATAAACGTGAAAAATTAAAAAATGGCTTGTACTATTTTCTTATTATTGGGCTTGCCATCCCGCCGTTTATCTTATTGTTTCCAATCTACCGAATTACGATTTCGCTAGGGATTGAAAATACGTATCTATCACTTATTTTACCGTATATTGCTACTTCGATTTCATTTAATACGTTATTGTTTACCGGCTTTCTAAAAGATTTCCCGGCTGAAATTGAAGAAGCAGCAGTAATTGATGGCTGTAACTTATTTACATTGTGTACAAAAGTGGTTTTCCCGGTCATCAGGCCAGTGGTCATGACGATCTTTATCTTTAATATTCTTTATATCTGGAATGAATTCCCTTTTGCAGTCACACTTATTAGTGATCCTGACCATATGACCATTCCGCTTGCGATATCGGAATTTAAAGGAAGATACAACATTGATTACGGTGGAATTGTATCAGCAAGCTTACTATTTATTATTCCACAATTAGTATTTTATGGAGTTTTCCAAAAACACATTATTAAGGGTATGACTGCTGGAGCAGTTAAAGGATAAAAAAACAATGATATGGAGGCAACTTTATTATGAAAACTTCTAACGGACTTATGCAAAATTTAACTAGACATACAGATGTGAGATCATCAAGGGTTTCAAGTTCTGACCAATCAGGAAGAAACCAAGATTATTGGCTGATTCCACCAAACGAGTCAGTAGTATTAGGAGAAATCGAAGGACCTGGCTGCTTAACACACTTTTGGATGACATCTTTCTGCAGAAAAATTATGGGGCCAAGTATCGTGGATCCAGTTTTAGGCAGTAATGTAGCACCAGTAAATGAAATCCACAATGCGCTAGGTGTTACGTGGGAAGAACAAGATCCATTTTATTACAGAAAAGCATTGATTAAAATTACTTGGGATGATCAAGATACACCAAGCGTTTTGGCGCCATTTGGAGATTTTTTCTGTGTGGGACATTCGTTACCAGGTAATTTTCAATCCGTACCATTCAATGTTTCTGTTAAACCAGAGGAAGCAAATAAGTTTGGTGCGCCCGCTGCCTTAAACTGCTATTTCCCAATGCCATTTAACAAAAAGGCAAAAATTGAAATCGTGAACGAAAACTCATTACCATTTGGTCTGTATTTCTATATCGATTATGAGCTATATAAAGAAGAGTTGCCTAAAGATACTGTCTACTTCCATGCGAACTGGCATCGTGAAAATCCTTGTGAAGGCTGGGGAAATGACCTTCAAGTAAATAGCCCTGCTATCCAGAGTGTATCAAATCTAACAGGTGAAGATAACTATGTGATTTTAGAAACAGAAGGTAAGGGGCATTATGTGGGTTGTAACTTATCAGTAAATCACTTCCAGGGAAGTTGGTGGGGTGAAGGTGATGATATGATCTTCATCGACGGTGAAAAAGAACCTAGTATTGATGGAACAGGTACTGAGGATTACTTTGGACACGCATGGGGAATGCAAAAGAATGCATTCTTGTATAACGGATCGATTATTCATGAGAGTGACAAACCCGGTTACCAGGTTTCCTATAGATTCCACATCGCAGATCCCATTCATTTCTCTGAAAGCATTAAGGTTACAATAGAGCATGGACATGCAAATCACTTGTCAGATGACTGGTCGTCAACTGCTTATTGGTATCAGACGTTACCATCGCCAAAGCTTGATATCCTTCCAGTGGAAGATAGATTACCGCATGTTGCCCAAATGCCAGTTGTGAAACAAAAGGCTAAGAAAGAACTAAATGAAGAGCAGCAAAAGGCATTTGAATCAGCAAAAGAAAGAGAAGCATTCTATGTGAAAGAGAAGAAGAAACAAATGGAAATTAAATACAACAAAACAAGAGAATCTTCTATTGGAAATAAAGAGCATGCTCAACGTGTAAAAGAAAGCCTTAAGGGTAAATGGAATTAAGATTAATAAAATTCGGGATAAATGTTTCTATCAATCTATATATCAGCTTATATTAAATGGAAATAGGTGATATTTATGAATCGTATAAATACGAAACACTTAGAGGCTCTTGAAAGAGCAAACCAAGAAACTGACGCCAAGAAAGCTAGTATTGCAAAAAGTCGATATAGATTACACTATCACTTTATGGCACCGACTGGCTGGATTAATGACCCGAACGGATTAGTGCAATATAAAGGTGAATATCATCTATTCTATCAATTCTATCCCTACGCTTCTAGCTGGGGGCCAATGCACTGGGGACATGCAAAAAGTAAGGACCTATTACATTGGGAGCACTTACCGGTTGCTTTGGCGCCATCAGAGTCCTACGACTCTGGTGACGTCACTGGGTATGGCTGTTTCTCTGGAAGTGCAGTCGTAGACGGAGATGAGTTGGTGCTAATTTATACGGGGCATGTAGATGGCAACCTGCCACAACAGGTTCAAAATATTGCCACAAGTAACGATGGAATATCTTTTGAAAAATATAGACAAAACCCTGTTGTAGATAACTTCCCAGTCGATGGTACACATGATTTCCGCGATCCAAAAGTTTGGCAGCATGATGGCAAATGGTACATGGTTGTAGGAACGAAGAAAGAGGGAAAAGGGAAAGCAGTACTCTATGTATCGGATGATTTAAAGGATTGGACATATAAAGGAGTAGCTGCAGAAAGTGATGGCTCTCAAGGAGATATGTGGGAGTGTCCAGATCTTTTTCCAATCAACCAGACGCATGCCTTAATTGTTTCGCCAATGTATGGGACTCAAAACGAAAAGCCTTTTTACGTGATTGGTAATATGGACTATGACCAAGGCATTTTTACTCAAAGTACGAGCAGGACGTTAGATTATGGGTTTGACTTCTATGCCCCTCAGACTTTGGTTGATGAAAATGGGCGTCGTATCATGATTGGTTGGATGGAAAAATGGTTAACAAAAATGCCTTCTCAAGAGTTCGGCTGGGCTGGGGCGATGACGATTCCAAGAGAGCTTGTATTGGAAGGAAATATTCTAAAGCAAAAGCCAGTTTCAGAGCTTACAGAATTAAGATTCGACTACCAGAAACTAGATGCGCTTGAAGTTACAGAAAAAGTGACAGTATATGAACAACAAGAATCCGTTTCAGAGATCAGTCTCGATATTAACCTCAACGAGACAGAGGCTTCCTTATTTGGGATTCAATTAAGATGTTCAGCGGATGGAAAAGAAAAAACAGAAATTCTCCTCGATCTGGAAAATAAAGAGATAGTCATGGACCGGGAGCACTCGGGCTGCGGTGAAAAAGGAATTAGCAAAGCACCACTGGTGATGAAGCAAGATGGCACCTTGAATCTCCGGATTTTTATGGATACTACATCTATTGAGCTATTTGTTAACGATGGGGAGCAGGTCATTACTAATCGAATCTTCCCGGAGGAGACTAGCAAGCAGTTTAACCTTTTTACAAAGGGCGGCAAGGTTTCTGTAAATAGTATTGAATCATGGAAGTTAGATTCTGTGTGGAATTAAATACTTCTTTTTGAAATTAAGATAGGGCTCTAATCGAATATATATGATTAGAGCTTTGTTTTTAAACAAAAACAGATATTGAAGGATCTAATAGCACAACATTTCGGCAATACCGACCCTTGAGGAAACAGTGAAGACCTGTTAAATGCTATTATTTAAACGATTATCTAAAATAAGGAAGTGATGAATGGGTAAGAATATTAAAAGTGAAAGGGGAATGAGTATGGAGTTAACAATTAATTGGAAAGAGAAAATGGCGTTTACTGGGGTTACTCCTTCCGGACATGAATTTACGATGGATGCAGCCCCAGAAGTCGGAGGAGAGAATTCAGGACCAAGACCCACGGAACTGCTGCTACAGGCAGTGGCAGGTTGTACAGGGATAGATATTATTTCTATCCTGAATAAAATGCGCCTCGAGCCATCCGCTTTTCATATGGATGTTAAAGGCGAACGTGCCGAAGATCATCCTAAGCGCTTTACAACGATTAACATTCATTATGCGATAGAAGGAGAATTGCCTGAAGATAAAGTGATTCGGGCGATTCAATTATCGAAAGACAAATACTGTTCCGTCTCCCATTCCTTGAACTCAGAAATATCCGTCAGCTACTCTATTAATGGGGTAAAAGGTGAAAAGACAATATAACATTGAAAGAAGTAACAACCAACTGGTGTTACTTCTTATTTATATGCTTTATAAAAAAGTTTATTGAGGTTTGGAGTAATGTAGAAAGGTTCTACGTGCCCGAAGCCAAGGAATATCAAAGATTACGGCCACGTAACACAAATGGCTCTTCGAAGACTAAATCGTTCTCTTATAACCATCCATAACCTACATCAATTATTCTCCGTCATCAACATATATCGTAATATCGCGGCGAGGCCCGCACCATGCTTGAACTCCCCATTTATAATTAAAGTCATTACTTCTTCCATAGTTTGCTTATGTAACTCAATTTGTTCACTGCTTTCCAATCGTTGCTCTGTAGCGATGAGGCCTGTTGCTGCAAATAAATAGATTTCCTCGCTTGTTGAACCAGGAGAAGGATAAAAGCTTCCTAAATCCAGCCAATATTCTGCTTTATTGCCTGTTTCCTCCTCAAGCTCTCTTTTGGCGGTTTCTAGTGGAGCATCACTTTCTTTGTCAATCATCCCGGCAGGAAGCTCCCATTGCCAACTCTTTATCGCATGTCGATATTGTTTTAAACAAATAATCTCTTTATCCGCAGTGATCGGCAGGATACATACGCCCTTTGCAAAATCTAAATAGGAAAAGTTCTTTTCCTCTCCATTCGGGACAATGACCTTTTCTATAATCACCCCGAAGCGATCTACCTGTTCTTTAATGGAACTACTAATCTTCCAAACCATACCCATTCACCTCTACATTTCATTATCTTTAAACTATTTTACATGGATTGTGGCTGATTGACTAATTATACCCGACGTGGATATTTATCCCATAATTTGCAAACGATAATCGAAGACGTACAATTTTAAAGGAGAAGAACTTACTATTGAATCAAATACCTCCGTTTCGAAGACAAAGGTCGTATTTATCCCAATTTTCGACAGGACAGCTGCATTTAAAAAACCCATGGATTTCAGCCTTTTTTTCCTTTTCCTATCCAGGATTTGGGCATATCATGCAGCATCGTTACGCGGCCGGGTATATTCTCATTCTCTGGGAGACATTTATTAATGATCGGGCAAAAGTGAACCTCGGAATTTTATATACCTTATTGGGTGAATTTGAAAAAGCAAAAGACGTATTGGATAATCGGTGGTTGATTCTCTATCTGGCTATTTATATGTTTGGAATTTGGGATAGTTATCGGACAACCGTTGATTTAAACAAGCAGTATATATTAGCTGACCGAGAGGACGCTCAGGTCTTGATCATGCAAATGGGAACATTTGATGTCAATTACTTGGATAAACGAAAACCGTCAATAGCTCTCATCTGGTCAGCCTTATTTCCTGGTTTAGGTCATCTGTATCTCCATCATGTTATTACAGGATTCTTTATATTTGTTTATGCGGTAGCCATATGTTATTTGGGGCATATTCCCAAAGCGATTAACTACTCAATGGTGGGAGAGTTTACAAAAGCTATAAATGAACTAAATATGCAATGGACCATTTATTTCCCGTCTATTTATTTTTTCATCATTTACGATTCTTATGTTTTAACGATTGAAAACAACAAACTGTTTGAAAAAGAAATGTCCAAATATTTGCGGCAAAAATATCAAAGTAAAGATTTCCTTTACCCTTTGTAGAAGGTGAGTGTTTGTCCATTGTTTGTCATTGTCACTTTCGAGAATAGCATTTTTATTGAGTTAGCTATCACAGCCTTGGAACAAAACGGAATTTCAAATGATAAGCTATTAGCGGCCCCTCTCGATAAAAGATCTGAACCGCGAAAATTATTTGATACGATTCATCGGGCGGACGGGTTGAGTCTTTTTGATGCAGCCGCCATGTTAGGAACCTGTTTCATGCTACTTGGGGCCATTTACGGCTATGTACTAAAATGGGGTCCGATTATATGGGGAATTATTGGAGCGGTGAGCGGTTTACTACTAGGATTTTTGATAAAATTGTTACTTGTGAAAAAAAGTAAAGGTGGAGCAAAAAACATTAGTTCAGAAATAGTCCTCATGATTCGTTGTGAAGAACATCAATGGGAGTCTGTAGAAAAAATCATCTGGGAAAATAATGCACTCGGTATGACAAGAATAAAGGGGGTCTGACCCTCGCGCTGTTATAAGTTTCATGCGTTAAAGTATGTAAAAAGACGAGAGGAAAAATCTCGTCTTTTTAATATAAGGAGATATAAGTTTTTGAAAAACTGTCTAGCTCCAGCGCCCAGCGGCTAGTGGACTTCGCTCTTTTCCCTACGATAAGTCAACATCGAATCGCTGTCGCTCTTCGTGTTTCCTTTATCTCAGTCAAAGCGCTCCAGTCCATACGCCGCTAAACGGGCGCTTCCGCTTTTCTAAGTGTCAGGCACCAAGTGTTTCGTTCACTTGCGCCCCGAGCTTTTGGATTTGCTCGATTATCGTTGTGATTTCTTGAATGGGTTGAAGTAGTTTGCTGTCTTCAAGGATTGATGGGTTAAGTTTGCCGTCTTTGAGATCCTTTAGGTAGAGGTCAATTTGTTGAGTTAAGAGGTTATTTTGTTCAATAATTTCCTGATGAAACCCCTTTACTGTTTCCGGGACATCAAGAGTATTAAAGGATTGTATCTCATTTTTCATCTGTTGGAGTTGTGCCGTGAGTTCATCTGCTGCTACTTGGATGTCTATCGACTGTTTGATAAGTGGAGGAGTTTCAGCGGCAAATTTGTCTAGGGTTGCTGCGTAGCTTGTGGCTTCCTTTACATAATCAAGCGTGTCAGCCGCCGTGTTTAAATAAGAACACCCACTCAGGAGCAGCAATAGACTGGCAGAAAAAACAGTCAACCACCTTTTCATCTAAAAACCTCCGTTTCACCATAAGTATTATAGAAGAAACAGTTTTTTACGCTCTTCTTATTTATGTATTCAGATACAAAAATAATATTCATTCTAGTGCTTGTAGAACAGGATGCTGTTTCTGAAATTCATCATCCTATTGACTTTATGTATCTTTGTGTCCAAAAAATGAACTTTTTTCCTTGGCAGAATGCAGTATTCGGCATATTCCGAGTGTCACTATAAAATTAAATGTCATAAACATTATCAAGATAGTAAAAAGTGTCGATATTTGATGATGAAAACTATTTTATTGTATTCGCTTTCAATTGGTACACTTAGTACAAGTTCTAAAATAAGGAGTTTCTGATGATGACTAACGACGATCTATTTACCAAAATCGAACATCTTAGAAAAACAATGATTTCAGTGGGGCTATCCAAAGGTTTTACTTCAGTTGAGACGGTAAAACTAAGTGAAAAGCTTGATAAATTAATCAACTTACAAATGGGTTTACTAGAGAAAATATCTGCTTAATTACTTATTATATTTATCCAATATATTCATAATGATTAAGTTTGAAAGAAAAGGCACTAGATACCATGCAGAATATCATGGTAACTCTCTCATAGAGAAAAAGCGTAAAAGTCCTTTGAGGAGGCCTTCTACGCTTTATTTTTTGGCTCAAAAGGTATCTACCTAGTGTCAGTTCCACTTCATTGAAATCAGTCTCTTATTCAACTACTAATATGGATACCCTCTATATGGATAGCTGGTTGGATATGTTACAGGTGCCGGATAGGGTGCTGGGTATGGGGCAGGTACTGGGTATGGATACCCTCCGCCAGATGACAATGCCCCGCCCGTGAGGCCGCCTAACATTCCCCCTACAAATGGAGCGCCATAACCACCATAGCCAGGGTAGCCTCCGTGATACCCACCGTGGTACCCTCCATGATAGCCTCCGTGATAGCCCCCATGGTATCCATCATGATGCCCAAAGTCGTGATAGCCCCCATGGTGTCCATCATGATGCCCAAAGTCGTGATAGCCCCCATGGTGTCCATCGTGATGCCCAAAGTCGTGCCCCCCATGATGTCCCCCCTGGTGACCGCCAAAATGTCCTCCCATCATTACAAATACATCTCCTTTTTTTGTCAATAACAAATCGTCCTTTTGGTACCCTTGAAAATGGTTACCTTTTGTACTGTATGCATGATAAACGTCCAATGAATGGGCGGATGAACACATTTATGAAATCCGCGATTTGATTTGATATGCATCCTCCTCCAGGTTTCTTGCTATAATGGCAGGTATAGAGAGTAAAAATAAGGAAGTGGCTCTTAAACTTATGAAAATTAAAGTCATAATTGCGGATGATAACTCATTTATTCGAGAAGGTCTGAAAATCATTCTATCTACCTACCGGGAATTTGAAGTGCTGGACACCGTCAGTGATGGAAAAGAGGCGGTCGATTACTGTCAAAAGCATGAAGTCGACATCGCCCTGCTCGATGTTCGCATGCCTAATATGAACGGGGTGGAAGCCACGAAGCTGATTACTGAAACAACGAACACCAAGCCAATCATATTAACGACATTTGATGATGATGAATACATCCTCGATGCCATCAAAAATGGGGCCAAGGGCTATCTATTAAAAAACAATGCCCCCGAACAAATCCGTGATGCGATGAAGAGTGTTTTCCATGGAAACAGCATTCTTCAGGATGTTATTCTTGAAAAAATAAAGTCCAATTTGTCGGCGTCTAATAAAGAACCTGAAACAAAAATCGATCTCACAGGGTTTACCGAACGTGAACGAGAGATCATGTCCTTGATTGCGAAGGGGTATTCCAATAAAGCAATCTCCAAGGAATTATTTATCTCTGAGGGGACGGTAGCCAATTACATCACGTCTATTTTAGGCAAGACCGAACTTGAGCACCGAACTCAAATTGCGATTTACTATCTGACGGGAAAAGTAGACTAAGATGGAGTTTTGGATCATTTTTACGAAGCTGATTTTATTAGTGTATATTGCTTACCTTTCAGTACAAACGAATATCAGCCATATCTCCTGGGTTGTCCTCGCCTTTCTCGTGTATTTTTGTGCCAATATTACGCTTTATATTTTTAAAAATAACACCATCAAAAGGATTCTGCATATGGTATCCATCGCTATTACGACAGGAGCCTATCTCATCGTGGATCCCTTGTTTAGCCTGCTCCTGCCTATATCGATTGTGGAATTGGCCGCTGGTTATTTTGATAAAAAAATAACGTTAATGGTTCTTTCCTTGCTTCCTATCTTGTATATGAATGAATCGTTGCAGCCCCTGTACGGTTTAGCGGCGTGTCTTTCTTTTATGATTTTTTCGGTCACGACCATCTATGGCGATAGACTGGTAAAAAATGAAACGCAAATCGATTCGATGCGAAAAAAACTCCAGAAGTTAACGAAAAATATCAATGAAAATACCGAATACATACGGCAGTCCGAATACACCTTTAAATTAGAGGAACGCAACCGAATTTCACAGGAGATTCATGATAAAATTGGCCACTCGATGACCGGTGCGCTTTTTCAAATGGAAGCGTCCAAACGATTAATGGAGACCGATCCACAAAAAGCAACCGAGCTCCTCCAAAATGCGATCAACATTTCGAAAGAGGGGATCGAAAACATCCGACTGACCCTAAAAAATATGAAGCCCCCCACGGAACAGGTGGGGATTCACCGCTTGAAGCTGCTAATCGATGATTTTAACACCAAACAACAGATAAAAACCGTCCTCACCCATGAAGGCAATTTAGATATTATCGCGCCGATTCAATGGAAAATCATCCATGAAAATGTCACAGAGTCGCTGACGAATACGATGAAGTATTCACATGCAACACAAGTTTCCGTAGATCTAAAGGTTTTAAACAAAATAATCAGAGTTGAAGTGAAGGATAATGGTTCGGGAACAGCAACGATTAAAAAAGGCCTAGGTATCATCGGAATGGAGGAGCGGACGGCATCTGTCCATGGAAAAATGATTGTCGACAGCAGTGATGGTTTTTCCGTCACTACGCTCCTGCCACTGGGTTTATGAGAATCTCACACTCACAATATGAATATTCTCATGTGAAAAGAATGAACGATTGCACTTATGCGCGTTCATTCTTTTTCTATATACTGGAAATAGACAAACGATTTAGGGGTGAGAGGATGAACGTTTTAGAAATTAACAACTTAACGAAAAAATTCGCTGACTTTATCGCAGTTGATAATATGAGTTTATCTGTTGCAGAGGGAGAAATATTTGGTTTTCTGGGTGCCAATGGAGCCGGGAAAAGTACGACGATTAACATGATTGCCGGCCTGCTGCGCAGCAATGATGGAACGATTGGTATTCTCGGAAAAAATAGTGCTAAATACAGCCGATTTGCGAAAATGAATATTGGCATGGTGCCTCAGGATTTGGCGATCTATGAGGATATGACGGCTTATGAAAATGTAAAATTCTTTGCTGGACTTTACGGTCTGCGTGGGGCCGAATTAAATGAACGAGTCGAGGAGGCCCTTGATTTCGTCGGTCTTCAGGATAAACATAAAAGCTATCCGAAAAGTTTTTCCGGCGGCATGAAGCGCCGCTTAAATATTGCTTGTGCGATTGCCCATCGTCCAAAGTTGATCATCATGGATGAACCCACGGTAGGGATTGATCCGCAGTCCCGTAACTATATCCTTACATCAGTAAAAAGGCTGAATGAAATGGGCTGCACGATTATTTACACGAGCCACTATATGGAGGAAGTCGAAGAAATCTGTTCCCGGATTGCAATCATTGATCATGGAAAAATCATTGCCGAAGGAACGCAGGAGCAGCTGAAGTCGATCATTACCAATACAAAGGATGTCTGGATTGAGGTTAAATCCACTGAAAAGGTGAACCTGGAATCGATTAAAGATATAAACGGGGTCGAAGCTGTTTCAGTCGATGAAAACTTAATTAAAATTAACTCAGATACGGGCGTCAATAACTTAAATAAGATCATTGAGCATTTTATGAGCAGCCAGATCGAAATCCGCTCCCTACAAGAAAAAGCACCGAACCTGGAAACGGTATTTTTAACATTAACGGGTAGAAATCTCCGTGACCAATAAGGGGGGACTCACTTTGAACATACTCAATATCGCGTGGAAGGGTATTAAAACAGACTTCCGGGACACCCGAACCTTGTTTTTTATGTTAGCTTTCCCAATTGTGTTAATGCTTGTCCTTGGAACGGCACTGTCGAACACGTTTACGGCCAGTCTGCGCGTCGATGATATCGATGTCTTATATAAAGATACAACGCAGGGTGAGTACTTTCCTCACTTCATCACTGAGGCCGAAAAATCAGGGCTTCATTTTAAAAAAGCAACTGAACATAGCGATGGAGAAAAAGAAGTGAAGCAAGGTAACTATGATGGTTATATAGAAGTAACCGATAAAGGGATTCAGCTCTATGTCAATAATGGGACCAGTATTGAAGGAAATATTCTGCAAGGGATGCTCGCCTCCTTTGTCGATCAATACAATATTGCTTCTGAAGTCATGAAGGTGGCTCCGGACAAGCTAGAAAGTGCCTTCATGCGTGAAAAGCCGGCAGATTTCATTAAGGAAACCTCGCTGCTTCCCGATAAACAGCCGGGATCGATGGATTATTATGCAATTGTCATCACAACGATGATTGTTCTTTACGGCGCGATGTCGTCAAGCTCGTTAATCATAAGCGAAAGAGTTCGCAAGACAGCGGACCGCCTAATTGCTTCTCCCGTACGAAAAAGTGAAATTTTCATCGGGAAAGTGCTCGGGAGTCTTGTTAGTAATAGCATCTGTATCCTGCTCGTCATCCTGTTTAGCAAGCTCATTTTCAAAGCCAATTGGGGCGAACATCTTGGATTGGTATTCCTTGTTCTGCTGACAGAAGTCGTTTTTGCGGTCAGCATGGGGATTGGCGTCAGCTTCCTGTCAAAAACAAGTGCAGGTCCGAGAGTGATCATCATGCTATTTGTGCAGTTATCGTCCTTTTTTGGCGGAGCTTATTTTAAAATCGAAAACCCGGCGGGCATTTTCAAGCTGATTACCGAGCTTTCGCCGCTAACCTGGATGAATACAGCGCTGACAAAGATTATTTATGCGAATGACTTTGCGGCAGCTATTCCGGCACTAACAATCAATCTTGGCGGGGCGCTCTTATTTTTACTCGTGGCGATCATTTCTTTGCAAAGACGGGAGGGGCTATAATGAAGGATATCCTCTGGTTAATTCAGAACACGTTACGTGTGACGTTTCGAAAAAAGAAAAACATTATTATGTATCTATGTATGCCGTTAATCGGGATTTTTATCTCGCTGCTCGTCTATGGCGGCGATCAAAAAACAATCCTCCATGTTGGAATTGTTAATCAGGACACTAGCAAGATTACTACGGATACAATTCAATTTTTAAAAAGATTAGAGAATGTGGAAATCTCCAAGATTAACGCGGCCGATGTTCAAGATCAAATCTCGTCTGGCGATCTAGATAGTGTTATTACCTTTGAAAAAGGATATTCTGACAGTGTCTTGGCTGGGGAGCCTGATCATATCCAACTAACCTCGATCAAGGGTGCAGCAATTACCGCATACGTGAAATCTTATTTACATCAGTATATCGATAATATTGCGACGATCAGTTATGTTGCGGGAGGTAATCAACAGACTTTTGAGCAGATGTATCAGGATTACCAGCAAACAGATTATAAGCTGACCACAAATGCTTTAGAAGATTCTTCAAAAAACAAGTTTATGACCAACCAAACGATTGGCTTCTTGATTATGATCATGCTGATGTCGGCCGGCAATATGTCCGAGATCATCCTTTTGGAAAAAGAAAACCGCACCTATTTTCGGTTATTATCAACACCAATTAATGCCAGGAAGTATATCTTCTCCAATGTCATGGTCAACATGATTGTGATGACGATACAGGTGCTGATCACGTTAACGATTATGAAAAGTATCTTTGGTATTGGCATCAATATGTCCTTTTGGTCAGCGGCGTTCGTCATGCTGCTATTTTCATTGATTTCCGTTGGGATTTCATTAGTGATTGTTTCTTTTTCAAACAGCCGCAGTGCCGCGGGCGCCTTACAAAATTTAATTATCACCCCGACCGTGATGCTTTCCGGCTGCTTCTGGCCGGTGGAAGTGATGCCGAAATCGTTACAGAAAATTGCTAATTTCCTGCCGCAGCGCTGGACATTGGATACGTTAACGAAGCTTCAGGAAGGAAATGAATTTAGTGGGTTGTATTTAAATTTCATGATTCTATTCGCCTTTGCCGCTGCGTTTTTCTTGATTGCAGTGTATCGATTCAGCCGAAATAATTCGACACAGACTTTTGTCTAAATAAGGATATGCGATGTACCTGCCTCAAAAATCCAGAACTAACCTCGAAGACTGTATTCTTCGAGGTTTTTTTTGACATTTCCTTGCCACTCTTCTCTTATCCTCTCATTTTCCTTTATATATTGAAAAAAGACGAAAGGTAACATAGACTCACGAAAACTAGGTTTTATATTCGACGCTTTCCATGAAGATTCTACATAACATTACAAATTTATTACATTCGTCTCAGTTCCATTGTTATTATTCTCAAACAAACTTAAACTATAGTTATACGAATTGGAATAATTTTCTCTAGAAAAGGTGATTATAGTTTGAAACGGAAAACATTAATATATACGCTATCGGTTGCTCTTTTAACTACGATCGTGCAAGCAACCCCTACTTTTGCAAGTCGACCTGTTACCCAAGGACAAATCAATGAGACAAAAGGTCAAATCAACGAGACCGAAGGACAAATTGAAGAGCTAGAAACAAAGATACAACAACTAGACAACCGCATCATTATAGGAATGGAAAAAAGCAAACAATTAAACGATGATATTAAAGCACAACAAGGTCAAATGGAAGACACAAAGGCTGAAATTGAAAGAGCCAGAAAAGACTTAGAAACGAATAAAGACTACTATTCTTCCAGACTAAGAAGCATGCAGGCACAAGGGAAACAGTCCATTATCACTTACGCAGAATTTATCATTTCGTCTAAAGATTTTTCACAGTTATTAACTCGATCTACTGCCGTTATGCAAATTCTTGAAAGTAATACAGATATAATGCAGGCTCTAGCTAAAAAAGAAGAAACCTTAAATGCCGCAGAGCAAAAGCTTGAAAATGAATTAACCCAATTAAAAAAGAGTCAGGCTGAATTAGCTTCAGAACAGAAGCAGGTTGAAGCTGATAAAGTAGAACTGAACCAGGTATTGTCAAATTCAAAAAGCGCCTTAAAGCAAAAGCAAACGGAACTAGCTAAACAACAAATACAAAAAAATGCACAAGATAAAGCACGCCAAGAAGCACAAGAAAAGGCACTGCAAGAAGCACAAGAAAAGGCGCAGCAACAAGCACAAGAAAAGGCGCAGCAACAAGCACAAGAAAAGGCGCAGCAACAAGCACAAGAAGAGGCACAGCAACAAGTACAAGAAGAGGTACGGCAACAAGCACAAGAAGAGGTACAGCAACAAGCACAAGAAGAGGTACGGCAACAAGCATCAGAAGAAGTACAGCAAGAAGCACCAAAAAGGCCGAGACAACAGGCACCACAGTCTTCGGTAAAGAGCCCATCAGCTTCCAGTTCGCCGACAATTCAAGCAACTAACTCTGACGAGGCAAATACGTTAATAGCAGCAGCTAAACAATATTTGGGTGTTCCATACGTTTGGGGCGGGTCATCTCCAAGCGGGTTTGACTGCTCAGGGTTCACTCAATATGTGTACCGATATGTTGGTATTAGTCTTCCAAGGGTATCCCGTGACCAACAAGATGTAGGAACCAGAATTTCTCCGGATGATGTACAGAAAGGTGATTTGGTATTTAGGGGTAACCCTGCCTACCATGTCGGCATATATATTGGAGGCGGGAAATATATACATGCCCCGCAAACGGGTGATGTTGTGAAAATTTCTACATATAATCCGGCTAAGTTTACAACTGCAGCAAGAGTATTGCATTAAAGTATAAATGAATAGAAAAAACAGGCTTGGAGGAAAACTCCAAGCCTGTTTGGTATAGATCAACCTGTTTCAGTTATATAATTTTACGTCTAAGCGATCGAACTCGGTGAGAAATAGAAGGAATGTGACACCGACTGTGAACTATAAGAAATGGAATGGTTTTAGAATTTTTTTTGCCGATAATCACATATACTAGAAAAAGGAGATATAACTTTTTTCGAAGAAGGTGATAAACATAACCACAATTCAAGAAATTGCTAATGTCCTTGCCGGTCTTGAGCATAAATTAGCCCCTAACTGGCTAGAAAATGACATGATCAAAAAGACTTTAGCGATTAGTTATGATTATTGGTTAGAAGATACGGGGATCCCGATGACATTGAAAGACTTTGTGCAACAATATCTCGAACACGCCGAATATCTCGGTGGGATTTTCTCACCAGATTCTGAAATAAACGATCTCAGTTGTTAAGCAGCTGGCAAAATAGAAACGGATCACGACAAAGCAAAAGTAAGTGCTTAACGGTTCTATTTAAAGAAAGACGATTCGGGCTTCCGAGTCGTCTTTTTGCTTTGATTAGAATTTCTGCGGGTCATGATACTTTAGAACCCCCCAGCCTATCCCCGTAAAAACCTGGTTAGTTATCCTGAACGATGGGTTGGTCAAGTAGATCCGCATTGACTGAAGTGGTTGTACTTTGACCTGTAATAGTCGTGATATGAACCCCTGAATTCGAAGCACCTGAGCCAAGTGAACTCTTGGAGGCGCTTTTTGGAGAAATAAACAACGAATTACCAAATTGAACAATCCCGCCACTGACTGTATCAATCTTCACTGGAACTGGAAATTCTGACATAGATGAACATCCTTTGCATTTTAATAACTTACTATATGCCAACTTAAAGGGAATGGTTCGAAAGCAATGACTGCAGATAGGATTACGAACCCAGTAAAAGGTCCAGATCACGAAAAAGCAAAAGTCACAGCTTAACTTAACATCAAAAAGCAGAAGTTAACCTTAGGGTTCCACTTCTGCTTTTCTATTTTAAGTTCAAACTCATTTAATGCCATCCGATATGTGGATCTCATTGATTTCCATTTAAGTTGCTACCCTTTATTTTTTTGCCACTAAAATTTATTTTTGGATTTTGTTCCAAATCACCTTTTGTTCCATATGCTTTAAGATAAGGGGTGATGTAATGACTGAACAATTTGATCTCGAGACGCTAAAGCACATAAGGAACAAACTTGATTATATTTACTATATCGCGAAAAGCAATTACAATGATAACCCTGAATTAATGGACACGATTGAAAATTTAGCTCAAGTGTCTAACATGTTTACGAATATAAAAATTCAAGAGTTAAGCAAACAAGTCAAAACACCAAGCCCTCAAGGATACATTTTATCAAAACTATCAAACTCTTACTCAAGAATGAAAGAGTATGAAAAACAAAAAGAAACGGATTTCCCAACTTGGAAGCTGTGAAAATTGGGAAAATCGTTGATAGGCAGAAGGTTCAATTGACCTGCTGAAAGTGTGGATCGCAGGAAATACGACTAGAGGTACGGCTACCGACGATCCCGAAAGGAAGCTCAGGTAAATAAGTTCTTCTAAGGGGCGGCTTCAAGAGGCATATACATGTCTTTTGTAAGCCGCCCTTTTTCGTATGTTCAAGATTTGGTTATCATAATTTCTAAGAAGGATAGTGTAGTAATTTGTAATAATTTAGATGAATTCAGCAGATAATAGTTGGGAAAATTTTATAAATGCGACAGAATCCAACACACTGTTATAAAAGTACTAGATATAATAGCTTATATTGAGCAGTAGAGACTATTTAATAGATAAATGGATAATTGAGAACGGAGAGCATTTTAGGAGGAAGAATATGAATGTTTCAGAAAGTGAAGTTGCGGTTATCGATAATGAATGGTTTGTACTAATTTTGGAAGCAAAAGAACTTGGATTATCAGTAGAATCAATTAAGAGTTTTCTAAAAAAGAATGAGGTAAAAGGTATGAAATGAACATTTCAATGTGATTGATCACCAGCTATATGTATTCAAAAAAGGGACTAATCTTAGCCCCTTTTTTCTGTACTATTGTTCTCTTAATGGCTAATTAAAAGTCCCTTCTTTTACCGCTTGTGGCAGTGGTTTTTGCTGCTGGCTTAAAAAGAAGAAGACACCGAGCAGGACAAGCAGGCCGCCGACAATTTGCCAGCTGACGAGATGTTCATTTAATAAGAGGACCGCTAGAATGGTGGCACCGACGGGTTCACCTAGAATACTCATCGAGATCGTTGTCGCATTGACGTAGTTTAAGAGCCAGTTATTAATCACATGACTGACCGTTGGAACGGTGGCGAGTAACAAGAAGATGCCCCATTCCTTGGCAGGATATCCAGTTAAGGAAACTCCTGTTGAGAGGTTATAGATGGTAAGAATAATCGAAGCAGAGAAAAATACGCAAAAGCTATAAAGCCAATGTGATACCTTTTTGACGATCGTCTGACCAATTAATAAGTAGCCAACTACTGAGATGACAC
Source organism: Neobacillus sp. C211 (assembly GCF_051842875.1). Lineage (NCBI taxonomy): Bacteria > Bacillati > Bacillota > Bacilli > Caryophanales > Bacillaceae > Neobacillus > Neobacillus sp. C211. The sequence goes on from NZ_JBPXRO010000007.1 coordinate 156,280, forward strand.
TGAAAAACGACAGCAGGTCCCCCATGATTGCATCCTTACTTAAACCGAAATCCCCCCAGCCAATCATCATCGCTCCGATAATGGCAATACCCATGGTCATCAATGCGGACAGGGTGGTTCGCTCCTTGAATAGGAGAAAGCCTCCAAGCAATGAGACTATCGGCTGCAAGGCAAGGATGATGGTCGAGCTTGCGACGGTTGTTAATTTCAAGGACCCGAACCAAAGGACAAAGTGCAAGGCTAAAAAGAAGCCTGAAAAAAATAAAAAGAACCAATCTTTTTTCATGATATTATTAAATTCACTGCGTTTTTTCCAGACGATGGGAACCATTAAGATACTAGCAAACCACATCCGGTACATACTCAAAATCGAGGCAGGTGCGTCTGACCATTTGACAAATATAGCCGAAAATGAGATGGCAATGATTGAAATGGTCAGCGGCAGCCCAATCGATCGTGATCCTACTTCTTGTTGTTTCATCATATCCCCCTATGCCTTGTAACAGGACTTTTTCATAAAATAAGAATTTCGAAACCCGAAAGTCGGGCAAATATTTTTTATTATATCACATGGTGTCAGGCACCAGCGCTGCAAAAATTCACCTTGGCGAGAGGACTAATAAAAAAACGGGAAGGCGAGGTCAAGGGACAGCTTTTGTTCAGTCACTATGATGGGTTCCTTTTTAAAAAAAGAGGTTGTGAAATTGCCTTGATCTGCCATTGACGAATGTTGTGGTGTTCTATATGATATGAAGAAGAGAATGCCCGTACTTGCGGGAGAGGTTCATAGCTGATACCCTCTATAAAAAACTATGGATACATGACGATCAGCCATGTCCATACTGGACGTGGCTTTTTTGTGGGATCCTTTTAGTTTGAAAAATAGAGCTGCTGCGGGAAACTCTACTCTAGTGAAGTGTCGGGACAGATTACAAGGGGGTTTTTGTATGTCTGGCAGAAGCCATGAAGAAGGTTTAAAGGATTTAACTTTATTAGGTAATCAAGGGACTACCTATTCATTTGAATATGCTCCAGAGGTATTGGAGGCGGTCGATAATCTTCATCCGGATCGTGATTATTTTGTAAAATTTAATTGCCCGGAGTTTACTAGTTTATGTCCGTTGACGCGCCAGCCGGATTTTGCGACGATGTATATTTCGTATGTACCGGATCAAAAGATTGTTGAGAGTAAGTCATTGAAGTTATATCTTTTCAGTTTCAGGAATCATGGAGATTTCCATGAGGATTGTGTGAATATCATCATGAATGATTTAATTAAGCTGCTTGACCCAAGATACATTGAAGTTTGGGGAAAGTTTACTCCACGCGGCGGGATTTCGATTGATCCATGGTGTAACTATGGAAAGCCGGGAACAAAGTACGAAGAGATGGCAAATTTCCGTTTGATGAACCATGATCTTTATCCGGAGAAAGTGGATAATCGTTAGAAAAATGATGCCGGGATTCCGGCCTTATTTGTATTGTGGTTGCGATCTGATGTAGAGGAGACTTATGGAGTTTTAATACATCTTGGACAGTAACATGTTCTTATCCGCTAGTAAAGAGGCATATCCGCCAGTAAAAGTAGCTTATCCGCCAGTAAATGTCACTTATTGCCAGTAAGCGGTTTTTAAGTTTGTTAAAAAGCCACGGAACCTTTCCGTGGCTTTTTGAGCTGGGTTACCATACGTAATCGTTATGGTCATCATCTTGATAGTCATAGTCTTCATCATCTGTTCGTCTGTTTTCAAGCCATTCATCGTCGATTATTCCGCTGAACATGATTTCATTTTGAACATCTTCACTATTCCATTCGTTATCGATCATATTTCCACGAAGATTCGGGTCGTTTGTCATCTTTTTTTCACCTCCTTTACTATCATTGCCAATTTTCTCGTGACTATAATATTAAAGGTGGGAGAAAAGAAAGCTTGGTGTTATTAGTGGGAATTGGTGGTTTTAATATATCTAGTCTAATGAATAAAATTTATAATTCTGGTGCCTGACACCCTGCTGAGCGATTTCAACAGAAGTTATTAAGGGAAGGAGCAGGGGAGATTTTACACATCCAAATCAATTCAAAATACTATTTGGACATGGTGAGACATATTTTTATATAAAGCTTGGAACATAAGGAGATAACTATGGCTAAAAAATATGGACCTTCCAAAGGTATGATTATTGGGATCGTTTTGATTGTTAGTAGCTTAACAATTTTTCTGGCAATGAAGTTTGCTTTCTTTTCTCCTAGCAATCAGGCTAAGGAAATGGTCGACGAGTTTTATAGGTATGAAGCTGACGGTGATTTCGCGAATTCATGGAATCTATTTCATTCTGCTATGAAGGAAAAGTTCACTAAAGGAAACTACATCCAGGATCGTGCCCATGTGTTTATGAACCATTTTGGGGTGGAAACCTTCACCCACACAATCGGCAAGCCGGAAGAAGTGAAAAAGTGGAAGATGTCTAAAACTGGACCTTTGCTTAAAGATGTATACAAGGTTCCTGTCACCCAAACCTATAAAGGGAAATATGGAAATTTTGATTTAAAGCAAGAGGTCTTTGTAGTAAAAGAAAAAGGTGAGTGGAGGATTATGTGGGATTATAATCAGTAATTTAGATCAAAGAGAGGTGATTCATGCTCTCTATTTCAATGCTCAAGGGACATGCCTTAGGTATATTCGGTGAAATAGCTGGACAATCCTCGACAATATACTTGCGCAATTGGAGAGGGAAACCTAGCCTTGATAAGGCTTAAGGTGAAACTAATCAAACGTTTAATTAGTATTCTCATAGCTGATTTTGTAGAAATTTCTTCGGTTGACAAGGTTAAAGATATGGATTATCCTAAAATTAATTAAGTATTCTGATACATTACATTTAAAGCGCTTACAAATTACCTATTTTCAAACTTCCAAAAAGATTATCTTAACTCTATTCTTAATGGTATATACCACCGTAAAACAAAAATTTACAAAAGAAGTAGAAATACTATATCCTTTATGTATGGTATTGAATATCTGCATAAATGGGAGAAATTAGAGATGAGTAGAATGATAAGAGATGAAGAGGCAACTCCATTTTACAAACAATTAAGGAATAAAATTCTTGAGGAGATTGATAGTGGGAAACTTAAGCACGGTGATAAACTTCCTTCGGAAAGGGAATTGGCAGAGCAGTTTCAAATTAGCCGTATGACCGCAAGACACACCCTGTCGATCCTGGAAAGGGAAGGTGTGGTAGAACGGCGTGTAGGAGCGGGTACCTTTATCAATCAAAGTAAAATTGAGATGGATTTTGTTACCTTTAACAGTTTTACCAAAAACATGTTGAGTAAAGGATTGATTCCGAGTACACAAATCCTGTCCATTCGTAAAATGGAAGCCCACGCTCATTTAGCGCAAAAATTAAAGCTTCCCTCGGGGGAAGTGATGACTGCTATTAAACGGCTTCGGCTTGTTAATGAGACACCGATCTCGATTGAGGAATCGTTCCTGCCAGAGAAGCTTTGCCCAAGGCTTGATGAAATTATTACGGAAAATGATTCGTTGTATGAAATTTTAGAAAGAGAGTACGGAATTGTCCTTGTCATGGCAAAAGAGTACATGCAGGTGACCGTGTCGGATGAAGGTGAGAGCAAGCTGTTAAAAATACGTTCTGAGAGTCCGTGCATCTTACAAGAATCCGTTGCTTTTGATAAAAATGAAAAGGAAATTGAATTCTCTAGTTCATTAACAAGAAGTGACATTGTCAAATTTTATTCGGAATTAAAGCTGAAATGAGGAAAATTATTTCAGCTTAAAAAATAAACCAAATGGTATATACCATTTGGTGGTAATTGGAGGTTTTTTTCATGAAGGTAATCGGCATTGGCGATAATGTGGTTGATAAATATGTTTATAAGAAAACGATGTATCCAGGTGGAAATGCTTTGAATTTCAGTGTCTACGCTAAGCAGTTAGGGGTTGAATCGGCCTATCTTGGAGTGTTCGGCAACGATAGGGCTGCAGAGCATATTATTACTACCTTAAAAAGCTTGGAAATAGATATTTCTCATTGCCGCCAGCATGAGGGAGAGAATGGATTTGCCGCGGTTGATTTAGTGGATGGTGACCGAGTGTTTATTGGCGGGAATGGGGGCGGTGTTCAAAGCGATCATCCCGTTATCCTAAGCGCAGAAGACTTGGCCTATATTAAAAGCTTCGATATTGCCCATAGCAGCATCTACAGTGATATGGATTCAGAGTTACAAAAGTTAAAAGATTCCGGAATCCTGGTATCCTATGATTTTTCAAGTGATTATACCGATGCGTTGCTCGAGAGAAATTGCCAGCATATTGATATCAGTTTACTAAGTTGCGGGCAATTGGCCGACGAGGAAGTTAAGAATCTATTAAAGCGTGTCCATTCGTTTGGGAGTCAATTAGTTTTGGGCACGATGGGTTCACGCGGCTCGATGATCTATGACGGCCAATCGTTTTACCGACAAGAACCGCATTTTGTGCAACCGGTTGATACGCTTGGAGCAGGAGATTCCTTTTTTACCGCCTTTATCTTACATTATCTTTCTGAAAAGAAGGCAAATCCTGATGTGCAGGAAGCAGTCCTCCTGAAAAATAGTTTGGAAGAAGGGGCGAAATTTGCGGCACAAACATGTCTGGTTGATGGGGCATTTGGTTTTGGGATTCCCTTTTAATCTCCTAAAAGGGATTGAAATAAGGATAAAAGGTTAGGGGGTGAAAGGATTTTAACTGGTTGATCTTTTAAAAAAATTAGGGGGTTAATGAAATGAGAAGGAAAATAAACGTTTTAATAGCAGGACTGTTGGTGTTCGCGCTCGTCCTGACGGGATGTTCTAGCTCTTCTTCTACCAATGAGGATTCAGGGAAAGTCGTATTAAAATTTTTGCATAAGTGGCCGCAGCCAGAATACGCTCCTTATTTTGAAGAAGTAGTCAAAGCATTTGAAAAAGAAAATCCAGATATCAAGATTAAAATGGAAGCGGTTGCAGATGAACCGATTAAAGACAAACTCCGTGTTATTTTAGGCGGTAACGAAGTTCCAGACATTATGTTTTCATGGTCAGGTGAATTTGCCAGAAAATTCGTTCGTGCTGATGCAGCCTTAGATTTGACTCCATATTTAAATGAAGATACCGCTTGGAAGGACAGTTTTATTCCGGCATCCCTTCAACCTTTCACATCCAACGAAAAAAATTATGGCATTCCTCTTCGCTTCAATGGAAAATTCTTTGTTTACAACAAGAAGATTTTTGATAAATATCAACTGCAGGCACCGACTACATGGGATGAATTTTTACAAGTGTTGGAAACCCTGAAAAAGGGCGGAGAAACACCGATCATTCTCGGAAACCAAAGCCCATGGGCAGCGATCCATTACTTAACAGGTCTAAACCAAAAGATGGTCGCACAGGATGTGAGAATGAAAGACTATAATCCTAAATCAGGAGAGTTCACCGATCCTGGCTATGTGAAGGCGATGCAAATGTTAGTAGATTTGAATAAAAAGGGTTATTTTATGAAGAATGTTAATTCTAGTTCCCATGATATGGGACAACAATTATTTGCAGCTGGTAAGGGAGCGATCTTCTATGTGGAATTAGAAGAGTTCCAAACGGTCGAGAATAATATGAAAGGAAACTGGGGCTTCTTCCCTATGCCGTCCATTGCAGAGGGGAAGGGCAGTCAAAGTTTCATTACTGGTGCACCGGATGGATTTATCGTTTCTTCGAAAACCAAGCATCCGAAAGAAGCGATTAAATTCTTGAAGTTCTTAACAAGTAAAGAAAATGCCTTGAAGCTTGTGAAGCAAATTGGCTGGCCAAGTCCGATTGATGGGGCCACTAACCCGGATACGGCTCTGAAGGAAGTAGCTGAAGGTGTGGATTACATGAAGAAGGCGGAAGGTATGGCCGAATGGCTCGACACAGACGTCCATGCCAAGGTAGCAGATGTGTATTTATCCAATATCCAGCTGTTGCTTGACGGGTCAAAAACCCCAGAACAAATTATCAATGAAGTTCAGGAAGTAGCTAAGCAAGTGCAAAGTGAAGTGGAATAAGAAAAGCGAAAGTGCCACAGCTAGACAGTTTTCAAAGTTAAGACACGATACATTTAATTATTGAGAAAGGGTAGGCAGGGAAATGCTTACCCCCTCCTAGGAGGAGTTGGGGATGACAAAAACATTTCGAAGCAGTCGAACCGCTATACTATTTATTATGCCAGCGCTCCTTTTCATCCTGTTTTTTGTATTTTTACCGATCGTATTAAATCTTTATAACAGTTTGTTTCGGTGGAATTCCTTTGAGGCTGGAAGAGTATTTGTTGGCTTAGAGTATTATGGCAGACTTTTCAAGGATCCAATCTTTTTCACTGCATTGAAAAATAATTCTCTATACGCGGTTATTTCGTTAGTTTTTCAGGTAGGTTTGGGCTTAATTATTGCCGCGGTTTTAGAAGATAAATTGATTAGAAGATTTCAGCCCTTTTTCCGGACCGTCTTTTTTATCCCTTCCGTTATTTCGATTGCTGTTGTTGGGTTGTTATGGCAGCTGCTTTATAATCCAGAAGTTGGTTTAGTGAACGGGGTGTTAAAAGCGATCGGTCAATCAGAATGGGCCTTATCTTGGCTGGGTGACAGTAAGACGGCGATTTATGCGGTTGTAGCTGTTTCACAATGGCAGTATACCGGTTATATGACGATGCTTTTCTTGCTTGCCATGCAAAAAATTCCTTTTGAATATTATGAAGCGTCAATGATTGATGGCGCTTCTAAGATAAAGACGTTCATTTATATCACCTTGCCACAAATGAAGGAAATGATTCTTGTCGGTACGGTGATTACGGTTATCGGTGCCTTCAAGGTTTTTGATGAGGTGTATGTGATGACCAATGGGGGACCTGGCCGTTCAACCGAGGTTTTAGGCACGATGCTTTATCGGGCTGCATTCCGAAATGATGAAATGGGCTATGCATCCACGATTGGGACAATTATCTTTGTCATAACCCTAACCCTCTCCTTAATTCAACTGAAAATAGGCAAATCAGGACAGGAGGCGTAAGGGCGATGGAAAATAATCCGCCAGTAGTAAAAACAAATGAAATGAAAGAAATCGGGACAGGAAGTACAAAGCTTACCGTCAGGAAGGTCAAGGATCGAATTTTCCAATCTGCTGTTCTTGTGTGGTTTGGGATCTTTTCATTGGTGATCATCTATCCAATTATTTGGCTTGGCCTGAGTGGATTAAAATCAAATGCAGATTTCTTCTTGAATACCTGGTCGTTGCCAGAGGAATGGCTGTGGGGAAATTATCAGGCAGCATGGGATGCAGGGATTGGTCAATTTTTCCTAAACAGTGTGTTCATAACAGTCACTTCCGTCGTATCGGTGTTACTGCTTGGGTCGATGGCGGCCTTTGGGTTAAGCCGTTTTCAGTTTAAGGGGCAGAACATTTTTCTGCTGCTTATCCTAAGTGGTTTGATGCTGGCACCGCAGGTCAGCTTAATTCCACTGTACAAATTGCTGCAGGCGGTTGGACTTTACAACACCTACTGGGCGTTAATCCTTCCGTATGTTGCGTTTCAATTGCCGTTTGCGATTTTCTTAATGCGGTCCTATTTTCTATCCATCTCTAAAGAGCTTGAGGAGTCAGCCATTATTGATGGGTGTAATATTTGGCAGGTGTATTGGCATATTATTGTTCCGATGGGTAAACCGATCATTGCCTCGTGTGCCTTATTAACAGGGATGAACGTCTGGAATGAATTTATGTTCGCGTTAGTATTTGTAGAAGATTCAGCACTGAGGACCATTCCAGTTGGGCTGATGAATTTGCGAAGCCAGTTGAATACAAACTTTGGGATTCAATTGGCAGGATTGGCCATTTCAGCGCTGCCAATGATTATTGCTTATATCGTTTTCCAAAAGCAATTTGTTCGCGGACTGTCTGCTGGCAGTGTGAAAGGGTAATCTTCCTTACCAGTCATTCCTGTGTTGAATGGATGGATTTTTTGAAAAGTGATGGAACAGAATAGGAAGGTTGATTGGCCTTTCCTATTCGCTTTCATATTACTTGGATTTTGTACGATTGGTTTAAATGGTATATACCAAATGGTTATTTTGGTGAAAATTAGGATGTTAACGAACTTTCTACGTTGGAGGGATTGGATGGGAAAAATCAAACGGTCACAAATTACTGGGATGAATTTTCACTACCTGCACTATCCACTGGACTATTTTTTAGATGCGATGGTGAAGTATGAGTTTGAAAAAATTGAACTGTGGGGTACCGCACCGCACCTATATGTGGAGGATTTATCGTTAACTGCAATCCGCGCCATTAAGAAAGAGATTGTCCGGCGTGACCTCGAGGTCGTTTGCTTTACACCTGAACAGTGTATGTACCCTATTAATCTTGCGGCAAAGGAGTCAGCGATTCGTGAAAGAAGTGTGGCTTACTTTAAAAAGTCAATCGATGCCGCGCTTGAATTAGAAGCCCCGATGGTATTAGTAACGGCCGGGTGGGGGTACCGCAATGAAAGCAGACGGGAAGCCTGGAGCCGGACCCAAGATTCATTAGAGCAGCTTACCGCCTATGCGGAGAAACAAGGAACCGTTCTGGCCTTGGAGCCATTACAAAAAATTGAGTCCAATCTGATTAATACTTTGCCTGATCTAAAAGAAATGCTCGATTCCATCCGTTCACCTGCTCTGAAGGGAATGGTCGATACCATTCCGCTTGCGGTTGAAGGAGAAGCGCTAGCCAGCTACTTTGAAGAATTACGCGAGGATTTTGTCCATATCCACTTTATTGATGGGGACCCGGGTGGACACTTGGCTTGGGGAGACGGCAGCCTGCCATTGGAAAAATACATGAAAACCTTAGGTGACCACAATTACAATCGCGCTCTTACGTTGGAGTTTACTTCTTCTCAATACTTGATAGATCCAAATCAGGCGGTTGAAAAATCGTTACGAAGTCTTGCACCCTTTCTTGTGTAAAAGTGGAGGGAATTGTTCCGAATCGGGTGACTAGTTCAGTGATAAAAGGAGTTTTATCCTATGTCTATTTGGAGGAGTTATCCAAGGAGTTTAAAAGTTTTATTACTGGCGATGTTGGTCAATTCAACAGGGATGGCGTTTCTTTGGCCCTTGCATACGATTTACATTACGCAAGGGATGGGGAAAACCTTATCTGAAGCAGGTTTTGTGTTGATGCTTCATTCGGGAGCTGAAATCATTGGCAGTTTTCTTGGCGGCTATTTGTATGATCGCATCCGCGGGAAACGAACGCTACTCCTAGCGGTTCTAACATCAGCGAGTCTTATTTTCATTATCTCAATTGGTCTATCATGGCCGATTTATATTCTTTCGATGGTTCTACTTGGATTAGGTATAGGTACAATCTTTCCTCCCATCTATGCTCTTGCAGGGGTGGTGTGGAAGGAAGGCGGCATAAAAAGCTTCAATCTTATTTACCTTGTTCTAAACTTTGGTGTCGCGGTAGGTACGTCTTTAGGGGGAATCGTGGCCCAGTATTCGTTTCGATACGTCTTCTGGGTCAATGGGTTAACCTATCTCCTGTTTATTTTCATTGTTTGGTTTGCTCTTGATGAGAGGGAACCCGTTTATGAAGCAACTGTAAAAGAGGATGCGGCCCTGACGCCAAAAAAAGAAGTGCGTCCTACGAAGCAAAGCTTCCATTCGTTATTCATTCTTTGTTTAGGGTTTATGTTTTGTTGGGTTACGTATATCCAATGGCAAACGAGTATTTCTAACTATATGCACCAGTTAGGATTTCCGCTGTCAGCATATAGTGCTTTGTGGACAATCAACGGTTTACTGATCTTGTTAGGGCAGCCTTTGATCCAGTGGTTCATGGCCCGACTGAAGCGTCCGGTGAAGTGGCAGCTACTATCCGGTGTGATCTTCTTTATGTTAACCTTCGCCCTTCTGTCACACAGCCAGTCGTATGGCGGGTTTGTAACGGCGATGGTGATTATGACAATCGGAGAAATTCTTATTTTTCCGGCCGTGCCAGCGATTGCGGATCGACTGGCACCCCTCAATAGAAGAGGTATGTATCAAGGTTTAGTGAGTGGTGCAGCTAATGTGGGCAGAACCATCGGCCCTTTTCTGGGCGGGCTGCTATACGATGGGTTTGGGTCCTTGGTGTTGCTGTATTCTTGTATTTTTATCTGTGGCTTTGCCTTGATTTGTTTTGGTACATATCAAAGGCTCCAATATACGCAAAAAGAAATTTCAACCGTAAAAGTCCATAAATAAAGGAGGATGACAAATGTTAGCTGACGTACAAAAGGCTTTGGAAGTTTTTAAAGAACGGGCGATTGATCGTGTCTATTTCGTAGGTTGCGGGGGCTCTTCTTCCCTTATGTATGCGAGTAAATACGTGTTAGACCGTGAAAGTGACACCATTGATTCTGACCTATATAGTTCCAATGAGTTTGTGCACCGTAACCCACGGAAACTCAATGAGAAATCGTTGGTGATTTCGTGCTCGCACTATGGAAAAACGCCAGAGACGGTCGAGGCAGCCCGCTTCGCACGGGAAAAAGGTGCGATTACTGTTTCGCTAACCTTTGATGCGGAATCACCGCTTGCCCAAGTATCTGAATATGTCATTGTTTATGAAGATGGGAAAGAAGCGAAGTTTGTAAACGAGGCGCAGGCTGTGATGTTGGAGCTTGTTTTTGGACTTCTGGCTATCAAAGAAGGAAATGAAAGGTTTTCAGAGGTCGTTGCCTCCTTAGAGAACCTAGACCCAATACTTGCACAGGAGAAAGCAAAGTATTTAGCTTCGGCCAAGGAATTTGCTAATTCCTATAAGGATGAAAAAGTGATTTACACCATGGCGAGCGGAGCCAATTATGGGATTGCCTATTGGTTCTCGATTTGCCTGCTGATGGAAATGCAGTGGATTCATTCGCACGCCCTCCATGCCGGGGAGTATTTCCATGGGCCATTTGAAGTTTTGGATAAAGACGTTCCAGTGATTCAGCTGTTAGGTTTAGACGAGACTCGTCCATTAGAAGAACGTTCATTGGAATTCACCCAACAATATGGGGAAAGGGTGGTAGTCCTTGATGCAAAGGAATTTGACCTAACAGGCGTGGCCGAAAGCGTCAAAGGCTACATCGCCCCACTCGTAATACAAGCAGTCCTGCGCCAATACGCCGAAGAACTAGCCGAAGCCCGCAACCACCCACTATCCACCAGAAGATACATGTGGAAAGTACCTTACTAATGAAATTGTTGGTGTCAGGCACCAAAGAAAGACACTTAGGCTATTTGTCCGCTGTGGGTGGACAGTTGAGGGATGGCCCTTATTGTTCGCGACGTGGGGACAAATGTCCATGAATGGTGTCAGGCACCAAATGTTTCTATATAAATTTGTAGTCCCAAAAATTCTAATTTAAATTTGGAGGTAATGTTGGATGTTGAAATTTGATGCTGATTTATATTTACAGCTAGTTGGGCAAGAGGCGCTTGCGAAGAGAGAAGAGATTGAACGTGTGGTGGATGGAATTTCGGCTAAAGGTTTTAAGAATATTTTCCTGATCGGTTCTGGTGGGACGATTGCGATGATGTATCCATATGAGTATATCTTAAAGTCCAATTCATCGCTGGAGGTTCATGCTGAGATTGCAGCTGAACTGCTTGTAATGAATAATCGCCACCTGACAAAGGATTCGGTTTGTATCTTTGCTTCTGTTACTGGAACAACAAAAGAAACCGTCGCTGCTGCTGAGTTCTGTAAGAGCAAGGGGGCAACAACGATCGGTTTAGTGGCTGAACTTGGCACTCCATTGGCTGAAGCCGTTGATTATTGCATCTCAACTGGTCATGAAAAGCATTCCTTTGACACGTTCTTTATTCATTTGCAATTGCTTACTTTCCGTTTTATTCATAACAATGATGAATTTCTGCAATATGATCAGTTTGCCAAAGAAATTGCCCTTTTACCACAAGGTATCGTTCATGCACTCGAGGATTTCGATGCCCGTGCTGAGCAGTTCGCTATTAAGCACAAAAATACAGATTACCATATGCTGGTTGGGGCGGGGAACCTTTGGGGGAATACATATTCCTACGCCATGTGTATCTTAGAGGAAATGCAATGGATTAAGTCCAAATCCATCCATGCTGCTGAATTCTTCCACGGAACGCTGGAGCTGGTTGAGGAAGACACAAGTGTCATTCTATTTAAAGGCGAAGATGAAACTCGCCCATTGGTGGAACGTGTGGAAAGATTTGCAGAAAATATCACAAAGGAATTGTTCATTTTAGATACAAAGGATTATCCATTGGAAGGGATTAGTGACGAATTCAGAAAGCACTTTGCCGTATGCCTTAACTGGGCACTAACAGGCAGAATCAGCGTTTACCTTGAAAGGGAAAGAAATCATCCGTTAGAGATTCGCAGATATTACCGTAAAATGGCCTATTAGGAGGTGGGATGTTTGTTTAACTTTGATGTGAAAAGATATTTAGCCATCCAAAATGGAGCACTGTCTCTTAAGGATGAATTTGATCAGGCGATAGATTCGGTGATGGAAAAAGGTTTGAAAAATGTATTCTTTGTCGGTACTGGCGGAGCAGCCATTCTCATGTACCCGGCTGAATATATTTTAAAAACTCATTCCACTTTACCCGTTTTTACGGAAATCGCTCCGGAATTAATGTTGATGGACCATCAACATCTAGATGAACATTCATTAGTTATTTTGCCTTCTTTGTCTGGAACCACCAAAGAAACCGTCGAGGCGGCGGCGTTCTGTAAGGAAAAAGGTGCGACAACGATTAGCTTAGTGGGTCATGCTGCTACACCGCTAGCGAATTTAACCGATTATACCTTTGTCAATTATGCGGCAGATGATACCTCCTGTGAATCGTTTTATATCCAGTCCTATTTACTAGCGTTCCGCTTGATGTACAAGCGAAATGAATTCCCGCAATATCAACAATTTGTCGAGGAAATGATGCATTTACCAAGTGCACTTCTAAAAGTAAAGGAAGTAGTTGAACCTAGGGCTGCCGAGTTTGCCCGAAAACATAAGGAGACCCCATACCATATCCTTACGGGGACAGGTATCGATTGGGGTCAAACCTATTATTATGGCATGTGTATTTTAGAAGAAATGCAATGGATTAAAACACGGCCGGTACATGCGTCCGATTTCTTCCACGGTACATTGGAATTAGTGGAGGAAAATACGAGTGTTATTCTACTAAAAGGGGAGGATAAATCCCGTCCGCTCACAGAGAGAGTCGAGCGCTTTGCTGAGCATTACACGAAGGAATTAACGGTTTTTGATACAAAGGATTATGAATTAGCTGGTATTTCTGAAGGGTTAAGAAGTCTTGTCTCACCGATTGTCTGCGCGGCTTTCCTTGAGAGAGTCAGCTGTCATTTGGAACAACAAAGGGACCACCCGCTGACAACCAGGAGATACTATAAAAAAGTGCCATTTTGATAGAATAATTGTTTTGTGATACGGCCCTCACTTTAGTGAGGGCTGCTTTTTTCTGTTTAAATCATAATAAATACTGTGTTAATGTTAGTTTATAATTAACACTCGTTATACATTGGGATGCACGGCTATCTCTGAAAATGATCTATTGAAGGTAATTAAATGGTTAGATCCTAAAAGTAAACCGATTATCAAAATTGAGGGTTGATCATTTTGGAACTTCCCTTTTATAAAGGCTATGAATTTAAATTTTTAACAAGGGTGTTAACCAACTAATTGGTTTTCGCCTTTTTTAACATAAATAACTTCCATTATAACCCGGTTTGCCTGGACTGGTGCACCGTGAGTAGACTCCGTGTCCCTGATGCAAAAAGAATACCGATTAGATCGAATCCGATATCAAACATTCTTCCATCACGAGTAAAATATAATTGGAGGATTTCAGTTAGCAAAGCAAAGGCAATTGCTAGAATTAGAATGAATGCTTTTGAATGGAATTTAGTTTGCAGTAAAATTGTTAGAATGAGAAAGGCAAAGGCATGCCCACATTTTTGAAGCAGGAAGCCGCGGCTGAGCTCGAGCGGTAAGGGGAATAGCAACTCAGAAAAGTTCGGATGACCGGCCCACTCAAAGCGGACTTTGCCAGATGCCATTAATTCAGAAAAATCGGCGGTACAGGTCAAAATCAAGATTGCAGCTGCCCATAATAAAATATATATTCCGCGCATGGTGAGACCTCCCTTTTTATATCATTGTGGTCTCATTTTTTCGGTAATATACCGAATCGAGGGGGCGGAATTAACTATCTGACAAAGGAAAAGACCTCTTCTAAAAATAAAAGAGGTCTTTCGTTTGGGGAAGTCATCCAAGTATGTCATTGAAAATGGGGAAGACAATCTGGGAAGATGCTGGAGTTGCTGCTTCTCTAGCCATTAATTATCCGGAATGGATCATTTTTTCATAGAGATTTAGAATGGATTGCCCGTATGTTGTACCAGGAACAGCCCATTTTCCGTTTAAAGCGGTCCATGTTGGAGCAGATCCTCTATCGACTAGATGAAAACGGGGATCAACCAATGGATATTGATCTGGTAGTGGCTTCGCTGTTGCATACGCATACAAGTGTTGAAGTTGTGCAAGGACACCTTCTTCTTGATTTTCAAAGCTTGCTCCGCGAGTATCTCCACCAGTTGCTCCTATCCCTGAGTAGTTGTTTTGTTCAGGGTTGACGACTCCGGTAAACCGAAAATAGTCTGTTTCGTGGATGGCTTGTGCAAAGGCGACATCTCCTCTAATGCCGTAATATTTCCCTAACGTTTGGTAAAATTGACCTAATTCCGGCGCGTTAGGATTGACCTTTTTCACAAATAGATTCATCTGTTTCGGAGTAAGGAAGGTCGGACCGAAAATAGTAAATTGACCGGGGTCGGCGATGATGGGGAGTTCTTTTGTACTGTTGGCTGGAGCCGGACTTGGGTTCGTTTTCTTTTTCGTGCCGCCTGTAGTATTCGTTTCTTTGCTGGTGGTGGTTGTGGCTGGTTTTGCTGTTGTGGTTATACTGGTGCTTGTGGTTGGTTTTTGAGCAGCTGAGTTACTGATGCTCGTAGTTGGTTTTTGAGCAGCTGAGTTACTGGTACTCGTAGTTGGTTTTTGAGTAGCTGATTTAGTAGTCGTTGCACTGGCTTTTTCAATAATAATGAAGGCATCCTTATATCCTGCTTTTTCGATTTCTTTGAGACGTTTTTCTGCGTTTGCGTCGGTCGTATAGGTTGCTGCTTTCACTCGGTACCAGGTTGCTCCAGATATTTTAGTGGTAACAATTGAAGATATAATATTTTTCTTTTTCAGCTCAGCTACCCTGTCTTGTGCATTTTCTTTGGATTTATAAGATCCAACATAGACTGTGTAAACTGTTGTTAAACTAGATTGGGGTGTTTTCGGTGTAGTTATTGTTTTCGGTGTTTCCTTCGTTGCTTTGCGTTTCAGACCAAAGGCCTTGGCAATTCCATTGACGTGGCCTTGAGCTACTTTTTGCTGCCAGGATGAATCTTTTATCAATTGGGCGTCATATTTATTACTGATAAAGCCGTTTTCCGTTAGGATTGCTGGCATATTTGTTTCTCTTATTACATAGAAATTGGCCTTTTTTTGCCCGCGGTCTTTTAGCTGATTCACTTTCATCACTTCGGCATGAATGATATCTTGGACTGTGGCTGCTCTACTTGAGTTAGAGGCGCCATTGTATATAAAATCCTCATATCCTTGGGCTGAACTATCAGCAGAGTTGATGTGAATAGCCAGGAAAAAGTCTGCGTCCCAGGCGTTGGCTTCGCTTGAGCGCTGCGCTAAGCTTTTGGTGGTATCGCTTGTACGACTCATCTTAACTTGAACATTTTCAAAATCCTTTAGGATGGTATTTCGTATTTTAAGCGCAATAGCTAGGGTAATATCTTTTTCATCCAGACCATTCCCTTGGGCTCCGGGATCATCACCGCCATGACCAGGGTCTAAATATAGCTTCATGCTTACTCCTCCATTTCATTTAAAATACGTTCATATATATGTTATGGCAAATCCAATCCAATGGCTTCTATCTGAACAGTGTTAGAAGAAAAATCATACAAAAGACCTCCCAGCATTCATGATGAGGAGGTCCTTAGTAGGATATTATCATTCGGGATGTTTGTCCTCCTTTGGTGGACAAGTGTCCATGGGTGGTGCCTGACACCATACATGTAACACCATAACTGTGACACTATAAATACCACATTAAATGCCTGCTTATTCTGCAACTAGGAAAGCATCGTTGATTCCAGCTTTTTTAACTTCAGCTAAGCGGTCTTCGGCATTTTCCCGGTTGGAAAAGGCTCCAGCTTGAACTCGGTACCATGTTTCGCCCGCTATTTTTGTGGTATCTACGAATGATTCGATGCCTTTTGCCTTGAGTTGGTCTACTCGCTCGTCCGCATTTTCTTTTGATTTAAATGAACCGGCAATTACTTTGAAAAGTGTTCCGGAATCTGGTTTCGGCGGATCGATTGGTTTCCGTTTTAGGCCAAAGGCTTTGGCAACTCCGTTCGCGTGACCTTGTGCTACTTTTTGGATCCAAGAAGATTGTTTCATTAGTGCGGCGTCATGATCGTTACTGATAAATCCATTTTCAGTTAGGAGTGCTGGAATGTTTGATTCACGTAACACATGGAAGTTAGCCTTTTTCTGGCCGCGATCTTTCAGTTGATTCACTTTCATGACTTCGGTATGGATGATATCTTGATATTGGGCTGTCTTAGAAGTGTCAGATAAGCCGCTGTATATAAAGTCTTCATAGCCCAGAGCGGTACTAGGTCCGGAATTGATATGAATGGCTAAGAAAAAATCTGCGCCCCATGCATTGACCTCACTCGATCGCTGGCTTAAGCTTTTTGTGGTATCACTGCTCCTGCTCATTTTTACCTCAATGTTTTCATAATCATTTTGTAAAATGGAACGTAGTTTGAGCGCGATAGCTAACGTCAAATCTTTTTCATCTAATCCATGACCTTGGGCACCTGGGTCTTGTCCACCATGACCTGGATCTAAATAAAGCTTCATTTCATCCTCTCCATTTCTAAAAATTGATTATATATACATGTTATGTCAGTATGGACAAATAGGTTCGGATGCTTGTCACAGTAATTGTTACAGGATGTCACCAACAGTTGATTCTCTTAGTTACCGAAAATGTAATTGTACCAGTCTTTCGGTAAGAAAGAGAGGTCTTAAACTACCGAAACCGCCACCTCCTATTACACTCTATATTGAAAAAAGTCGGCAAAAGGGACACGGTCAGAGAAAATAAATATGGGATGATTTATTTAAATAAAGTTGATTAATGCTATACTTGGGGAACGGAATTGGTTTCTGAAAGGAGTTAATCATCTTATGAAGTATTTGAAATCACAAATGCAGCAGCTAATTAAGGATAATAAAGAATTGCATACACGCTTAAAAGAGTTGAAAGTAGAACATGGGCTTGAGAAAAATACTGCCCTAAAGGCATTGTACCATTCAGAAGTAGCAGACGGCGGAAAGTATCAATTAGCGTACCAAGCACTTGATCTTCCTAAAAAATAGGTAACATAAAAAGAGTGTCAGGCACCAATTTGGTGCCTGACACTCTTTTTATATTATTGTTGTAAAAATGCAAGTTGGATAAAGAACAAGACAGCGAACACGTATAGTAATGGATGGATTTCACGCCACTTCCCTTTAACTAACTTTAAAAGCGGGTAGCTGATGAAACCAAGCGCGATCCCTGTTGCGATGCTTGATGTGAGCGGCATGCTCAAGACGGTCAAAAAAGCAGGGAAGGCTTCATCCAGCTCGTCCCAGCGGATTTTTGCAATGCTTCCCATCATTAGACTGCCGACAATAATTAAAGCCGGTGCGGTAATCGCAGAAATCCCGGAAACCGTACTAACCAGTGGACCAAAGAAGGCGGACAGGATGAACAGGATCGCAACCGTTAGGGAAGTTAGACCAGTTCGTCCTCCTGCTGCTACACCTGACGACGATTCAATATAGGCGGTTGTTGGGCTCGTCCCAAACATTGCCCCGACTGCCGTACCAATCGAATCGGCAAGTAAAGCTTCGCGGGCCCTCGGCAGTTTGCCTCCTTTCATTAAACCGGCTTGGTTGGCGACACCAATCATCGTACCCGTCGTGTCAAAAATGGTCACTAGAATGAAAGAGAAGACAACAGCATAAAGGCTATGCTGAATTACGTCAGTCAGCGCTGTCACTGGATTAGCAATAATTAGTCCCTCTGGCAGAGTGGGCAGCGACATAAAACCTTTACTGAATTCCAGCTGGCCCGTAAAGAAAGCGATGAGCCCGGTAATCACCATTCCAAAAAATATTGCCCCGTTGACTCGAAGCGCCATTAATACAAGTGTGATTGCCAGTCCTGCTAGCGCTAAAAGGGCGGAAGCTGAATGAAGATCGCCGAGACCGACAAGATTCGTCGGATGAGCTGTAATGATTTTTGTAAGACGCAGGCCGATATAGGCAATAAACAAGCCAATTCCTGCAGTAATCCCGTGTTTAAGGTTTTCCGGGATGGCGTCAATTAATTTTTCCCTAAGGGGAGTTAACGATAAGATTACAAAGATAACACCAGCAATAAAAACAGCGGCAAAGGCAGTTTGATAGGTTATCCCCTGATGGCCGCCGACAACAGAATAGGCGAAGTAGGCGTTAAGTCCCATTCCTGGGGCAATGGCGATTGGATAATTTGCAAAAAACGCCATCCATAGTGTGGCGACGACTGCGGCTATGATGGTTGCGGTGAATACTTGCCCAAACGGAACCCCTGCATCGGCAAGAATGACCGGATTAACTACGACAATATAGACCATCGTAAAAAAGGTGGTGATCCCTGCAAGCAGTTCTGTTTTTGTATTGGTATGATTTTCTTTTAATTTAAACATAGCTGTTCCTCCAAAATACGAACATTTTAATAAGACCTCAATTATATTATTCGTTTTTAGATGAAAATTCAAGAGTTACCTCTTAATTTGTTCCATTTTTGTAACAGATATGATGGTGCCTGACACCAAAACGCACTTCAATGGACAAAAAAATAGAACCATCCCGTGCCTTATATGCAAAGCGAACGGGTGGTTCTCTGGTAAAAAAATTTGGTAAGATCAAATAAATGTCTTTTCCAAGTCGGGGGTAGGGGCTGGACTCGTGAATTTATTTTTGTGAACGAATTTTTCATTGTACATCTCCTGGTCGGCCATTTCGAGAATTTTTTCAAGCGTTATTTCGGTTCCAGGTTTATAGTGATAAAAACCGTAACAAGCAGAAATTGAATAAGGCTTCTGATTGGTAACATTAATATCATCGAACCCGCGCTTAATGTTTTTCACCAGCTGCCGGGCGTCCTTCATCTGCTTTTGGAAGAAGACAATGATAAATTCATCCCCGCCTAGGCGGAATAAGACATCCACATTTGTAATATGCTGGTTAATCGTGTCGCAGCAAGTCTTAATTAAGTCATCACCTGTTGAGTGACCGAAAAGATCATTGGTTATTTTCAAATCGTTAATATCAATATAGCAGATAATGAATTCTTGAGATTCTGCCTCGCCGCTCATCTGCTTGCTAAGCAATTCCATCCCACTTCTTCGATTTAGCACTCCAGTAAGCATGTCATATGAAGCGTGTTTAAAAAGTTCTTCCTCATTTTTTTTCAGGTCGGTGATGTCAGTGACGCCGATCAGGATACAAGCTTCATCCAAGTAATCTATTAATTCTAAACTCAACATGACCCATTTCCGGATATCAGGCGTGATTTGTTGCTCTACGCAAAAGTTTTTTATACTTTTTTGCTCTTCCAGACGCTTTAGGATGTCGAGTTTTTCTCCGATGTTTTGAAACAAGAATTTCCCGTCTATTTGAGTCATATCGTTACCTTGGAGTTGGTAGTATTCAATGGCATGTTTATTCATCAGCAAAATTTCATCATTCTCTAGCTTTTTAATGATGATCGGGTTCGGATTCAGGTTGAAAAGACGCCTGAAATTTTCCTCATTTCCTTCTAGTTTCATTTTGTTTGAAAAATCATTTTTACGAAATGAATAGAATGATAGGGCAATCATGAAAGAAATGACGACGGTTCCAGTTGAATTAATCAACTTTGATAAAAATGAGAAGTGCTCAGGTTCGATAAGATATAAACCTGTAATGAAAAATATATGTATACCCAAAAACAGGATCAATACGTTTCTTGGCTGTACTGGGAAGAAGACGGCAACTCCTAATAAAATAATGATATAAGAGTATATATTTCCTGTAAATAATTGACTATTAATAGAAGAGGCTGCCCCGATTAATAAATATAAAAGGATATAACTAGTAACAACGAACCCCTTGGAAATATTTTTATAAAAATGATAAATGAATAGAAACAAAAGGGAGATGATAAGACCAATGATTTGAATGGCTGAAAGATTGAATTTAAATGTAGGACTGCTCAGTTTATTAAATAGGAAAAAGTCAACGATGAAAAACCAAGGATAAGTAGAGATTAACATATAAGAAACGAGCTTAATTCGCTCAAATAATACATCGTAGTTACTATGAATATACTCTTGATTCGGAGGAGAATTCTTTTTCTTTCTATTAAAAAGATTGATTGAAAAGGACCACAAATAGTTCACCCCTTTTTTTCCCATTACCTCGAGTATTTTAGCATAGATTGGAAGGTCTGTCATAAAAAAAGCGGTGTCAGGCACCACTTAAAACATGAAAAAAAGCCCAATTGCTTGTATGTGATCGATACAGCAATTGGGCTTTTAAGTTTGAGATCTATTGGTTTAGTTTTATTTCTTCTGTTCGTTTTTCGCCGTAGATGCCCTTTGACTCGATAAATCTCTGGATTCTTTTCAGAGCTTCTTGCAGTTGTGGCATGGAGGCTGCGTAGGAGCAGCGAATATAACCTTCTCCACTTTCTCCAAACACATTGCCGGGCACGACTGCGACTTTTTCCTTCATAAGTAGTTCTTCGGCGAATTGTTCGGAACTGAGGCCAGTTGCTTTGATAGAAGGGAAGACATAAAAGGCTCCCCCAGGTGTGTGACAGTCCAAGCCGATTTTATTCAAGGTATGGACGACATAGTTCCGTCTCATTCGATAGCTTCGTTTCATTGCTTCTACTTCATGAAAAGTATTCCTTAGTGCTTCAATAGCGCCGTATTGGAGCATAGTCGGAGCACACATCGTCGTATATTGAAAAATTTTCAACATGACCTCCACAAATTCCTTAGGGGCAGCGAGCATGCCTAATCTCCAGCCGGTCATCGCAAAGCCTTTTGAGAATCCGTTGATTAAAATCGTCCGCTCGTACATGCCTTCAATCGTTGCAAAGCTTGTATACGTTTCTTCATAGGTTAATTCTGCATAGATCTCGTCGGAAATAACAATTAAATCATGTTTTTCAACAATTGCGGCAATTTCCTTCAGTTCTTCTTTGTTTAGGGTACTGCCCGTTGGATTATTGGGTGAGCAAAACAAAATGGCTTTCGTTTTTTCTGTAATTGCCCCTTCTAACTGCTTGGGTGTTAATTTAAACCCATTTGCAGGAGAGGTAGAAATGGCGATTGGTGTCCCGCCGGCAATCGAAACCAAGGGAGCATAAGAAACAAACGCTGGTTCAACAATCAGTACCTCATCACCCTGGTTTAGAATGGCGCGAAAGGCTAGGTCGATTGCCTGGCTTGCTCCGACAGTGACGATAATTTGGTTTGTTGGATCATAATTGACTGCAAATCTTGTTCCAAGATAATTAGAGATCTCCTGCCGTAATTCTAGTAAGCCAGGATTCGCGGTATATGCCGTATTGCCTTGTTCCAGCGATAAAATGGCGGCCTCTCTAATGTTCCAAGGCGTAATGAAGTCTGGTTCGCCAACACCTAAAGAAATCACGTCTTTCATACCGGCAGCTAAATCGAAGAATTTTCTGATCCCAGATGGCTGTAATTCTCTAGCAGTTTCAGATATATAGTGGGAGTAATCTTTTCTCATGGTGTAATCACCATTCTCCTGTCTTTCTCATCGCCGCCGCCAAAAATCACCCCATCATGTTTGTATTTTTTTAGCATGAAATGGGTTGTGGTTGAAATGACATTATCAATCGTTGATAGTTTTTCCGATACAAAGGACGCGATTTGATTCATGGTTTGACCTTCAATGGTGATCGATAAATCGTAGGCACCACTCATGAGGTAAAGAGATGTTACCTCTGGAAAACGATAAATTCTTTCGGCGACCTCATCGAATCCAACTCCGCGCTTCGGTGTTACTTTAACATCGATCATCGCAATGATATTCTCCTGCCCCTCGACTTTGCTCCAATCGATTAAGGCCGGGTAACTGACAATTACTTTTTCTTCTTCTAATTTTTTAATGGTGTTTCTTACGGTTTCTTCGCTGCTCATCACCATTAGGGCGATTGTTTCTTCTGAGATTTTGTGATTTTCTTCGATGAGTCTTAAAATTTCGAGTTCTTCATTACTTAATTTCATCGGGTGCCTCCTGATTTGTATTTCATATTATTGATTTTATAGGAGGAAGCTTTTTAACTCAAATGAAAGTGGAATGATTATTCATTTTTTTTTTGACAATTAGCCTGAGCAAATGAACCATTGAAGAAGGTAACTAGTTATATAGGACTATCTAATAACTGGTTTATATTTGCTCGATTTTTCTTAAGAATCTGCTTTAAAAATTATACCGCTTTCCACTTTAACTTGGTGAAATTTGTGGAAGAGTCAGTAATGCTAGGTATTTGCATTAGGCAGATTCAGCAACAATTTGGGTTCCTTTTTGTTAATTTTATGTAAAATTTTGTAGATTATAGAAATATATAGAATTACGACAAATTTGAATATAAAATAATAGTAGTAAAATATTTACTATTGGAAAGTGAGGGAGAGTCAGGAGCTGTAGGAGTTGTACAGCTTAGTAGTTTGCTCGTGATTTTCAAAGATTAGTAATCTAAATTTGGAGGGAATTTATCTGTGACTAAATTAGTAAACAGGTCGAAAAAGTGGCTTAGCTTAGCATTGACTGCTATTTTGCTGTTAGCGATTGTGTTACCGTCTGGTGTAAGCGCGGCTGCAGAGCCTGTATCATTGACGAAGTGGGATTTCAGTAAGGGTAATCTAGTAGTTACCTCAGGAACAGCTGCGAACTTGGACAAAGCATTGTCTGTAAACGGGTTGAATAAAGCTGTAGCAAGCATCTTAAACACAAAATATAAGCCAGCAATTGATGCGAAGAAAGCTAAAGCTACTGTAGTTGGTACAGCAGCAGTTGATTTAGTAGGTGGAAATCCTGCACGTACTGGGGAAACAAACCTAGGTAACTTCATTGCTGACGGTATGCTTGCAAAAGCAAAAACAATCAACCCTAAAACTGTTATTGCCTTTCAAAATGGCGGCGGAGTTCGGAAAACTCTTCGTGCAGGAAACATTACATTAGCTGATGTATTTAAAGTATTACCATTCGGAAACACATTAGGAATCATGGACTTAAAAGGTGAAGAAATCAAAGCAGCTCTTGAGTACAGTGTGAAGGATGCACCAGCTGCATTTAGCGAGTTCTTGCAAGTTTCAGGGTTGAAATTCTCTTACGACCCTACTAAACCAGTCGGTGGAAAAGTTCAAACCATTGAAGTAAAAGGTCAAGATGGTACATACACAGCACTAGACCTTACTAAGAACTATTCTGTTGCTACAAACATCTTTACTTCTAAAGGCAGCAACGGTTACACAGTGTTTGCTAAAGCTTACGCAGAAGGCCGTGTAAGTGTGCCAGGATTTGTGGATTGGGAAATGTTCAGAGACTATATTGAAGCGCAGCCAAACAAAACGGTTAATGCTCAAGTTGAAGGACGGATCACAATCGCAGAACCAAAATTCACTTTGAATTTAATGCACACAAATGACACCCATGCAAACCTTGATAATGTGGCGAAAAAAATGACTGCGATTAAGTCGGTCCGTGCCACAAAACCTGCAGCATTATTACTTGATGCTGGAGACGTGTTCTCTGGAACATTGTATTTTAATGAGTATAAAGGATTAGCAGATTTAGAGTTTATGGAACTAGCAGGTTATGATGCAATGACATTTGGTAACCATGAGTTCGATATGGGTACCAAAGTATTATCAAACTTTGTAAAAGAAGCAGATTTCCCGTTTGTAAGTTCAAACGTAAACTTTACAAATGATGCAAATTTACAATCCAGTTTCCATAACGATGTAACAACTGCTAGACCATTGGGCGGCGAAATTTACAACGCCATAATCAAAGTTGTAAATGGTGAAAAAATCGGTATTTTTGGTTTAACAACAGCTGAGACTCCAACTATATCTAGTCCAGGAGCAGGTGTTACTTTCGAAGATTATATCCAAGAGGCACAAAAATCTGTTTATGCCCTAAAAGCACAAGGCGTTAACAAAATTATTGCTTTAACACACATTGGTTTTGATGACTCACCAGTATGGGACAATGACAAAGTATTAGCTGGGGCTGTTGAAGGAATCGACGTCATTGTTGGAGGTCACTCTCATACTAAGCTTGATGCTCCTTTCTTTGATACATCAGGCGTTGAGCCAACAGCTATCGTTTCAGCCAACGAATACAACAAGTACCTCGGAACATTGGATGTAACATTTGATGCGGCAGGTAAAGTAATCGTTCCTGAAACAACTGGCAAACTTCTTGACATTGCTACGTTCGCGGAAGATGCAGCTATAGCAAACATCTTAAATACAAAATATAAGCCAGCAATTGATGCGAAGAAAGCTACTATCGTCGGTACAGCAGCTGTTACTTTAGAGGGTGGGAATCCTCTTGCACGTACAATAGAAACTAACCTTGGTAATTTTGTTGCTGACGGTATGCTTGCAAAGGCAAAAACAATCAATCCTAACACGTTGATTGCCCTGCAAAATGGTGGCGGAGTTCGGACAACTCTTCCTGCTGGAAACATTACATTAGCAGATGTATTTAAAGTATTACCATTCGGTAACGCTTTAGGAATCATGGACTTAAAAGGTGATGAAATTAAAGCTGCCCTTGAGTACAGTGTGAAGGATGCTCCAGTTGCATTTGGTGGATTCTTACAAGTTTCAGGGTTGAAATTCACTTATGACAGCACGAAACCAGTCGGTCAAAAAGTTCAAACAATTGAAGTGAAAAGTCAAGATGGAAGCTATACTGCTCTAGACCTTACTAAAAACTATTTTGTTGCAACCAACATTTTTACTGCTAAAGGTGGAGACGGATTCTCAATGTTTGCTAAAGCTTACGGAGAGGGACGTGTAAGTGAGCCTGGCTTTGTGGATTGGGAAATGTTTAGAGACTTTATTGAAGCACAGCCAAATAAAACGGTTACTGCAAAAGTTGAAGGACGTATTGTAAACGTAGCTCCACAAGTAGTTCCAGCAGCAACATTCAGCGGAACAGAAGCCAGCCCGAAGATATACACTGGAAATGTTATTGTTGATGTAACAGATGTTACAAAACTTGAATACGCAACAGTAAAAGGCAACCTTATCTTAAGAGGTGGCACTAATGTTGAGTTATCAACTGTAACAGTTGAAGGCGACACAATCTTTGAAGATAATTAATTGGTAAATTCCTCCAGTGAAACTGCTGGAGGAATTTACAACTATTAAAAAAGATCCAAATAATCACCGAACTTATTCAGGAGGTGCGAGGATTTGTCTAGAAAAAATAAGAAGAAATTAAATATTATACTTGTGGCAATCATGTTTATCAGTATAGTATTACCAAACTTTTCCATTAACTCTGCCGCCGCAGCCACTAAGGCCACTGATCTATTTATCTCTGAATACATTGAAGGCACCAGCTTTAACAAGGCACTTGAGCTCTACAATGGGACAGGCGCTGCTGTTAAATTAAGTGAATATTCACTTGAAAATTATAGTAATGGTGCGACTACAACCACTTTTAAAATGTCTTTATCCTCAGATCCGTCTGCAACACTTGCAAGTGGATCAACATTTGTCATTTCTCGTAGTGATGCAGATGCGGCTATCATCGCAAAGGCAAACTTATTAGATGCTGGTAAAACCATAATCAACTGGAATGGTGATGATGCGGTTGTTTTAAAACATAACGGGACCATTATTGATGTTATCGGTCAAGTAGGAATTGATCCTGGTACTGCTTGGGGAACAACTGTCAAAACATTGGACCAAACGATCGTCCGCAAAAGTTCCGTTACAGCTGGCGATAGTAACCCAAATGACGCATTTGATCCAGTAACTGAATGGGATAGCTTGGGTGTTAATGTGTTTACAAACCTTGGCAGCCACACAATGGATGGTGAGTCTACTCCAGTAGAAACAAAGGTTGCCAACGTAACAACTTCACCTGCTGCAGGTGCAGTGGCAGCTGGAACAAAAGTATCTTTAGCAACAGCGACAGCAGACGCTAAAATTCACTACACAACTGATGGCACTACACCAACAGCAGCAAGCATTGAATACACAGCACCAATAGATATTAGTGCAGACATGACAATCAAAGCAATTGCTGTAAAAGCCAACTTAGAAAACAGTGATGTCGCAACGTTTGCTTATACAGTTCTACAAGCAAGTACCATTGCTGAAGTTAGAACAGCTGCGTTACAATCAAACGTTCAAACTAGCGGTGTAGTTACCGCTGTACTAGGCAGAGCAATTTATTTCCAAGATGCTACGGCTGGAATTGTTGCTTACACACCGACTAATAGCACAACGATTCTACCAGGCGATAAAATCACTGTATCTGGTAAATTAACGGAATTTTCTTCGTTGCTTGAAATTGAAGCCAATCATGAAAATATTATTGTTACTGGGAAAGAAGCAGTTCCTGCAGCAGAAGTGTTAACTGCAGTTCAGTTACAAGAAAGCAAAGAAGCAAAACTAGTAACAGTAAAAAATGTAACAGTAGGGGCATTTTCTAGTGGAAACTACACAGTAACTGATGTGGATGGAACAAGCTTTCAAGTTCGTCCACCAAGTTCAACCATGTTAACTACAGGTACAACTTATGAAGCGATTACCGGGGTTCTTAGTGCATTTAATGGTGTCTATCAATTAATTCCACGGAACGAAGGCGATATTTTACTAGATTCAAGCATCGTACAAGCTGTTATTGCTACTCCAGGTGCCGGATTGGTAAATACAGGAACATTAGTTACCTTAGCAACAGGTACAGCTGGGGCAACGATTCACTATACCCTTGATGGCAGTGAACCAACCACAACTAGTCCAGCGTTTATACAGCCAATTGTTATTAGTAAGGCAACAACGATTAAAGCTGTGGCAGTCAAAGAAGGAATGACAAATAGTGCGGTTGCGACCTTTAATTATATCATTCAAGATGGCCCAATTCATATCTATGATATCCAAGGCAAATCACACAACTCGCTATTAAACGGTAAAACAGTATCGGATGTAGAAGGTGTCGTTACTTATATTGATGGAACAAGCCGCTTCTTCATCCAAGACTTAGTCGGTGACGGCGATAATAGTACATCAGACGGGATCTTGGTATTTAAAACAGCACATGGTGTATCCATTGGTGACCGTGTGAAAGTATCAGGAAAAGTAACCGAATTCTACGGCGAAGGTTTCGCGGAGAAAACAACTACTGACTTAACGATTACAGAAATCGAAGCTGCAACGATTACTAAAATTGGAACAGCTCCAGTACCAGCACCAATCAAACTTGATGTAGATCGCATTGCTCCAACAGAAATCATTGATAATGACCAATTTGCAGCCTTTGATCCTGAGGAAGATGCAATTGATTTCTGGGAAAGCATTGAAGGTATGTATGCACAAGTAGACGACGGGAAAGTTATTGCGCTGCAAAAAGACGGATTAGTTTGGGTTGTTCCTGGAACATATCCAACCAACGTGAATCCTGGCGGTTTACGTATTACAGCAACTGACACGAATCCCGACCGAATTGGGGTTGATGTAAGAAATGGCTCAACAGCCAATAAATCCTACCGTGCAAAAATGGGCGACTATTTTAGGGGAGCAATTAAGGGTGTTGTGAACTACGGTTACAGCAACTATAAATTGATGGCTCAAGAATCAAGTCTTCCAACGTTAACAGAAACACCAATCGTTCGTCCAGCTACAAAAATTACACCAGCAACAGACAAGGTAACAATTGGAACGTATAACGTTGAGAACTTCTCTACCGCTACTCCAGATGCAAAGGTAACAAAAATTGCCGATGCGATTGTCACAAAGATGAAAAATCCTGACATTATCGGCTTAAATGAAGTCCAAGATAACAATGGTGAAACCGATAATGGTTCGGTAGATGGTGCACAAAGTGCGCAAAAAATTATTGACAAGGTCGTCGCTCTCGGTGGACCTACCTATGTTTATACTGAGATCACACCAGTCAATAATCAAGATGGCGGGGCACCAGGCGGGAACATTCGTGTCGCCTTCCTCTACAATCAAGATCGCGTTTCTTTAACTGCAGGAGCACCAAAAGGAACTTCGACACAAGCAGTCGGCTTTGAAAATGGGAAACTGACATTAAACCCGGGACGGATTGATCCAACAAACGCCGCGTTTAATGCAAGCCGTAAACCACTGGCTGCTCAATTTGATTTCCAAGGCCAAAGTGTGATCGTGGTAGCCAACCACTTCAACTCTAAGGGTGGCGATTCGCCGCTATTCGGGAAAACTCAGCCGCCAGTATTAAGCAGTGAAGTTCAACGTCATAAGATTGCGACGATTGTTAATAACTTCGTTAAAGATGTAAAAGCAAAAGATGCAAACGCAAACGTTGTTTTACTAGGAGATTTTAATGATTTTGAATTCACGAAAACGCTAGAAATAGCAAAAGGGAATGAATTGACCAATATGGTTGACTTTGTTCCTGAAAATGAGCGTTATAATTACTCTTACCAAGGGAATGCACAAGAACTAGACCAAATCTTAGTGTCCAACAATATGGCAGCTAATACAACGGTCGATATCTTGCACATAAACTCTGGCTTCATGGAAGAGCATGGCCGTGCAAGTGACCATGACCCATTGATTATTCAAACGCAATTAAAGGCTGCAGAAGTCTTACCACCAGTGACACCACCAGAATCAACAAAGGTATACAACTTAAACGGATTCAAAACGAAGAAGTTAACGGTAAACAATGTGGGTGCTGACATTACTGTAAGTGCAAACTCTATCATTACAGAAGGTATTGTCATAAAAGGTTCTTACGCGAAGCTTTCTGGCGAAGGCTTAAAGACTACTACGGTCATTCTTAGCCCAACCGCACCAGGTGCAGTTATTGATCTTGGCGGCTTAGTTGTAAAAGAAGTAGTCATTGATAATGCGAATATCAGTCAAATTAGAGGAGTCGAGCAGGTTCAAGAATGGACAGTGAAAGACGGCGTCGATACATCTGCCATTAAATTCACAAATGCGAGCGGAGTGGTTCTTCCTTCTCCAATCGTATCACCACCAAAAGTGAATCATGCGCCGGTAGTTTCTAAAGCCTTGCCAAATGTTTCAGTTCAAGTCGGCACACCAGTTTCAGTGAATTTAAGCAGCTATTTTGCTGACCCAGATGGCGATGCTTTAATGTACACATCAACTGCTGGTAGAGTTCAAGGGCAAGCGTTGGACCTGGAACGGATATCCACCATTTACGACCAACTGACGCATCTGTAAATAGTACACGCGGACTGTTTAGCGCCGACAGGACTGGAGCGCTCCAACTGAGATAAAGGAAACACGGAGAGCGATAGCGATTCGATGTTGACTTATCGTAGGGCGGAGAGCGAAGAATACTAGTCGCTGGGTGCTGGAGCTAGACAGTTACCTAAGTTTTAAGCAATAGAATTTGATAATTCAAAAAAGCATCTGCAATTTGCATTGCAGATGCTTTTTCTTGTTTATTCGAATAAAGAGCTTAAGGACAATGAAGAGTGCAATAGGTAGTCAAAATAACTAATCTAATGAACATCTCTAACATTTTCACAACTCCTTCTGTGGAATTGATTATTACTATTGATATCATATCGATTGTTTATTAAGTCTGTATTTATAAAATGTAAATTTATTGTCAATTTTGTAAAAACAGTGAAATAGGTTAACGCTGGTGTATGTCATTATAGGAACAATGGATGGAATGAAATAAAGAAAGGGCGAAATGGACTAATTTAGCTTAATATTTCGCTAAAATATTATGAAAATTGTAAATAATCTGTTAATAAATGTAAAGAATGAGTGATTCTTCTTCTTTTTCTCACAGATTTTTATATCATGAGATTGTACTAAAATTTGAAACAATCAAGGAGGAAGAAAAAATGAAGGATCTAAAAAATTGGATGTTAGTGTTAATGGCGTCTTTCATGTTGGTAGGAGTTGCCTCAGGTTGTAGCAATACAAAGACAGATGCGGATACAGAGCAAAATCAAGATTCAGGCGATACTGGTTCCCCAGACAGCGGAACTGATCAAGAATCAGGAAAATAAGGGAAATAATAAAAAAGTAACCAATCAGAATTTACAATAAATCATGCTCTAACTGGGAAACTCGTATGTAAAAACGAAATTTCTACTGGATTAAAAAGAGCAGCTAACAGGGTGACCTAAACTTTTAGGCACCTTGTTTTTTTTACTTATTTTTTCTGGGCATATAGACAAATGTCAACTGAGTTAAAACTACTAAGCGAGAAAAACAATCCTAAAATTTTCCTATTTTTCTTTATATTTCTTTAACTCTGCTTAACTTCTAATTAATAAAGCGGGAGTAGGATGGAGCATGTAGGACTACATATTAATAAGGAGATGTTTTTATGAAACGCAAAAAGATACTGGCAGCATCGCTGGCTACTTTGCTTCTTGGTTCAACGTCAGCCTATGCAGGTTACACACAATTTGTTGGACCTAAGGCAGATGGAACGGCAGTTACCTCTCATGGGTGGCCCGTTACTCCTTCTGGTCAACAAGTGACGCTTGGTGATTTCCCAATGGGTGGTGTATTAAGCCCGGATCACCGTTATCTTATTGTTTCCAACGATGGACAAGGGGAACAATCTCTTCAAGTGGTTGATGTTAGCACCCAGAAGGTCGTACAGACTCTTCCATACAAATCGCCTGAATCCCTCTATTTTGGGGTCGCATTTAGCAGCGATGGAAAAACCGTCTATGCCTCAGCAGGAGGGAATAACAAGATCCGTGTCTATGGATTTGAAAATGGAACGTTAACTGAACAATCTCCAATTATGCTTAAAGATAGCAGCAAAACAAACTTTTATCCTGCTGGAATTTCCGTTTCAAGGGATGGAAAGTCGCTCTTTGTTGCGAATAATTTAAATCATTCCGTTTCAAAAATTGACCTTGCCACAAATCAAATTGTAAAAACAACCGCTGTTGGGAAACATCCGTATGCAGCTGTAATGAGCAATGATGGGAAATCCCTTTATGTCAGCAACTGGGGTGAAAGTAGCATCAGTGTGGTCGATC
Source organism: Neobacillus sp. C211 (assembly GCF_051842875.1). Classification (NCBI taxonomy): domain Bacteria; kingdom Bacillati; phylum Bacillota; class Bacilli; order Caryophanales; family Bacillaceae; genus Neobacillus; species Neobacillus sp. C211. The sequence continues at coordinate 187,858 of NZ_JBPXRO010000007.1, forward strand.
CAAATACGCTGACGATCAAAAGCACCATTCCAGTAGGGCTGCATCCGAATGCGATTATTGAAAATGCGGTGAACGGCATGATCTATGTATCCAATTCCGACAGCGATTCCGTTTCAATCATCGACACGAAACAACAAAAAGAAATTAAAACCATTTCGCTTAGCCCATATAAAAATGCTCCTGCGGGAAGCCAGCCTAATGCTCTAACAATAAGCGAGGATGGCAAAACTTTATACGTTACCAACGGTGGAAATAACGACGTAGCAGTCATTGATCTGCAAAAAGGAGAAGTGAAGGGGTTAATTCCAACTGCCTGGTATCCAAGTGGTATCTATTTACATGATGACAAATTGATGGTTCTGAATGCCAAGGGTCTTGGTGCTGGTTCCAACCGGGAAGGACAGTACATCGGGAATATGATGAAAGGAACCATGTCCTTTATCGATGTTCCAGATGATAAGCAAATGAAGAAATATACGAAACAAGTGGAAAAGAATAATCAAGAAATGAAACCAACAGGATTCAGTGCAAGCGAAAAATTCCCAATCCCGCGCTTTGAAGGACAAGAATCACCAATTAAACATGTCATTTATGTTATCAAGGAAAATCGTACGTATGACCAAGTATTTGGTGATATGGAAAAAGGAAATGGCGACCCGAGCTTAACCATCTTTGGTAAAGATATTACCCCAAATATTCATAAGCTGGCCGATCAATTCGTTTTATTAGACAATTTTTATGCGAATGCTGAAATCAGTGCTCAGGGACATAACTGGTCTACAGCTGCACAGTCCAACGACTATGTAGAGAAAAACTGGCTTGCAAACTATTCAGGTCGTAACCGCGGCTATGACTTTGAAGGAGGCAATGAAGCGGCCTATCCAAAAGCGGGTTTCTTATGGACGAATGCAAGTCGCTCGGGTGTATCATTCAGAAGCTATGGTGAATTCGTCAATTATGACAAAAATACAGGGAAATATGTAGCAGCTGAAGCTAGCATGGGCAATAATTTTGACCCTGACTACCCTTCCTATAATCTTAAAATTTCAGATCTTACCCGCTTGGATGCGTGGTCAGAAGAATTTAAGCAATACGAAGATAACGGCAATCTTCCGCAGCTGCAAATCGTTCGCCTGCCTAACGACCATACGCTCGGAACAAAACCAGGAGAATTAACCCCACAAGCCATGGTGGCACAAAACGATTATGCACTTGGTAAGCTGGTCGATATGGTTAGTAAATCTTCTTATTGGAAGGATACTGCTATTTTTGTTACCGAAGATGATGCACAGAATGGTTGGGATTCCGTGGACGCTCACCGGACTACATCCCTTGTTATCAGCCCTTATACACAAACTGGCAGCGTAGACAGCACATTATATGATACAACGTCCATGCTTCGTACGATGGAAATGATTTTGGGCATGAAACCAATGACACAGTTTGATGCTTCAGCGGTGCCGATGGTCAATTCGTTCACCCAAAAACCTAACTTTTCTCCATTTAAGGTAGAAGAACCAACCTATCCACTTGACCGGAAAAATGGAGAAACGGCACCGATGGCTCAAGAATCTAAAAAACTAGATTTCTCAGGAGTTGACCATGCCGATTCGGAAAAATTGAACAAGATTCTCTGGAAAGCTACAAAAGGTGATAAACCTTATCCAGGCGAAAAAAAGAATAATTAAATAATGGAAAGAGGGTGACCCCAAAGCAGGGTGTCAGGCACCATTCGTAAAATGCTGTATATTCGGAAGAGTTCTATACAGTATTCTGTCAGTGAGACCAGACACCATGGGTCACCCTTTTATTTTTGCAATTATAAAATTTACTATTTTAAAAGGATGGTTTTAAAAAATGATTCGATTTATTGAAGGATCGATGAAACGGTCCGTATTGATCCTGACATGTGTGGTTCTGATTATCGCCTGGGGTGCCATGTCTGCCATGCAGATGCAGCGGGATTACTTACCTCCAATCAACAACACTGCCCTAATGGTAACGATTCAAGCTGATCAATATCAATCTGATCAGGTCAAACAACTCCTTACCGCAAAGGTTGAGGAAGCAGTCGGATCTGTTGATAAGCTTGATTATCTGGAAACAAACTCATTTGATGGCGGTTTAATGGCGAGCCTCTATTTTCCAGGCCACACCGATATGGAAAAGGCGGAAACTGAAGTGAGGGCGGCCGTTGATAAAATTAATTTGCCGGACGGTGTGAAAACGCCATTGATTACACGGGTCAGTACGAACTCTTTTCCTGTCATGCGAGTAAGCTTAACAAGTGATGCCGGAAAAATTGATGAAAATCAATTACGAACATCTATTCAAGATAAAGTGGCAAATGAAATCAAGAGTGTTCCGGGAGTCAAAGAAGTCCGTGTCACCGGGGCAGGGAATTCCGGATACTTGTTGACGTTGAAAGCAGATGCCCTCCAAAAATATGGGTTAACCATAAAAGGCATTCAAAAGGCTCTAGCTGCCATTCATCCAGTATTGCCGCAGGGAACCATCAAAGAAAAAGGCGGACCGGATGGACAAATATCCATGCCGATTCGTGTGACCGATTGGACTCTTAATAGTGCAGACTTAAAAAGTGTAAAGATTCCTGTTAGCGGCGGGAAAACAGTAAGTTTACAGGAAGTAGCAGACATTGAGAGCAGTATTGTTGACCTACAGACGATTTCTAGAACAGCAGGGCAGCCGAGTGTTCTACTCGATGTTTTAAAAACACCTTCTTCAAACATTACCGATGTGACTGAAAGGATCAATGAAAGGATTATAGAAATACCAGAAATCAAGTCAGGAACAGTCGATCTTTCTATTCTTTTGGACCAGGGGAAGGACATAAACGCTGCTTTAAAGGGTCTGATCAAAGAGGGGTTATTGGGGATTTTGTTCTCGATCATCTGTGTATTTTTATTTTTCAGGAATGTCCGTTCCACATTGATTATTGCCTTATCCTTGCCAATCTGCCTTCTTGGTGCAACAGCGATCTTAAAAGCAATGGATGTCAGTTTGAATATCTTAACGATTTCTGGATTAATTGTAGCGATGGGCCGGGTGGTGGATGATTCGATCGTCGTCATCGATAATATGTACAGAAAACAAATGGAAAAATACAACGGACAGATCACAGTTCGCGATTTGGCTGGCGGGGTAGTGGAAATGATTCCAGCGATTGTTGCCTCCACTGCAACCACTGTTGCTGTGTTTCTACCAATAAGTATTATCGGAGGGATGATTAGTTCGGCTTTTTCAGGATTTGCCTGGTCGGTTGTCATCGCCCTTGTGACATCTCTTGCCGTTTCTATTATTGTCGTACCAGCCTTGGCTCACCTATTATGGAAAAAATGGCCAATGAATAAGTCAGTTGAAATGGAGACAAGGGCGCAAAACCTACTTCATTGGGCATTTCTGAAGAAAAAAGTAATAGTGGGACTTGCTGTGGTGCTTTTTGCCATCACGATAGCAGAAGCCGTGTTCCTGCCGGTTAACTTTTTTCCAAGAGGAAATTCAAAGGATGTAGCAATCCAGGTCGAGCTTCCTGAAGGAGTGCAACTTTCTGATGTGGATGCGGAAGTAAAAAATATCGAAACCATCTTAAAAAATGATCCTGAAGTAGAAACATACACTTCCACTCTTGGTTCGACATTTACACCGATGTTTGATGATGTCTTTGATGAAGGCGGCGGTTGGATGCAAAAGCAGAATATCGCCAATATTTCAATTGGGATCAAAGATAAAAGTGACATCGATTCATTTGTAAAAAAAATGCGTCAGCAGTTTGGCAGATTATCAACATCTGCCGTCTATACCGTTTCTAATCAAAATATTTCCGGAGATGATTCTCGCTTAAAGGTGATTTTAACCGGGGCGGACCAACAAAATCTTGCCAAAGCTAGCATTATGGTAAGAAGTAAGCTGCAAATGATTCCAGGTTTAAGTATTGAAGGAGCGGCAAATGATGCCGATGCAGCAATGAAACATTATCTTTCACTTAATCAGGAAGCAATTCAACGCTTAGGTATAAATGTCGATGAAGTTCTTAATCGGTTCGATCGCTACCTACCTAAAGACGTAAGGATGGATGTCCCTTCTGGTGACCTGAATACCCCAATTTCCCTTCGGTTAGACAATCAGGAAAGTCTAGTTAAAGCAGGTGACCCGGATCCTGAAAAAACGATTCTATCTAAAATTGGCCATGAAATGTTTACTGCCAAGGACGGTTCAAAGGTGTCATTAGCGGAGATTACGACCTTGGAGACCAGTACCCAAACGGTAATCAGTGAGCAGGATGGTCGTCCATTTGCTGCCGTGACGGGCAATATTATTACACGCGACATTGGAAAGGTTACAAAACAAGTTAATGAAACAATGAAAGGTTTGGATCTGCCTTCAGGCATTGACTATTCGCTTGGAGGGATCTCTCAGCAAGTCAAGCAAATGGTGATTGAAATGAGCCTTGCTCTTGCTCTGTCTCTTTTGCTAGTCCTGATGATTGTGAGTAGTGTTTTTCGTGGCTGGTATGCACCGGTTTCAGTCATCCTATGCATTCCACTGGCGTTAATCGGATCGGTATGGAGCATGGCAGTCTTTGGAATGGAGTGGAATCTCGCCGCATTGATTGGAATATTGATGCTCACAGGCATTGTCGTCACCAACGGAATTGTGCTTGTCGATAAAATTGAACGTAACCTTTCTGATGGGATGGACGCCAAGCAGGCAATTTTGTTAGGAACCTCTTCAAGGGTTCGACCTGTGTTAATGACTGCGGGAACTACCATCTTAACCTTGCTTCCCTTAGCTTTCTCAGGTAACGGGAATACGATTATTTCAAAAACGCTTGGGGTTGTCGTCGTGGGCGGCATGATTAGCTCGACACTGATTAGCCTCGTGGTAATCCCGATTATGTACGATTGGCTGAGTGGAAAGGTCAGAAAAATAAAGACTAAGCAGCACCCGTTATCAGCTTAAAATACTGGAAAGCAAATATCACCTGCCTAGAAGGCCGGTGATATTTTTATTAAATGGAGATAGGTAGATTTTAAGACAGGAAATGACACAAACTATTTTAAATTTACAAAATACATCATATCTTTACAAAACTATACAAACCATTAATACTCAGTTAACAAAAAAGGATTAATCTAAAACACGTAAACAACAACAAAAATTTAGGGGGATTTAAAGATATGAAAAGTTTGAAAAAATTAAGCCTGCTTACATTGCTAGCTGCGTTAATGGTTTTCATGGCTGCATGTGGAGGCGCAACTTCTACAGAAAAGACAGAAGGAACTGCGAAGAAAGAAACGGCAAAGACTGAAGAAACGAAAGAACTTTCTGGCTCATTAAGTATTTCCGGCTCCTCGGCAATGCAGCCTTTAGTGGCAGCGGCAGCTGAAGAATTTATGGCTAAAAATCCTAAAGTTGATATTCAAGTAAATGCTGGTGGATCTGGTACAGGCTTATCACAAGTTGCTGAAGGATCCGTTCAAATTGGTAACTCCGACGTTTTTGCTGAAGAAAAAGAAGGTATCCCAGCTGATCAACTTGTTGACCACAAAGTAGCTGTAGTAGGTATGACTGCTGCTGTTAACCCTAAAGTAGGGATTAAAGATATTAAAAAAGCTGATTTAATTAAAGTTTTCACTGGAAAAATCACAAACTGGAAAGAACTTGGCGGAGCCGATCAAAAGATTGTTCTTGTCAACCGTCCTGACTCTTCAGGTACACGTGCAGTATTCAATAAATTTGCCCTTGATGGTGCCACACCTGCTGAAGGAATTACCGAAGATTCTTCAAACACAGTTAAAAAGATTATTAACGAAACAGACGGTGCCATTGGTTACCTAGCATTCTCATACTTTACTGACGAATCTGTGACACCTCTTGCCATCGATGGTGTAGAACCGACTGGAGAAAATGTGCAATCTGGGAAATTTCCTGTATGGGCATACGAACACTCTTATACTAAGGGTGAGGCTGCAGATCTTGCTAAAGCATTCCTTGATTACATGATGTCAGATGATATTCAAAATACTTTATTACAAGAGCAAGGATACCTTCCTGTAACAGAAATGACAGTTGAACGTGACGCAAAAGGTAATCAAAAAAATCTTTAAGATCTTTCTATAATAGACAAGATTGATATAAAAGTAGATAGGATTGTAACTATTCCTTTCTACTTTTTTTTCTAGGAACCTTAAAAATTAGCTCAGTCATTAAATGTTTAGTAGATGATAGAAAACTTTCATATAGGAGGATCCCAATGAATAAGAATAGCATGGTAACAAAAGGTGCTGCTGTCGCTCTAACACTTGCGTTAACCATTCCTGCCGTCACACCAGCATTTGCTGCAGGTAATAGCCAAATCAAGGTTGACTCTGTTAAATTTAATGGAATGCCTGCCCCAACTACTATCGATCAAATGGTAGATACGTATACAAGCGCCTCCGTTGATGTAAAATACAGCAATGGAAAAGTAAAAACGTTCCCACTATCATACAAAAGACTTTTTAAATCAGAAGATAAAATCGCAGTTAATAAAGGTGAATTGATTCCTGCCGGTACACCGATTGATTATTATGGGGATCCAATCATGGATACTAGTGTTCCTGGAAAACCAACTCCATTTGTTTCGGATGCACCTGATTCAAACAGCTTATTAAATCCGATTAACGGAAAGCTTTACATGGTTACACATTATGAATATCAAACATTAGATGCAGCTGGTAATTCTGCTTATGGAATTGTTCCTGCTTCCATGTCCTTAACCACTTTAGACCAAAATAAGAAGACTGGTGAATTGAAAGCTAAAGAGGTTAAGAAAATTGATTTTTCAGAGGTTAACGGACTTTGGATTCCTTGTAATGGATCGCTTTCACCATGGAATACACATTTAGGATCGGAAGAGTATGAGCCAGACGCCCGCAAATACGAATTTGACGTGAAGTCATCGGCAAGAACTTCCGTTGAAAGCTTTTCACAGCTTTATTTCGGGGATAAATTAAAAGCAAATCCATATTTCTATGGCTACGTTCCAGAAATCCAAGTAAAGAAAAACGGTAAAGTAAAAGTAGAAAAACATTACAGTCTTGGCCGCTTCTCTCATGAATTAATGAAAATGATGCCTGACAATCGTACAGCTTACTTTGGTGATGACGGTGCAAATACTGGTATGTTCATGTATGTAGCCGATAAGGCGAAAGATTTATCAGCTGGTACATTATACGCTGCTAAATTCGTCCAAACTGGGACTGAAAATGGCGGTTCAGGAAATTTAGAATGGGTTAAGCTAGGACATGCCAATGATAAGGAAATACAAGCGATCATTGACAACGATATTAAATTCAGTGACATCTTTGAAACGTCTGATACAGCGCAACCAGGTTTTAAAGCGATTAAACAATATTCCTATGGTCAAACAGAATATGTAAAACTTAAGCCTGGTATGGAAAAAGCGGCAGCATTTCTTGAATCACGCCGTTATGCAGCTTACATTGGTGCCACTACTGAATTCAACAAAATGGAAGGTGTCACATATAACGCCAAAGATAACAAGGTGTATATCGCTATTTCCGACCAAAGCGGCAGCATGGAAAAAGACAGCACAGGAAAAGATCCTGCTGATGATATGCAATTACCTAAAATTAAGTCCGGCGCAACCTATCAATTAGATTTAATGAGTGGTCAAAAAGATAACAGCGACCGCAGCATTCTTAGTAAGTATGTGGCTACAAAGATGTCAGGTTTACTTGCAGGTGAAGACCTTGCAACGGCTGATGCTTTCGGTAATACAGCGAATGTAGATAAAGTAGCAAGTCCTGATAACTTAAGCTACTCTGAAGAAATGAAAACCTTATTTATTGGCGAAGATAGCAGTAAGCATACGAATAACTATGTATGGGCTTATAATGTCGATACGAAAGAGTTAACACGTATTTTATCGAACCCAGCAGGAGCGGAATCCACTGGATTGTTCGCTGCCGATGATCGTAATGGATTCTCTTATATTATGAGTAATTTCCAACATCCAGGCGATGAATTAGACGGAAAAGCTATTACTGCTGTTAATAAAGAAGAGTTAAAGAAAGCAATGGAAAAAGGAATCGGTATTGATAAGACAGGCGGTGTTGGCTATATCTCTGGCCTTCCATCCTTTACAAATATGCCAGATTTCACAGCTCCTGCTAAACCTTCAGTAAATAAAGTAACCTCTAAGTCTACTATTGTTACAGGAAAAGCTGAAATTGGCTCGACTATCTATGTTTATAACGGAAAAACATATGTAAGCAACGCAGTTGTAGATGCAAAGGGAAATTACAAAGTCAAAATTAAAGCTCAGAAAAAACGTACTACCTTGACAATTTTTTCTAAAGATAAGGCTGGTAATAAAAGCAATTCTGTCTCCATCAAAGTAAATTAGGAACAATTACTCAAACAAACACTTGTTACCTTATCTAGATTTGCCTAAGAATAATCAACATGAAAAAGCCTTAATTCCATTAATTACAAGGAATTAAGGCTTTTTCCATTTT
>NZ_JBPXRO010000008.1:0-188541 GCF_051842875.1 Neobacillus sp. C211
GTCCTGAGCCAGGATCAAACTCTCCAAGAAAGTTGATTCGCTCATTTTGTTACGTTGGCTAAAGTGAACTTTCTTACGAAAGATTCACTAATAAAAATTTTATTGACGTTTCTGCTTTGTTTAGTTTTCAAAGAACTATTTTGTGACAGAATAACATTGTATCATCTCGCCTCAATAAAGTCAAACATTATTTTTATATAATATTATTTGAATCAGCGAGGTTACTATCATATCAATCAATATCATTTTTGTCAACTGGTGAAGGATTTATTTTTTTAAGAGATATCATATCCTCTTTCGCAATGCCCTCATCAGATTTACTATATTACTATTGTATATTAATAAAGTCAACTAGTATTCTACAAACAAATATATTATTTTTATTTTTAGGATAAAGTTACAATGAAACAATTATGCAAAGATTAACTGAAAAACGCGGGAATGCAATGGTGTCACGCACCGCTAAGGAAGGTACTTGTATGACAAACATTAAAGATGTGGCGAAGATGGCAGGTGTATCTGTAACAACTGTTTCTCGAGTGTTAAATAATCATCCTTATGTAAGTGAAGAAAAAAGGGGTGCCGTATTAGAAGCGATTAAACAGAGTAATTACCAACAAAACATGAATGCCGTCCATTTAAGTATGGGGAAAACCTTTCTTGTTGGTGTCGTTGTTCCTTTTATCGATCACCCTTACTTCGCACTATTAATTAAAGGGATAGCGAATGAAGCGTTACAAAACAACTACAAGTTGGTTTTATTTCAGACCAATTACGTGGAGACCAGGGAATTAGAAGCCCTGCAAATGCTCAAACAAAAGCAGATTGATGCGCTAATTATTTGTTCTAGAAAGTGTGCGTGGTCGACAATCGAAGCATATTTACCTTTTGGACCCATTGTTTTGTGTGAAGATACTAGAGGCGAAAAAGTATCTTCGATATTTGTGGATCATTATAAAAGTTTCATGTTTGCTTTAGATTACTTGCATCAAAAAGGTCATCACAAAATTGGTTACTGCATTGGACGTAAATCAGGTACGAATAGTAGAAACAGGGAATTAGCGTATAAGCATTTTATCAAGAACTATCATTTGCCTTTTAACCCAGCTTATATTTTTGAGAAATGTCTTCACTTTGAGGATGGAGAAAAGGTAGTAAATCGGATTAAACAAATGTCTAATCCTCCGACAGCATTGCTAGTGACGAGCGATGAGGTCGCAGCAGGGATTTTAACTTGTGCGAAAAATTTAGATGTTAGGATACCAGACGACCTCGCACTAATTGGTTTCAATAATCAGCCCATTGCTAAAATGATGAATATCACCACAATTGAAATCCCCCTTGAGGATATGGGCCGGAAACTATTTTTACAAGGAATCATCAAAAATGAAGAGATTGCACAAAATGAAATTCCCGTGAAATTAATTGAGCGAAAAACAGTATAATCTCAAGTATCACTTGTCCTCTCCCTTCGAATTCTTACATTAAAGGAACTGCTAAAACAGAATTTTTTTTACAAACCACTTGACCTGAAACGCGTTTCATAAAATATTCTGTTTTTGCAGGAACTCACAACACGATGCCGGCGTGATCGGAATCCTCTGAGCGTAACGACCGTGTTGTGTTTAACGGAGGGGTAGAAAATGACAAAGCCTATTGTGTTTTTTGATATTGACGGTACGCTGCTTGACGAGGATAAAGTGATTCTGGATTCTACAAAGAAGGCCGTTCGTGTACCGAAAATGATCACAACGACAGTTCTAATCAAATCTAAGCTTTAAAAACAAGTGGAATATAAATCATAAATGTACTCCCTTTGCCGAGTTCACTCGTAACTTTAATGGTCCCTTTATGTGTGTCAACGATCCACTTGGCGATAGAAAGTCCCAAACCATGCCCTCCCATTTGCCGGGAACGAGATTTATCAGACCTGTAAAAACGTTCGAAAATACGCTGATAATCCTCTGGCCTAATTCCGATTCCTGTGTCCTGAACAGAGATACAAAGCTGTTGTCCTACTATTGATAGGGAGAGCTTAACCTCACCGCCCTGCGGGGTGTATTTTATCGCATTGTCTAAAAGTATATATAATAGCTGTGATAGTCTTTGCGGATCACCGACTGTAATCAGCGAACCCAGTGTATTCAATTGGAATGTGATTTGCTTGGAAACTGCCAGAGGACGGACGGACTCAATTGCAGTTTCTGCCTGAGGACGGAAGTCAAAGGTCTCTAGACTAAGTTGGATTGTATTTGAGTCGGAACGGGCTAAGGTTAATAGATCGTTCACCAAATGTGTCATCCGCCTCACTTCTTGCCTCATATTCGAAAGTATTTTCTCTACCATGTCTCTCTGTTGTGGTTCGATTGTCATTTCCACCGCATCGATTGAGGAGAGCAAGACACTCAATGGTGTTCGTAATTCATGTGAGGCATCTGCCACGAATTCGCGCTGCCTTGTAAATGCCCCGCTAATCGGAATCATCGCTTTTTGTGACATAACCACACTCATATAGATGGCGATACCCAAAAACAAGCTGCCTATTGCTATCAGAATCAGCAATAGAGAGTGGAATAACTGATACGTAAATGTAATGTCTTTTCCCACATACAACTGCCCAATGAATTGACCTTTGTCGTAAATGGCTCGACTTGTAATTATTAGACGAATATCTTTAGGTGCCTCACGCGGATGAAAGCCCCCCTTCATTCCCCTTCCGTTTGAATTTCCTTCATCATGCAGTGTTTCCTTTCGAATTTCTCTTTCGTTTTGAAATCTTCCATTTATTAGCTGCAGTAAATCAGAGCGCAAGCGGGGATCCGATTCATTCCCCATGATGATTTCTCCCTTAGAATTAACCATATAATAAAAGAACTGATTGACTCCAGCAAACAACAACTCTTGGTCATCCATTCCTTGGAGATCATTCTGTTCATTTTTTAATAAATAACTCTCAATAAAATTTGCTTCCTGATTCACTAATGATTGAAGTTCTCGTTCCTGGTTGTTTAGGATAACAACGTGCAGGACGATATAAACGATCGCAATAAAAAAGATTAGAAAGAGCATGAGCAGTCCACCATACATGCGTGTTAATCGGCCTTGTGTGCTCTTAAAAATATCTTTTTCACCTAGGTTTGTGAATGTCTGTATGAATGAGCTAAATTTAGTTACCAAACTTATACCCTACCCCTCTGATGCTTTGAAGCAGATTTTGTTTTCCGAAAGATTGGAGTTTCTTTCGGATTAATTTGACTGTCGCATCTATGGTTTTAGGGGCTACCTCTGAAAAGCCCCAGATTCGCTCAAGAATTACCTCACGCGGCAGGACCTGTCCCTTATTTTTCACCATTAAATCTAATAACTGAAATTCACGAGGGCTTAGTTGAATTTCCTCTCGATCTAAACGTACAATATGGCTCTTCCGATTCAGAACCAATCCATGAATTTGGATCTCGTCCTCCAAAATTGGTGCATAATTCCGGCGGGAAAGTGCACGCAGCCGAGCTAAAAGTTCGTCAATTTCGAATGGTTTGACAAGGTAATCATCCGCACCAGAATCTAATCCCTCGATTCGGTCACCAACGGTATCTTTTGCGGTTAACATCAGAATTGCACCCGAATAACCCTGTTTACGCAATCGGCTGCAAATTTCTACACCCGTCCCATTTGGCATCATCCAGTCCATGATTACTACATCGTAGTGGGCAGAGGTGGCGTAATAGTAGGCATCTTCTCCGTCTACTACCCACTCAACCTGGTATCCGCCCTTCTTTTTAAGCATATAAACAATCAGCTCTCCGAGACGTATATCATCTTCTGCTAATAATATATTCATGGTATGAACCCCTTTTGAGATAGATTTTTAGATGTATCTATTCATCTCTAGTAACACAAATCTAGCATCGCAATCTTAAAGTTTGCTTAAGAAAAGATAATGATATAAAAAAGAAGCACCATAAATCATGGGTGCTCCTTTCTCGTCCTATTTTACGATTTCTTCTAATTGCAGTACTTTTTCATTTTTTAGCTTTTCAAGTTCCTTATTCAATTCTTCCTCGTTTACAAAGTTGCTGTACGCTGCATCATACTGGGCTAACGGTGCGGAAAACTGCTGGCCAGCTTGTACCTCTGCTTCCATCATTAAAATCCGTTCCTCCGCACGGGCCACACCTCTTGTAATGTTGTCCGTTCGGAAGGACACTGTTGCATTTTGAATCTGCTTCATCGACTGCGCCACATTCGCGCGGGATGCTAAAAGGATTTTCTTATGCTGCATTTGATTATAGGTCTCTTTCAGCTCATTTAATTTTTCGATAAGTATTTGAGTTTGGGCTTTAACCGCTTCATATTGTTGCTTGTAAAGGTCTAGCTGCTTTTCATGGACTAGTTTCTCTTGCACCGCTAACTTCGCGATTCCATCCTCACTCTGTTCAATCGCTAGTTTCGCTTGACGCGCACGCTTTGCTACCAATCCTTCGGTTTCCAAAATGAGAGCAGCTTGTTTATTCTCCACAAAAATTTGACGAGACAAGGCTTTCTGGCCTTTTAGAATTTCTTGCTCCATTTCTCGTGAATATTCATTTAACATCGCAATTGGATCCTCGATTCCATCTAGTAACCCATTGATTTCTGCCATCGTTATCGTCTTCACTCTTTTAAAAATACCCATTTTACACATTCTCCTTTTTATTGGTTAAATTTTTTTCCCATGTATCTAAAATACTTGCATTTTGATTTATTACCGGTATATGTGAACCCACTGGTGTGTTAATAAATTGTTTCATCGATGAGACCTTTTCCTTCTTTCTAAACCATCTCACTAAGAGAACCACAACAGCTAGTCCAATTAGAAGGCCGAGCCAAGGAACCCCTCCGCCGTGGTGCGGTCCGTTCATAAGCTGGTGAGAACCAAAGCTACCTTGTTGTCCCATGGCCCCTCCAGGTCCAGGGCCATATCCGTGCGGTCTATTCTCATAACTACTATGACTATGACCGCTAAATAAATAGTGGAGTACATTGACCACCAAAATCATGACGGCGATTCCCATACCCCAGAAAATACCTTTTCTCACTTTCGTATTCATCTCTCTTTCCTCCTTTCTACTTGATACCTGAAGTCTAATAGAGAATAGTGAAAACTTGGTGAAAGCCTGTCACGTTATTTAAAATTTCTCAAAAAATAGAAAAGGTGTCAGGCACCATGTGAAAAATTCACATGGTGCCTGACACCTTTCATTCTACTTTTTTTTCAGGGCATAAATTTTTTTAGCATATCCTTTGTTTCGGAAGCGGCAAAGCTTGCTTCGACACTATTACGGTAAATTTGCTTATAGTCATCTTCACTTATATTGAATTCTTTAAATACGATGTTACATTCATTCGCCATTGTAGTATCTGAGACGGTCCGGTTGTCCGTATTAACTGTTACCTTGATACCATCCTTATGAAACTGATAGATTGGATGTTCACTAAACTGGTTCACTGCTTTTGTTTGCACATTACTTGTTGGGCACATTTCAAGGACGACATGTTTTTCCTTCACAATGTTGTATGCTTCAGCACAATCCTTTATGAATACGCCGTGTCCAATTCTCTCTGCACCTAAAAGTTCAACCGCCTCTAATACATTCTTCCCTATGCCTGTTTCACCCGCATGGATCGTAACTCTATAACCATATTCTCTAGCTAAGGCGATCGGTTCTACGAATTTCCCACAAAACCCTTCCTCTTCCGATGCGCATAAATCGATGGCCACTACACCCTCTCCAAGGAATTTCTTCCCCTTCTCAACGACCTCAAAGGCACGGTCCGCAGACATCGTTCTCATACAGGAAAGAATCAAGTTGCCCTTTATATCAAATTGCTTTTCAGCATCCTTCATTCCAGCTAAGACGCTTTGGATAATAACTTCAAGGTCTAATCCCCCTGCTGTATGAAGGAGTGGCGCAAATCTTACTTCCATGTATTTCACATTTTCCCGGGCCGCATCCTCAAAAAGTTCAAAGGAAATCCTTCTAAGATTTTCCGCTGACTGCATAACTAAATTAGGAATAGAAAATTTCTCTAAATATTCATCCAGGGATTTGCAATCTAATGGAGCAATGAGCTCTCCTTTTATCTCGTCTATTTTCATAGAGGGTAAACTGATACTCTCTCTCTTTGCGATATCAATGATTGTTTCAGGTCTTAGACTCCCATCTAAATGGCAGTGAAGTTCAATTTTGGGTAAGGTTGCGAAATTCATGTTGGATCTTTCCCTTCTAATTTTTGTTTGGTAAAAAAGTGAAAAAAAAAATTCCTGATTACGAAGAAAATACACATCCATGTATCTTCTTCGTAATCAGGAATTTATAGGTTCCTGGTAGAGACCTCCAAACCATATCATTGGAGTTATACGAAATTTTTATTAAATTACTATTGCTCAAGAATAATAAATCTTATTTTTATTGTCAAGTGTTTAAGTTTCGATTAAACCGGCAATATTTCCCTTTCTATTCGGAAGCAACTTATTTATTTTTATAAAAACGATCTCTTACTCTTTTCAACCGGGCGTGATAATTTAGAATGTCCAGTCTTGCTTTTTCTGCTTCTGGTGCAATCGGTCTTAATTTTTCCAACTCCCAATAATCAACAATCACATCTAAAACTTGATCAAAATATTCCAAAGGGCCGTAGTTTGCTTCTTTCGCTATAATGGCCATGCGATCTTCAAAATCAGGCATTACTGTTCCAGGCATTTGAAAATTCTTAATAACATGTCCTAAATGATAACAGTAATTGGGTTCTAGTTGCAGATGAAATTTAATCACGTCCCTGTAAAAGGCATAATGCAACGTTTCATCCTTTGCAAGTCGGCGAAGCAGACTAGCTAAATCCTTATCATGCGAACCAGCTACTTTGGCAACATTATTATAAAAAACCATGGTTGCCAGTTCTTGTAAAGAGGTATAAACCATGGTTTCAAAAGGCGTATGGTAATCAGGATTCCAGCCATTCTCAACCGTTTGTTTGTGTAATTGGTGGAGTCGCTTCGGATCTACATTGCGTGTAATTAATAAATACGTTTCAATCAGGTTTGAATGCTGATCTTCTTCCGCAGTCCAAGTATGGACAAAATCTTTAATAACCGTTAAAGAACCCTTAAACGTTTGATCGAGATGAGAGGTAAACCATGGCAGGTTTACTTCGGTTAAAAGAGCCGTTTCAACCGCAGTAATAATGGACGGCGGGAGTGTGACCTGACTTTCATCCCATGGAACACGTCGAAAATCCATAGCCTTATCCCATGGTAAGAAATCATGGTAACCCCAATCTATTTTTTCAGACCGTTTTTTATGTTCTTCATATAAATCAATAAGTTTAGGCTCTAACCTAAAGTCCAAATCATTCGTTAACATCATAATCCCCCGTTGTTGTAAAAATTTATTTAGGTTTCCTGACAAGCGCTATTTCCAAATTCCAAAAATAGGACCACTTATAAAATCTGGAAAAATAGTTATTTTAATATCTGATATTAGTACCTACTACCAACCAAATTGTAGCACACTATTCTGAATTTATCTAACTGAAGGGATTTTTAATATTCTCAGGTGTCAGGCACTCTATTCATGATGAAGATGCTGAATCTTACAATTACTTTACATTCTTTTAACACCAGCTTAAGAAAAAATTCTCTATTCCCTTATACAATAAAGTAAATAATATCAAATGGAGGGATTGGATGAAGATTACCGTTGCTGGAGCAGGATATGCAGGGCTAGTCACAAGTGCTTGCTTAGCAGAATTAGGGCATATGGTGACATGTATAGACATTAAGAAAGAGAAAATTGACATGCTCCAAAATGGTCGTTCTCCAATTTTTGAGCCTGGTCTTGAATCTCTTTTAGAAAAAAATCTCCATAACGGTCAATTGAATTTTACAGTGAGCCATCATCAAGCCTATTCAGAGGCTGAAGTCATTTTTATCGCGGTCGGAGCACCAAAAAAACATGATGGGTCACGGGATCTAAAATACATCCATGTAGTTTCACACACGATTGCTCACTATATCGAAAATGATGTAACCATTTGTACAATAAGCAAAGTTCCAGTCGGCACAAACGATCTTATCCAACAAATTATTAATAGAAGCAAGCCCCCTAACCTACTCGCAAACGTTGTCACCAATTCCGGGTTTCTTCGGGAAGGCTCTGCAATCCAAGATTTTTTCCACGGTGACCTAATCGTAATTGGAACCAATCATCCTGAAGCAGCAACAATAATCGAAAAAATTTATCAACCATTGAAAATCCCAATAATAATAACAGACATCCGAAGTGCTGAAATAATTATATAAGCATTGAATGCAAAGGGGAATAGACAATGATAAGAATGCTACATGTATTTTATGGTTATGAATGTAGAGTCCTACAGAAAGTAAACAGCCATTTTGATAAAAAGCTATTAAATCTTTTTTTTCGCACGGTTACACACCTTGGTGGAGCAAGAATTACTATCGCGGCGGCTTTTTTTCTGATAATCCTCTCGCCAAGGGAGATCAGATTGATTGCCATTGCTAGCGCACTTGCTTTATCAGCAAGTCATATACCTGTACATTTTGCAAAGTTGCTATTTCCTCGTAAAAGACCCTATTTAATGATTGAAAAAACAAAGTTTCCTGCTAACCCATTACAAGATCATTCTTTTCCTTCAGGGCATACGACGGCAATATTTTCAGTTGTGACGCCATTTGTCTTATTCATACCTCTACTTTCTTATGTCCTAATCCCTTTAGGGCTATGTGTAGGCATATCTAGAATTTACTTAGGTCTTCACTATCCTTCCGATGTGATTGCTGGAGGAATTCTAGGTACCCTCTCTGGGAGCCTATTCTTTTATTTATTGTGTGTTTGAGAGTTCAATTAGGAGGGATTATATGAAAATTGCTATTTTCACAGATACCTTTTATCCGGACATCAACGGGGTTGCTGGGACACTTAAACGATTGACTTCCTATTTTGAAGATCAGAATATTGATTTTAAAATTTTTGCACCCGATTCAAATTCCAGCGACTATAGTTCTACGAATATTCATCTTTTTAAAAGCAGTTCCTTTTTCTTATACCCTGAATGCCGCTTAGCTTTTCCAAATCTTCTTCAAATCAAGTCAGAGTTACAACACTTCTCTCCTGATATAATTCATGTTGCGACCCCCTTTAATATCGGCCTTTGTGGTATTTATTTTTCTAAGAAATTAAACATTCCCCTTGTTGGTTCCTATCACACCAATTTTAATCATTATTTACACTATTATGACCTTCATTTTCTTTCAAAAATCCACTGGAAATACATGCTCTGGTTCCATCGAACATGCAGAAAACTCTTTGTCCCCTCAACTGAAACATTCCTACAGCTTAAGCACCATGGATTTTCAAACTTAGAACTATGGCCTAGAGGTGTGGATTGCCAGCTTTATCACCCCTATTATGATAAAAACGCTGTTCAGTGTCATTACAGTACACAAGGAAAATACCTGCTTACCTATGTTGGCAGATTAGCACCTGAGAAAGATATCAAAACACTATTTGCCGTCGCAAAATCAATCCCAGCTGAAATAAATGAAAAATTACATTGGTTAATCGTCGGTGATGGCCCATTACGCGAGGAACTGCAAGCCCAAGCAGTAGCTAATATGACCTTTACAGGATACCTATATGGAAAAAGCTTAGCCGAAGTCTATTCAGCATCTGATCTATTGGTTTTTCCCTCACCTACTGAAACCTTTGGAAATGTTGTTCTAGAGTCCCTTGCGAGTGGAACCCCTGTCATAGGAGCAAAGTCTGGAGGTGTTAAGAATATTATTAAAGAAGGGATTACAGGGGATTTATGTAAACCAGGTAATGTTCAGGAGTTTAGAGATGCCATTATTCAGATTTTAACGGATGATGGATTGCGAGAACAGATGGGAAACGCCGGAAGGGATTACGCATTAACACAGAGATGGGATCGGATATTTGAAAATCTAACTTGGCATTATACGAATGTAATCGAAGAACAAAATGGACAAAAGTATGCATGATTAATTTAAATAAAAAAAGTGAAATGGAAGGACCGTCCTTCCATTTCACTTTTCGCAATTTTACGGATTAACTTTAGTGTTAAACACTTGCTTACCGTCTTTATATTCTAAAACAGTTGCTGATTTAATTGGATTGTGGTCTTTATCGATAGTGATCTTACCTGTAATCCTAGACAAATCTTTTGTTTTCTCTAATGCTTCTTTAATCTTTGTAGTATCCGTACCGCCAGCGCGCTCAATCGCATCAGCTAATAGATAAACTGTATCATAGCCAAGAGCATTAAATGCATTAGGTGATTCACCATTGAACTTTTCTTTGTATGTCGTTACGAATTTTTGAATATTTTTATCTGGATCTTCAGATGTGTAATGGTTTGTGATAAATGTATTATTTAAAGCGTCAGCTCCAGCTAATTCCACTAACTTCGGTGAATCCCAGCCGTCTGCACCCATTAAAGGAACAGTGATACCCATTTCACGAGCTTGTTTCACGATTAAACCAACTTCTTCATAGTATCCAGGAATAAAAATGAATTCTGGATTTTTGGCTTTAATTCTAGTTAAGGTTGCACGGAAATCAGTATCTTTCGCAACATATGCCTCTTCAGCAACCACTTTACCGCCAGCCTTTTCATATGTCTCTTTGAATGAAGCTGCTAAACCTTTCGCATAATCACTAGCGCTATCTGCAAAAATAGCTGCATTTTTTAAATTTAATTCCTTCGTAGCGAAATTCGCTGCAACGATCCCTTGGAATGGATCAATAAATGAAGTACGGAAGACGAATTCGTTCAATTTTCCATTATCCCCCACGGTTACGTTTGGACTTGTTCCCGATGGAGTTAAAAGAATTGTTTTTGTATCATTTGCGATTTGAGCCTGTGCCACCGTATCACCACTAGTTGCCGCTCCAATAATGGCTGTAACTTTGTCTTGACTTGTTAATTTAATGGCACCGTTTGTAGCTTCTGCTGCTTCGGACTTGTTATCCACTTTAATAATCTCTAGCTTTTTACCCTTTACTCCACCAGCTTTATTAATCTCATCAACTGCAATATCGATACCGTTCTCAAGTGACTCCCCGTAAGAAGCAACCCCGCCGGATAACTCTAAGTTAACTCCAACTTTAATCGTTTTACTGTCACTGCCTGAACTTTTTGGTGCTCCTGAACAACCTGCAAGTATTCCAGCTAATAAAGTGGAAGCCATAAACATTTTTGCCCATTTTTTCTTCATTATAATGACCTCTTTCTTTTTCTGATTTTTCTGACATAACAAAGCGTAGATTGATAGCCTTTTATGATTCAAAATACTTTTGTTTACTGTCTTAACTAATTGATAAATATTATTTTAAAACAATTTTTTCGATTCGTCTAGTATATTATTCGATTTATTTAAATATTTCTGATTTTTTTGATTAATAGTGTTTTTGGTAGCGCTTTCTTTTGCGTATCACCAATAAATGCTATTCAAATAATGTTTTGTGGTTCACAAAACATTATACATAAATTTTATCGACGTATGAATAATCCGATAATGGTTCTTATTATTCATTTGAAAAAATAATATGGTAAAAGAGAGTCTCATTCTGAAGGTTATGGGGGTGTTTGCTCTGAAAATATTACGGCTTGGCCATGCCATGTACGTTCTAAAAAGTAAGGTTGGGAAAAAGTATCTTATTGATCCGTTCTTTGATTTAAATCCTGGCTTTCCTCCACAATTAAACACTGCTGATTTCTACCAATCTATTGATTGTGTATTTTTAACCCACGGCCATTTTGATCATACAAGCGGTCTTACGAAGTTGGTTGAACATAAACCTGATATTATGATTGTGGCACAATACGAGCTGGCTCTCATCCTTTTGCAGCAAGGAATTAAAAATGTCCTTCCCATTAATTTAGGGGGTTCCGTTTCCTTTGAGGATGTAAATGTAACAATGGTACAGGCAAAACATACTTCTTCCTATGGTGAAACCCAAGGTCCACCCGTATATGCCGGTGAATCAGCAGGCTATATTTTCGACTTTAATGACGATTGTACTCTTTACCACTCTGGTGATACGGCATTAATGTCAGATATAAAGTTAATTCAGGATGTATATGAGCCGGAAATTGCGATCCTTTCTTCAAGCGGCCATTTTACAATGGGACCAAAAGAAGCGGCCTATGCTGTAAAAAACCTATTAAAAGTTAAATATGTGATTCCCAGTCATACCTTTCCGACACATGAAACAGCTGCCTCTCCTGAATCATTAGCCCAATTATTAAAGGCTTTTCCTGTTGTTGATTTTATGATTGATAAAGACAACGAGTTAAAAGAATTATTAAAGGATTATCCAAAAACAGCCGTGATTACACTTTCTTATGGAGAAGAAACAGAGTTCGTTAAAAACCTTTGGTCAGAAGCTTTAGTTAATAAGGAATTCTCATGATTAGCGAGGCACCCTTAGAGAGGGTGTCTCCTTTTTAAATAAAAGAGTGTCAGGCACCGTTCGTGGACATTTGTCCACGGGTGGTGCCTGACACCTTTAGCTCTGTTCTCTTCCAAGCACTACAGCTGTGGTATTTTTAGTATTGAAGGAAGAAATCCGAAATGAAAGGGTAAAGTCTTCGAATTTACAACGATATTTTTCTAGTTGGTCCTGCCCGCAGGAATTGCTGCCAAGGCCGTTTTGTTTGTAGTCTATATTCAAGACTATGTAGTCCCGCGGTTTTAAATCGACCGTATGCTTGGCAAGTTCTAGGTCACTAACTTCATAGTGTGAAGCACTGAAGTCAAATTGGTCATTAGCGATGAAAATGAGGCCATTAGACTGACGATCTGTTATGCTTACCCAGTCACAATCAGAACGGTTGCCGTTTTCTTGCGGTTTCACGTAGTTTGTGAACAACTTATCAACTGTTTGACGGTAAACACCTAAGTGATTTGCTTGCTTCGAATCCACATAACTTTCACCAGGTCCTCGGCCGCGCCACTGAGTATCGATAAACTCTTTAGTCAAGCGCATATTCACACCGAGACGCGGAATCATGTCCGGTGCATTTTCTTTCATACCGGATGCAATTCCATTTATGCTGCAAAGAATATCACCATCCGGATAGACTCTATATTGATAGTTTATTTTATAGTACCAAGAACTGTTTGTTGTACCGTACAGTGCATCTGTATCCCATTCGAATACTCCGTCTTTCAACTCATAGCGGATATCCTCAACAATTTCATGTCCGAGATGCATGAAGTATTTTGTTCGATAATCAGTAAGCAAGTACATATCATTGTCAATTGGTGCACGCCAGAGGTTGAACTGCGGACCCTTTTCAATCTGGATTTTCCCATTTCGGGTAACTTGTTTTAGTGTTCCTTTGACGCAATCGAACGTGATGGTAAAATCAGTGCCACTAACGTTTAGTAGCGCTCCCTCTTTTTTAATGAGGAGCTCGCCATCACCGTGAGCTTTTAGTGATTTTGGCTTTCCTGGGAGCACAAAGGAAGCGTTCGCTAATTCATGTCCTTTCGGTGCCCAAGGTGTATCCTGATTTAATTTATATGAAAATACAAAATAGTAATGGGCTCCACTAACTTTTTCTATGTCCTGTCCAACTGGCAGCAAATGAATCTCTGCTATTTCACGCCCAGCTAGTTTTGGAAGCTTTACATCAAAGGAATCAACCAATCGATCATCCTCAAATAACGAACATGTTAAATCCAAATGAGCTAATGATAAGAAATCATATCGATTCATCAGACGGAAAAGGCCCTTCTCGATATCAATACATTCTGTTTGAACTGGTTCAATCACTTTTTTATACTCATATAGACTTGGGGAAAGTGAACCATCCGGCATGATTAATCCATCGATACAGAAGTTTCCATTCGTCGGGTCATCACCAAAATCACCGCCGTACTGATAGTAAACTGTACCATCCTCTGCAACAGCTTCAATTCCGTGGTCAAACCATTCCCAAACGAATCCGCCTTGGAGTTTATCATACTGATAAAATAAGTCCTGATATTCTTTGAGATTTCCAGGCCCATTCCCCATAGCATGGGCATATTCACAAAGAATATGGGGTTTTTTAGACTTTTCAATAACCTGATTCATTGTCCTTCTTTCCTTATGTTCAAGCCATGTATACATCGTGCTGTATACATCGGTCACCTCTGCTTCAAAATCTCCCTCATAATGAACAAGGCGCGTTGGATCCATTTCCTTTGCTCGCTTGGCCATAGCTCGGAAATTATCACCAAATCCAGACTCATTCCCTAGCGACCACATGATAATACAAGGATGGTTTTTATCACGCTCAATCATCCGCTCAAGCCTTGAAACATATGCCGTTTCCCAGTCTGAATCATTACTGATCCAATCATACTTTCCTGTCAATTCAAAGCCGTGACATTCTAAATCCGTTTCATCAATCACATACATCCCGTATTGATCACAAAGATCATAAAGGTATGGGGCATTCGGATAATGAGCCGTACGGATGGCGTTGATATTGTTTTGCTTCATTGTCTTGATGTCGCGCTCAATTTCCTCTCTCGTCACCACTCGGCCTGTCCTCGGGTTGTAGTCATGACGATTCACGCCCTTGAACTTAATGGCCACACCATTTACGAGGAATCTATCCTCGGCCATGACTATCGAGCGGAATCCTACATGCTGATGTACCACCTCAATAATTTTTCCATCTTCCATTACTGTCATATAGAGGTTGTATAAATAGGGCTGCTCTGCACTCCATTTTAAAGGTGACACTATATACTTGCTTAAAGGCTCGTTTACCTTTTTTTCCTCGATAAAAACTGGCTTGCCTTCTGGATCAATTAATTCATAGGTAATGATTTGGTTACACTGTTCCGTCAGCTCAACCAAAACAGTTAAGGTCGCATCCTTCCATTCTCTATCAAGCTCTGTCGTTACGGTAAAGTCATATACGCCAGAAACCGGCCGAGTATATAGTTCAACATCACGGAAGATCCCGCTCAGCCACCACATATCCTGGTCTTCAAGATAGGTCCCATCTGACCACTGGAAGACGCGGACAGTCATGGTGTTTGCACCTTGTCTGCATAGTTTCGTAATATCAAATTCTGATTGAATCCGAGCTCCCTTACTAAACCCAGAGAATTCTCCATTTACATACAATTCGAAGGCAGAATCGACACCATTAAAACGAAGGATTAATTGTTCATCATCCAAATTCCGATCGAACTCAAACTCTCGACGATAAATGCCCGTTGGGTTTTCGGTTGGGACACGGGGCGGAATAATCGGAAAATTGTACCACAGATCAGAATAATGCATCTTCCCGTAGCCTTGCATTTGCCAGTTGCCAGGAACAGCAATTTCGTCCCAAACTTTCGTATCCAAATCGTCATCATAAAAGCCATCCGGCCAATATTCGGGAGCTTCGAGGAATACAAATTTCCATATTCCGTTAAGGTTTTGATAGTAGCGACTATTGGCCACATCATGTGTTTCAGCCGCACTAAGTGAAGGATAGCTGATAAAGTGAGCACGGGCACTTAAACGGTTTATGCCATCTGTATGGATGTCTTCCCATCTTTTTAGTTTTTTCATCATTTAACCTCTCAATCGTTAATATGTTTTTATTACAAAACGCAGTGTTTTGAGATGTAGTCGACTTACCTTCTCTTTAATCCTTTATTGAATCCTCTTGACTAAGATGTTGTCCAAGGATAAGGAATACGCTCGAGGTCCATGTAAATGCCGGATCACGAAGTCCAGATCCAGTTAGAGCATCATAGTTTTCCGCCATGCCTGACTTGGTTGCCATTGAACAGAATTTCTCTGCCACCTCGAGAGCTAATTTCTTTTCACCGGATGAGACCAAACCATCTACTAGAAGCATAGTTGTTGGTGCCCAGATTGGGCCGCGCCAATAACCATCTTCCCTGTAAAATGGACTGTTTGGCAGCTCGGTTGCCAATCCATATTCTGTTAAAAACCCCTTGGTCTTTATATCTTCTACCAATTTCTTTAAGATTTTCGGTGGAAGCCTATTTCCAAGAATCAGAGGAACATACAAAACTAGACTGTCAGATTCGATTGTTTCATGTGTGCCTGACCGTTTTGCTACAAATCGTTGTCCGTTCCAAAAATGTTCAATCATTCTATTTAACAATGCTTGGGACTCATCCATCCATTTTCTAGCTTCCTCATTTTTTCCAAGCTTACAGGCTAATTCCGACAAAACTTCCATTTGCAGCACTAGAAAAGATGATAGGTCGGGACTTTCAACCGGAGTCCCTTTGTGGAAAATTGTACTATTATCCCAACCACTGTCATTTCCGTGATTGTATTGAGGGATCCCGTCTTTGTCACTGTCCTGGAAAGTCAGCCACCACTCCGTCCATTTAACAAGTGGCTGATAAACTTCTAGCAGTTTCTCCGCTGTAACAAAATCGTTTTGTTCCCACATGCACCTTAGTGTCCAGCCATGGATAGGCGGTTTTGTGAAATTCCACAACACAGACCTGTTATTGG
Source organism: Neobacillus sp. C211 (assembly GCF_051842875.1). Lineage (NCBI taxonomy): Bacteria > Bacillati > Bacillota > Bacilli > Caryophanales > Bacillaceae > Neobacillus > Neobacillus sp. C211. The sequence continues at coordinate 16,575 of NZ_JBPXRO010000008.1, forward strand.
CGAAGTCTGGCAGCATCCCAGATTCATCCTGCAAATCAAAAAAGATCATAAACTGATCCCAGGCGAGGTCGGGGTTATTTTTTGCTAACGCCAGGGCATTAAAGCAGTGATCCCAGCTCCAAATGTTTGTCATCCAGTTCTTCGACATGTACATCGCGGGCCTGGTCAGGATTCCTTCAGGCGCCACCACGCATGACCAGGTAACATAAGCCGCCATTTCTTTCCCTCGGACATACTTTTCAGGAATCTCCAGGGCATTCTCCACCCAAGACTCATATTCCTTTGTAACGGTAACGTGCCCTTCCGTAAAAGCTGAGTAGGAACGGGGCTGGTAAACGGTTGTAAATTCCTCTATTACACCTTCCATCTCCCCGAAAGGATGCTCTGGAAGAAAGTCGACAATAATTTTTTCACAACGCTGTTCAATGAAAGGTGCATCCACGACGAGGCGTCCTTTTATCGAAGTAAGCATATACCGCATTTCCTGACGGGAGTGATTAACTTCCCAGCGATCATCTTCCACAGGAACAGCATAATCATAAGCTCCGGTAATTCCTGTCAGTCTGACCCCCACGCTATGACTTCTTATCTGTAAAACGAGGGCTTCTGTTATACAAAATTCTGCAAACCCAACCTCATTTTCGAGCCGGAGCATGCTCGGACTTAGTACTGCCTTATATGGCAGGAGGTTCCCCTTATGTATAAGATCAATTCGGAACACCTCTCCAAACTCATTGTCTCCATTTCGGATATTACGAAGGTAGAGGGGGCTATCACCCTCCTCTTGGTGATTTGGTGAAATTGTCATAAATGAACCATAACGGCTAAAGGGGATTTTTTTTATATCAAACATAAACTTCACTCTCTTTCACCATTCATTTGTTATCCCATCCTGGTTGTTTACTCGGAATTCTGAATCTGCTTCAAAGAATTTCGGTCTGATAATATAAGTAAAGTACACATATCCAAGCAAGAGAAGCAGACCTGCTAAAATAAACGGAAGTGTATAATTTTTTCCAGCTAGGATGGTGCCGACTAGAAATGCAGCTAATGCAGAACCAATGCTACGGAACACGGCTCTCATCCCCGCATACAAATCACGTTCCTCATCCTTAAATGATGACATCGATAAACTGTCAACCAGATTGGTCAGCACGGTAAAAACCCCGCCCCTTACTAATAAAAGTGTCGAAAAGAAATAAGGATGGATGTTTAAAAATAAAATAAAACAAAGAAGGATATTCACCATGTAAATATAAAGAAATGTCTTTTTCACCCCGAAGCGGTCAATCAGTACCGGAGAAAAAACAGAACCTATAAACAATGCCAGACCATTTAGAGCCAGTAGTATCGATACACCCTCATTCGAGAAATCGAAACGGAACTTAATAAATAAATTCAAGTAAGGCTGAAGGCAGGATACTGCACCGCCAGTAATCAGTGCGAAGACAGCAAATAACAGCAATTTTCGCTGAAAATCACTCGAATGCTTACCTTGCCTTTGAAGGAAAGCATTCGGTTCAGAATCTGTTTCCCTTCGCTGGTTTAAATCCTCCCGTGTAACTTTTTTCCTTCGCTGCTCTGCAGGAAGCAGGCCTCCTCTTACACAGGCTAATAATAGAAACAATATTGAGGTAGTAATTAATGTATTTTGGTAGCCTTTCTCTGAAAGTTCAATCCAATTAGGCAAAAAACCGCCAATTAGTGTTCCCGCTCCCGTAAATGCAGTAAAGACTGCGAATAAAAAGCTATAGGCCTGGGTTTCTTCCCTTTTTGAACGGCTATAATGGAACAACAACTGTATTTCCGTCGTTTCCACAAGTGTTAGGCCAATGGACACCACAAATTGAGCCAAAAAAAAGAATACAAAGCCTTCTGCAAAAGCAAAAATGCTGCATCCAATGGCAATACTTGTTATCCCTGTAACAAGCAGCTTTTTCCGACCTGCTTTTTTAGCCAGGATGCTTACAGGAATTGCAAAGATTCCCATTACTAAGATCCCCATCGATGTGATGAGTCCAATTTGCTTTTCTGTAATACCCATTTCAATTAAATGGAGATTCAAGATCAAGGTAAACATTCCAATGCTCAGCCCGTACAGTGATTCAGTGGCCAAGAAACGTTTCACACCAGACGGCATAGTAAGAAATCTTAATGACTGTATCATAGAGTGTTTCAACCTTTCATTTTTAAAAAAATTTCAGAGGAATCTCCCCGTCAATAAACTAACTAATCAGAAGGGGCTTATCCCTTCTGATTAGTTCCTGTTTTGCGAAACAAATAAATACTTGTTATCCCTTTACCCCTGACTTAGAAACATCCTCCACTATATAGCGCTGTGCCGCGAAGAAGAGCACAAGCGGTGGTATGCTGATTAGGAAGGTTATCGCCATGATTCCTTCCATATCAACGCCAAACATTCCTTTGAACTGCGCAAGTCCAAGCGTTAGTGTATATTTGCTCTGATCATTCAAAAACACAAGCGGTCCTAGGTAATCGTTCCAGCAATTCAACATGCTGAACACCCCCACTAGAATTAATACCGGTTTCATGAGCGGAAGATAAATTTTATAAAAAATTTGAAAAGAGTTGGCTCCATCTATTCTTGCTGCTTCATCCAGTTCTTTTGGTATGCCCATGATAAACTGGCGCATCAAGAAGATATAAAATGGGGCACCGAACCAGGCTGGAACAATCAACGGTTTCAACGTGTTAATCCAGCCAAGGAAGTTAAATTCCATATATAAAGGAATCATGGTCACTTCCCACGGAATCATCATCGTGGCAAGAAGCACCATAAACAAGAAGTCTCTTCCTTTAAATGGAAATCTCGCAAACCCATAGGCCACTAGCGATGAGGAAACAATTTGGCCAAGAGTTGCCAAGATTGTTACCGTTAGTGAATTCATCAGAAATTGCGTAAATGGCTGAGAAATCCATGCTTCTTTAAAATTCTCAAAATGAAGACTGGAAGGAATCCACTTTGGCGGGAACAGATAGAGCTCTTCGGGCGATTTTAACGATGTCGTCATCATCCAAAATAATGGCGCCAAAAATAATAGCGAGAAAAAGATTAAGAGACCGTATATAAAGGTTTTTTCAACCCTGCTTTTCATTTTCATAGTAAAACCCCTCGTATCAATAGATTGGCTGCGATTTTATTTCTTCTTCACTTCTCCTTCGTAGTACACCCAGGCAGACGAGGATTTAAATACAAGCATTGTTAAACCTAAAACAATCAAAAACATAAACCACGCATTTGCGGAAGAATAGCCCATTTTAAAATATTTAAAGGCATTTTCATAAACATACATTGCGTAAAAATACGTTGAATTGAGCGGCCCTCCGCCGGTTAATAGCAGGGCTAACGTCAATTGTTGAAAGGCAGCAATAATCGTTGTGATGACATTAAATAGTATGGTTGGAGTCAAGAGCGGTAAGGTAATTTTGAAAAACTGAGTTATTTTATTAGCTCCATCGATGGATGCAGCTTCATAAAGTTCACCCGAAATACCTTTTAAACCTGCCAGGAAGATTAACATCATCGTACCTTGACCCCAAAGGCTTGCAATCACCATCGCAATAAGTGCCCAGCCCGTCTCATTGAGCCAGTTAGGACCTGTGATATCAACCAAGGAAAGAAAGTAATTTAGAATACCGTATTCACCGTTAAATACCCATGCCCAGATCATCGCAAGAGCAACGCCGGAAATGACGGATGGGAGGTAGAAAAAGGTTCGGAAAAAGGAGTGACCTTTAACGTCTTGATTCAACAAAATTGCTAAGACTAGGGCTACAATGATATTTAAAGGGACGAACAAAGCGGCGAATTTCACCGTTACCCCAAGTGATTTCCAAAACAGCGGATCATCCATAAACATGGTCTTATAGTTATCAAGCCCGATAAATGTCGCCTCACCGACAACCGGCCAATCATAAAAGCTGATAAATAGAGAATATAATAACGGTCCGAGCGTGAAAGCAAGAAACCCGAACACCCATGGGGAGATAAAAAGAAGTGGGATAATCTTGTCCCACTTTATTTTCTTTTTCTTATTTATTTCCACATAGGGTGTGGGAGAAGCAGGTAAAGAATTCAACATGAACACCCCATTTATTTAGTCTACTTCTTCATGTATTTCTCAGAATCGTGAACAGCTTTATTTAGTAGTCTCTCAGCATCTTGCCCAAGCATAACCGCATTTACGGCTGCAGACAGGTTACGGTTGATTTCATTCCAATTGCTGTTCAAAAGAAAGGCTGGTGTATCGTCAGATCGTTCAAGCATTTTATAGAACGGACTGATCAATGGGTCCTGCTCCATATTCATTTCCTTTACCACACTGATTCGAACTGGTAAATCAGCTGTACGCATTTTAATGGCTTCTGTAGAGGAATAAAACTTTACAAATTCATAAGCAAGATCTTTATGTTTAGAATCCTTTGCTACCGAAACCGCTGATGAAGCAATAACCCCTTTTGCCGGCTTTTCGCCAAATTTCGGAACTTCCACCGTTCCGAAATTAATCTTAGCTTCTTTAAAGCCTTCTAATGGCCAAATACCGCTTTCCCACATGGCGATTTTTCCTGCCTTGAAAATATCATCACCACTTTGCTGATTTTTCCCACCAACGAGAACAGCGCTTTTATTTTTAAGAAGATCACTTAATATTTGAATTGATTCAATGGTTTCAGGACTGTTCATATAGCCCTTAACTTCTTTCCCATCATTACTAATGAAACTGCCACCATTACTCCATACCAACCCTTGGAGATCATAGGTATCTGGCTCTGGTACTATCCCAAAACCGAATTGCTTTTTACTTGGATCAGACAATTTTTTGGAAATTTCCTTAAAATCATTCCATGACCAGCCATCCTTTGGATAAGGAACATTTGCTGCATCAAATAAATCTTTGTTATAATACACAACCCGTGTTGTAAATCCAGCAGGCATGCCGTAAATTTTCCCATTCATACTGGAATAATTAAATAAACCTTGGTAAAAATCATCCATATCCAATTCTGTATCGCCTTCGATGTACTGATCAAGTGGCTCGAGTGACTCGTAATATGCTGGGAAATTCCACATATACATCATATCCGGTGGATTTTTCGCCCCAAAGGAGGCAGCCAACTTCTGGTCAAAGCCATCACCGTAAGCTTCCACTTGAACCTTAACACCTGGATTCTTTTCCTCAAACTTTTTGGCAATATCCTGTTGAATTTTCAAAGCCTCTCCGGAGTCCCAGGTAGCAAAGCGAAGTGTAATATTGTCTTTTCCATCCTTCTCTTCTCCAGTTCCGCCAGAAGTTTTTTCCCCTGAACTGCTGTTGGAACAAGCAGCCAAGGAGAAGACGCTAACTAAAAGTAAAATCATTGCTAAGATGCTGATTTTCTTCATTCTGAATTTCCCCCTCTATAGAAAAAAATTAACCGCCTTCATTGTACTTCTAATGAAAGCGGTCTCATACTGAAATTCATCTTAACTTGTTAGTAATAATGTTTTAATGTTCTGTGAAATTTATGGGATGGGGGTAAAATTGTCCGGATGGATTCTCCTTTTTGTTTGACGATAATCAGATGGTGTTTGTCCGGTACATTTTTTAAACCATTTACTAAAATATTTACCGTCATGTACCCCGACTTTCTCCCCTATTTCCTGTAAAGTGAGAGAAGTGGTTTCAAGCAATGCACTAGCAGCATGGAGCTTTAATTTTTCCGTAAATGTATAGAAACTTTCTCCAACTGACTTACTAAAAAGGGTACTAAAATGACTTCTGCTAAGGCCGACTTCATAGGCAATATCAACTGAAGAGTGGGATTGTGATAAGTCTCTAGTAATCAGTTGAACGGCTTTTTGAATCGGTTCCGGCCATTTTTCATTAACCTCATTAATTACGGCTTCAGCTAGACTAGAGTCTTGTTCTTTATGTTGTAATTTTTCTATTTCATCAGAGAATTGCTTTAGATATTCTTCAAATTCATCATCTTGAAAGGCCGTTTTTAAGATATAACCTGAAGCACCCAACTTAATGCCTTCCTGCGCATATTCGAAATCCCGGTGGCAGCTTAATAGCAGGATTTTTGTGTCAGGGGCTGCTTGTTTAATTTTCCGGGCCAGTTCTATGCCATTTTGTTCTGGCATGACAATGTCTGTAATGACTATCTCAGGGGAATGCTCTTGAAACACTTCCCAGCCTTTCTGACCATTGGAGGCATCCGCCACTACTTCCATATTGTATTTCTTCCAATTCACCGTTGCCATTAACCCTTTACGGACGATATATTCATCATCAACTACCATGACTTTGATCATTGCTCATCCTCCTTTTTGGCCAGCGTATTTTAAATGTTGTTCCACTCTTCGGTTTTGATTCTATTGTAAGACCATATTCACTTCCAAAATGAAGCTTTAGCCGCTGATCCACATTAAACACGCCTATTCCACGGACTTTATCCTTAGGCGACTGTTCATTAAGTAAGTTTAAGGCCGTTTGTTCACTCATTCCTTTACCATTATCACTCAAGGTAAGTTCAAGTAAGTCTGATTTATCCTCAATAGTTAATTCAATAATTCCCTGTCCGTCTTCAAAGGCATGGAAAAAAATATTTTCAAATAATGGCTGTAGAGACAACCTGGGAATTAAATAATCGGAGCATTCTGGGCTGACCTTTTCATTGTAATCAAACATATGTCCATAACGGATTTCCTGCACCTTCAAATAGTGGCTTATCGTAGCCAGCTCTTTTTTTAATGGAATCAATTCATCAGAAAAATTGAGATTTTCATGAAGAACCTCCGTTAGATGGTAAATCATTTGCTGGACTTCCTTGGCATGACTAAGTCTTGCTTTCCACTGAATGGAGTTTAACGTATTAAACAATAAATGGGGATTTATTTGGTAATGAAACGCCCTTAACTCTGCTTTCCTTTTTAACCGTTCCGTCTCACCGATTTCATCAATTAATTCCTTAATTTGCTGGACCATCTGATTAAAGCTGATTGTTAATTTTCCAATTTCGTCGTTTTCTTTTACATGAATCTGAGTCTGCAACTCGCCCACACTAACCAGTTCCATTGATTCCTTCAGCTTTTTGATTCGTTTTGCAAGCGGTGCTGAAAAGACCATCGCTAGTAGGATTGCGAGAATAATTAAAAAGAAAATGCCTAACATAGTATAGTTAAAAATAACCTCAGAGGATTGATAAAACAGTTTTTCAGGGACTCGGACTTCAATTTTCCAGCCATAGGCATCAATATTTTTCACCCTGACAATATCGCTTAAAAGCCGCTCCCTTTTTGTTTTTGTTCGGTAAAGGACTTTATTCTTTTCATTATGAATGGTTACAAAGGCGTGAACATCCCGTTCAAGGTACTTAATATATGAAAAAAGCTCTTCGGCATTTGTCTCAATTAACAGTTTGCTTCCTTTTAAAATGCCATATTGGCTCTGGATCGGCAATACTAGACCAATCATTGGTTCAGGCGGTTTGCTGCTGTCATAATGATTAGATTCATAAAATCCAATCCATCGCTCTCCTTGTTTGATTTTACTTGCTTCCTTCCAAAACGGCATTTGAAACAGTTTTTGTGAATTAAGATGGTTTCCCCCGTAATAATAGCCAGAACTCGTTATTAAGTAGATTCCTTTTGTATTAAAAGTTCTATGGGCTTCAAGGAATCTTTCAAAATTCTTTTTCTCTATGAATCCTTCATAGGTTCTTGGAATCTCTTCTTTGATAACAATTAAGGTAGGGTCGGATAAATATTGATGAATATCGTTTGAGACGACAAACATCTGATTAATCGTATTTTCTAATTGTTTTTCAAGCTGTGATACAGCAAAGTTTTCATAATCATTAAATTGCTTATTCACAATCGTGGATGACTTTTGATAGGAGAGATAGCCAAATAGTAGGAGAGGTATCAGTGCCACCACGATGAAAAACAGCATCAACTTGGTACGAAAGCTTCCATACAATTGATTCTTAAGATTTAAGGTAATATTTTTAATAACTTCGATCATCCTATCCCTCTTCAAGTCCAGTGGTTTTCGTATGTTATCACTTTGTGCATAACAGCAAGTCTTTTCCTTTTTATTCGTAATCGTTTTCATAAATCTCCCTTATCATAAACCAGAGTTGTTCCAATTTCCATAGACATCTCTGGAGTTTTTGAATGGTAGTTACGACCACTTTTATGAAAATAAAAAATGAAGCATCAAAGAGAGAAAACTTCCCTTGATCCTTCATCCAGATTTACAAATTTTCTATAATTCAATCTTATATTGCTGCTCACTTATGCCATCCTTAGTGAAGACTCGTTCCATGTATTGAATTTCTTTATCTGACATCAACATGACGGTCGAGCTTCTCGTCCCGTAGTTCCCGCTTTTGATAAACAATGGCGAAAGCATTCTTTCCCATTCTAAAGAAACGCCCGTGTGCGGAAGAAGTTCGTCTGGAGCTTGATCTGCATTTTGGAGGAGACTCAAAAGCCGTTCTACAAGTTCGACCTGTTCCCCGTTGATGATTTTGGACATGCCTTCCTTGCCTTTTTGCACCTTGGGCCATTCAGTATTTAATAAATGGTTGCTGACTCCATAAATTCCAGGCTCCACCTTCTGAAGTTCCTGCCCTTTATTTGAATAATAATATAGTTCCGTTCCGTCCCCTGCTAGTAAGTTATAGCCAGGATACAGATCCTTTTTCTTTACAAGACTTTGCATATAATCCTTTATATTTCCTTTATGTTTCAAGGCATCGGCCACCAACTCACCTCTCGAACGCTTTCCTTCCGTTACTTCTTTTGGGTCGCGATAATTGGTCAAGGCCGCAAAACGTCCAGATGTGGTAACACCCATCCAAGTGCCCATTTTTTCTAAATCTCTACCGGCAAGGATGTCAAGTCTGTCTTCCCAATAATGAGCAGGGGCAGTAGGCCGCCCGTATAATTCATCTCGGTTTGCCGCTACAAGGAGCTTGTAGACTGGATGGACTCTATAGGCAAAAACGATTAAACACATATACAATCACAGCCTTAAAAATAATTTAACCGGGGGTTTTTTTATTGGAATAATGTCGTTCATCATCGAAACTAATTTACTAAACTCCAGGCCCAAACCGTCTTTTTGATCTATTAAGTATAATGTATCCAAATTCACTCCATAACCTCCATGTGGAAAAATAAACCACAAGTTATTATTCGCCATGTCTCTAGAAAATCCTTTTAACATAGTGGAATCCCAAAGCGTTTTGTATCTTTTAAGTGCTAAAAATGCATAAGGAAAATAAATCTAATCCTGATTTTAATCGCAAGGTTGGAAATAATAATAGCTACGACCTAATTTAATTTGGAGGTGTGTTTCCATGTCAGAATTAGAGCCCTTAGAATACGAAACAGGGACTGCTATCCGCGAATACGACATTATTGATATTACCCAAACAGCCAACGGGTATGAAGTACTGCTTGATATAGAATTAGACAGCGGCTATTCCTTAGCAAGAACCAAGTTAGAAGTTACCAATGAGGACTTATTAGGGTATGAAACAAAAGAAATTGAGGAAGGGATTAAATTTGCCTTAGGGTTTTTCAATCATTAACAACAAACTAATATTTTTGAGGGCAAATCACTATGAACTGTGTTAAACTAACCAACGACGTTAGAAGAACGTACATTAATAATGGAGTGGTTAAATGAGTAGTGCGAAAGGGAAAGGCGGAACAGGCAGAGGAACCGGCAAGAAGGGCTGGACTCGTTGGCAAGCAGGTGTCAAAAAAGCTAAAAGCGCCAAACCATATGTCAGTAAAGGTGTTAAAAGAGCAAATGACGGAAACAACACCAGCAATAATAAAGGTGACACATCCGAAAAATAGTAATAATACAAAGACTCAGGGGAACCCCATCCCCCGAGTCTTTATTTTCCCCAGCAAACGACCTTTTCAAAAAAAGCACCAATCCGCCACGTAAGGACAAATGTCCACGAGTGGTGCCTGACACCTAATTTTTACACCTTATTTCCTTCTTATTTGCTGGTTTCCCTCCTTACGACTGGTGCTACTTCTGTTGCTAATCGCTCGATGCTTTCGGCGACTTGTTTAAAGGGCATTCCGCCGATGTCCATTTGGGCGATAAATCGCTGGTGTCCATATAGTTCGTATTGTTGGAGGATTTTTTCAATGATCTGCTGGGAACTGCCAACAAATAAAGCCGTTTCTGGTCCGGCCATCTCTTCAAAATCCGCTCTAGACATTCTTGTATTCATCCCACGCTGGCGATTAAAGTATCCCCAATAATTAGAATGATACGGATAGAACTCATCCTTTGCCTTTTGGGTTGTTTCCGAAATAAATGCATGACCTGTCACTGCAACCTTCATCGACTCTGGGGCATGGCCTGCTTGGCTGGCGGCCTGTCGGTAAATATCTACCAGCGGCTTAAACCGAATGTGTTCGCCTCCAAGTATCGCTATTGCTAAGTTAGTCCCTAATCTTCCTGCTCGTGCTGCGCTTGACGGAGTTCCTCCAACACCTACCCACAATGGAATATTTTCCTGTAAAGGTCGTGGAGCAATTTCTGCATCCTGCAACGGAGAACGAAATTGACCATTCCAGGTCACTCGCTCCTGTGCATTCAGTTGCTGAAAGAGCTTGATGTTCTCTTCAAAAAGCTGGTCATAATCGTCTAACTCATACCCGAACAGCGGGAAAGATTCTATAAATGCCCCGCGCCCTGCAATAATTTCTGCCCGTCCGTTTGACAGGAGATCAAGTGTCGCAAAATCCTCAAATAGCCGAACAGGATCAACGGTACTTAAGACAGTAGTAGCACTTGCCAGTTTAATTCGCTTTGTAACTTGTGAAATGGCAGACAAGACAACGGGCGGTGCGGACACGGCATAGTCGAGGCGGTGATGCTCACCCACGCCAACTACATCTAATCCTGCCTCATCAGCCATTTTCGCTGCTTCAATAATTTCCTCAAGTCGCTGTCTTGCGCTGATTGTCTTCCCTGTTCCCCCATCCGGAACTAAATCTCCCAATGTATAGATCCCTATTTCCATACCTGAACGTTTGTCTTTGGAATCTCGCGTCATCTTCATATCTCCTTCATTCATTTATATTACTAATCGAATTTGATTTCCTGAAGGATCTTCCGTTACAAAGAAATCAGCTTCTTCCGATATTTGCGCACCTAATTGCTTTAGCTGTTTAATCGCATTCCCTCTGGCTGCCTCATCAGGGAAAACGAGTGAGTACCAATTTAAGCCGACACTATTCTTCGGTGGTGTCGCTGCCCCTTCACCTTGCCACGTGTTGATAGCAATATGATGATGATAACGTCCTGTGGAAAGGAATGCCGCTTGTGGATAGTAACTTACAATTTCAAAACCAAGCCCTTTTGTGTAAAATTCTTCTGCTTTTTTTAAATTAGATACGTGAAGGTGAATGTGGCCCATAACTGTTCCAGCCGGCAGACCGCTCCATTCGGCATCACTCTCCGCGATAATTCCATTGCCATCAAGCTCTTCCGTTGCCATTTCTACTAAACCGTTGTTCCATCTCCATTCGGAAGAAGGGCGATCTCGGTACACTTCAATCCCATTGCCGTCAGGATCGTTAAGGTATAACGCCTCACTTACATAATGATCTGCAGCACCGAGTGGATATCCCGTTTGAATCATATGCCGTAAAAAGACAGATAAATCAGCTCGCGATGGAAGCAAGATCGCAAAATGATACAAACCTGAACTACGTCCTGTTTTCGCAACCACATCTTTCGGCTGCTCTAGCGTTAATAATGGGGTTTTTCCGTCTGTTGTTAAGACTGCTTTACGATCTGATTTCTCCAATACTTGAAAGCCCATGATATTTTGATAAAAAGTAAGCGCATAATCGAGGTTTTTTACTTTAATATTGACCTCACCAACATATATATTTGGTGCCTGATGAAATTTATCCATTTTCTCCTCATCCCTTCCTTATTCATTTGTATAACGAATGTTATAAAAATTAATCTTTTTATTAATATGGTTATTTTACTTTCCATTAAACCATTAGTATTTCCTATGCTTACAGCATACCCTGAAATTATCTTGAATTCAAGTATTTAAAATTCATAGCATATTGCGGACCAGCCTATTTTTTATACTTGCAACAGAAAAAGGACTCTTCCGCTTAGCGGAAAAGCCCTTGAACCTTGCTTCTCGTTTTTTATGCTTCGACGATATTAGGCTGCTCGTAAACCTCGTTTTCAAACTCGCCTGTTACTTTACTAGTGAGTATGCCTGATGTCATCGCTCCGCTGACATTTAGGGCTGTACGTCCCATGTCAATGAGAGGCTCAACTGAAATAAGCAGACCAACAATCGCAATTGGGAGATTCATCACTGATAAAACGATTAAGGCTGCGAAGGTTGCACCGCCACCTACACCAGCAACACCAAACGAACTAATCGCCACCACAAGAATGAGCGTTAGAATAAAGGATATACTTGTTGGATCCACACCTGCCGACGGGGCAACCATCACCGCTAACATCGCAGGATAAACGCCTGCACATCCGTTTTGACCGATTGTTAGGCCAAATGAACCCGCGAAGTTGGCGATACCTTCGGATACACCAAAGTCCTTTGTTTGTGTTTTAATGGTCATTGGCAAGGTTCCTGCACTTGTCCGTGAGGTGAAAGCAAAGGTTAAGGTTGGCAGCCCTTTTTTCACATAATTTATAGGACTTAGTTTCGCAAATGATAAAAGGAGAAGATGGACAATAAACACAATAATGAGCGCCACATACGAAGCAATCACAAACTTACCTAGTTTTGCTATCGCGGCATAGTCACTCGTTGCTGTCACCCTGGCTATGATCGCTAAGATACCATATGGCGTTAAACGAAGAATCAGTGTGACGACCCTCATGACAACAGAGTAGAAGGTATCAATGATCTTTGCAAAAAATTCACCATGCTCTGGGTCCTTACGCTTCACTCCAAGGTATGCAATACCGATAAATACGGCAAAAATAACAACCGCAATCGTCGATGTTGCGCGGGCCCCAGTTAAATCCTGAAACGGATTGCTTGGGATTAACTCAATGATTTGCTGTGGGAGTGTCATATTTTTGATCCCTGCAGCTCTCTCCTCTAACTGGTCATTCCGGGCTGCTTCTGCATCGCCTTCAGTTAGCTGAACCCCGTCAAGACCAAATCCTAAAGCTGAGCCAATGCCAACTGCGGCAGAAACGGCCGTCGTTGCAAGAAGGATGCCGATCACTAGAAAACTGATTTTCCCTATATTTTTCGTTAATTTTAGTTTTGTAAAGGCCCCGACAATCGAAACAAAGATGAGTGGCATAACGACCATTTGTAATAGCTTTACATAGCCATTCCCGACAATGTTAAACCAATCAATCGAACCTGTCGTTACTTCATGTGTCGTACCATAAATGAGATGAATAATAAAACCAAATATAATTCCTAAACCCAACGCACTAAAAACACGCTTGGAAAAAGAAACATGCTTTTTTTGCATCGTAAATAAACCAAACATCAGTAATAGCAGCACCGCGACATTTACAATGATAAGAAAGGTATTCATGGGATCCCTCCTCTTTATTTTTCGGAAAAATTGAAAACCCAATATTCCAATGCATTAAGTCGGAATTATATTCATTCGTCTTCTTCGTCGTCAGTAATTTCTGTACCTTTATACTTTAAAACAATCAAACGTTTGATATGGTAAATAATATGACATGGCGACCCTAAATATTCCAAGCCCATAAATTATTCAATCAAACGTTTGATTAGTTTTTCAATCGTCCAAAAAGTTACGTGTCCTATTAGGACTGAACGGCGGATAAACTTATATCATTTCAGTCGGCTTCGGATGAATAGCATCCTTAAGTGCGGTTTCTAATTCGTCTTTAAACGCGGCCTTCTCCTCCAATGTCCATCCATGAGCATCTTCCATAAAGCCAATGATTGCTTCATTCCACTCATGTACCCATTGAATATCAAAAAATAAAGCTCCTGTTCGACGGATAAAAAAATCCACTGGTTTTACGGCCATTTCTTCCTCTAGGGAATAAACGATTTGAACATACACCTCCAGCGGCAAGCCAAATTTGTTATTTGGGTCATACGTTTTCGCGATTTCAAAAATACGATCAATATTGGAACCATAGCGATTGACTAATTTTCGGTATTGGTCCTTTGAAAACCCACTTAACTCGCCTTCTTTTTCCTTTTTTTCTATAAATGAAGCAAAGTTACGAGAGCCATCAATATGACCTCCAGAAATAGGTAAATGCTTTGTTCGGCAAGATCCAATCTGGCGTGCTTCGCCGCACTGTTTAGCGATCAAATCTACAACCGTTTCTGCCATTTTTCGGTATCCTGTCAGCTTCCCACCTGCGATTGTAACCAGCCCAGAATTTGATAACCAAATTTCATCTTTTCGCGAAATTTCAGAGGGATCCTTGCCTTCTTCATAAATAAGTGGTCTTACCCCTGCCCAGCTGGATTCAATATCCTCCCCCTTGATATCAACGGTTGGAAACATATAATGAATCGCATTTATAATGTAATCTCGGTCAGCTGCCGTCATTTTCGGATGAATCGGATCGTTGCCATAATAGGTGTCTGTTGTCCCCACATACGTTTTCCCATCCCTTGGAATGGCAAATACCATGCGGCCATCAGGTGTATCAAAATACACCGCCTGTTTAAGGGGAAATATTGACTGATCCATCACCAAATGGACCCCTTTGGTGAGCCGAAGTTTTTTCCCAGATAACGACTGATCTTTGTCTCGGAGCGAATCGACCCAAGGGCCAGTGGCATTAATGATGTGTTTTGCGTAAATATCATGAACGGTACCAGTTAATAGATCCTCAACTTTAGCACCGATCACCTTACCCTCTTGATAAAGAAACTCAATCACTTTTGAATAGTTTACTGCCTTGGCGCCATGCGCGACCGCTTCTTTTATGACTTCGATGGTTAACCGAGCATCATCGGTCCGATATTCCACATAATATCCGCCTCCTTTTAATCCCTCTCTTTTAATAAGAGGCTCTTTCTGAATGGTATCATCGGGAGAAAGCATTTTTCTTCGCTCACTTTTTTTTACACCTGCTAAAAAGTCATAGACTCGTAGTCCAATTGATGTACCGAATTTACCAAACGTTCCATCTTTATGCATTGGCAGGAGCATCCATTCTGGTGTAGTTACATGCGGACCATTTTCATAAACAATCGCCCGTTCCTTCCCTACTTCCGCGACCATCTTCACTTCGAATTGTTTTAGATACCTGAGACCACCGTGAACAAGCTTCGTTGATCGGCTTGATGTCCCAGCGGCAAAATCTTGCATTTCGACTAATGCCGTTTTCATTCCCCTTGTTACGGCATCTAATGCGATTCCAGCGCCTGTAATTCCCCCACCGATAACAAGTACATCTAATTCCTTAGCTGCCATTTTCTTTAAGATCGTGTTCCTATTTGAACCCGAGAATTTTAACATTTCCACTATGGTTACCTCCAATGGGGATAAAAAAAAGAGGCCACAACAATCACAATGATATTAAATCCATTGCTTTGTTGTGGCCTCTCGAGTTTCTCCCGCCAAAATATTAACTTAAGTATAGTTTACCATAGATTACGATTATTTAAAAGCCATAGCTGCGTTTACAGCCTTTTTCCAACCTGTATATAAATTGTTTCGATCCTCTTCAGCCATATCTGGTGTAAATGCTTTATCCATATTCCATTGAGTCGCGATTTCTTCTTGGCTTTCCCAATAACCTACCGCTAATCCTGCTAAATATGCAGCTCCTAATGCTGTGGTCTCTTTTATTTCTGGACGTTCCACTGGAACATCTAGCACATCGCTTTGGAATTGCATTAAAAAGTTATTAGCAACAGCTCCGCCATCTACACGCAAAGCCTTAAGCGAAATACCTGAATCCGCCTCCATAGACGTTAAGACATCCTTTGTTTGATAAGCAAGGGATTCTAACGTTGCGCGAACAAAGTGTTCTTTCGTTGTACCACGTGTTAAGCCAAAGACCGAACCGCGTACATCACTATCCCAATAAGGTGTTCCTAACCCGACGAATGCTGGAACGACATAAACACCGTCAGTAGATGCTACACTAGTAGCAAATTTCTCGCTCTCTTCAGCGTTTCTAAACATACGGAGCCCATCACGAAGCCATTGAATGGCAGATCCGGCAACAAAGATACTTCCTTCTAATGCATATTCTACTTTTCCGTTAATACCCCATGCAATTGTTGTTAACAAACCGTGCTCTGATTTTACTGCTTGTTCTCCGGTATTCATTAACATAAAGCAGCCAGTTCCATAAGTATTTTTCGCCATTCCTTTATCATAACATGCTTGACCGAATAACGCTGCTTGCTGGTCACCCGCCACTCCGGCAATTGGCACATTACAGCCAAAGAAGTGGTAATCAACTGTTTCTGAGTATACTTCTGAAGATGGGCGGACTTCTGGAAGCATCGAAGCAGGCACAGAAAGAATATCTAATAACTCTTCATCCCATTTAAGGTCATGAATATTGTACATCAATGTTCTCGATGCATTGGAGTAATCTGTTACATGGGCTTTTCCACCAGATAGTTTCCAAATAAGCCATGTATCAATCGTTCCAAATAGCAGTTCTCCACGCACTGCTTTTTCTCTTGCACCTTCTACATTATCTAAAATCCATTTCACTTTTGTTCCAGAGAAATAGGCATCAATTAAAAGGCCTGTTTTATCCCTGAATAATTGATCATGTCCTTTTGCTTTTAATTCTTCACAAATCGATGCTGTTTGGCGGGATTGCCAAACAATTGCATGATATATCGGTTGGCCAGTTTCTTTATCCCAGACAACGGCTGTTTCCCGTTGGTTTGTAATACCGATTCCAGCCACTTGTTCTGGTTTTACATTAGCCCCGGCCAAACAAGAAGCCATTACCGCTAGGATCGAACCCCAAATTTCATTTGCATTATGTTCTACCCAACCTGGTTGAGGGAAGAATTGTTGAAATTCCTGCTGAGAGACTTGGACAATCTTTCCTTCTTTATTAAAAAGAATAGCACGTGAACTTGTTGTACCTTGGTCTAATGATAAAATGTATTTTTCCATATATAAACTCTCCCTTTAATTAAAATTATGCACTGACTTTTTCTATCCGGGCCGTTTCCTGAGGTTTCTTTCCCATTACGGAAGCGATCGCAAGAACAACTACAATTGCCCCTATTATAAACCAAAGACTCATTTCTGTTTTACCGAGAAAGGCAGCTTTATAAAATAATCCTCCCAAACTTCCTCCAAGGATTGGGCCTACAATGGGAATCCATGAATATCCCCAGTTAGAACTTCCTTTTCCCGGAATTGGAAGAAGGGCATGTGCTAACCTTGGACCAAAGTCACGGGCGGGATTGATCGCATATCCTGTTGTTCCCCCAAGACTCAAACCGATACTAACAATAAGGAAGCCTACCACAAGTGGATTTAGTCCATCTGTAAATTTATTTGCACCAATCGCTAATATTCCTAAAACAAGAATAAATGTACCAATAATTTCACTAATTAAATTTGCAAAAGTATGCGGAATGGCAGGACCTGTTGCAAATGTACCTAACTTCGCCCCTTGATCCTCTGTCACCCTCCAATGTGGAAGGTATTGGAAGTAAATAATTGTAGCCCCAATCATTGCTCCAATTACTTGACCGAAAATATACGATGGGACTTCTTTCCACGGAAGATCACCGGTAAATGCCAGCGCCACGGTTAAAGCAGGATTTAGATGGGCGCCACTAAATTTACCTACTGAGTATGCAGCAACGGCTACCGCAAATCCCCAACCAAACGTGATCACAATCCAACCACTGCCATTAGAGAGTGTTTTCTTCAGATTCACACCTGCACACACGCCAGCACCTAACGTAATTAAAATTGCCGTGCCAATTACTTCACCCCAAAAAGCTGTCATAATAAGCCTCCTCTTTTTTTTAAAAACATCTTTATCCATTGAAAATAATCCAGAAAAAACAAAAGAGACACACAGAAATATCCCAAAAAAAGGGGAATTCCGTGAGTCTCTGGCTCTTCTTCACATATTATCAACTTAATTACTAGTATAATATTCATCTGAAAGCGCTGTCAACACATTTACAAAATTTTCATATTTTCACTTATTATTTGCCTATATTAATCTACTGTAGCTGCCGAAAACCAACATAAAAAAGCATTCTCTATGAAAATAAAGAATGTCTTTTGAGTACAATTTAGTATTCTATTACTTTTTCTTTTCTGGCTCAAAATATTTCCATAAATCTTTTTTGGATGTTGTTACTGTAATTGCTCCAGCTGCAAATGCTTGTTCAACCTCTTCAATCGTGTCAATAAATCCTCCAGCAAATACTTCCCTTTGCGTTCGATTGCGAATATCCTTAATAATTTTCGGCATAATTCCAGGTAATACTTCTATAAAATCTGGCTTGGTACGATCGATTAACGCAAAACTCTTTTCGATCGAGCTCGTATCTAATAAAAACAGACGCTGAATTGATATTACACCTTTTTGCCTTGCTTTCAGAATAACGCTTCCCTTAGTTGAAATCAGTCCAAATGGTTTAAATTCCTGACAAATAAATTCTGTTGAGTATTCATCACTTTTTAACCCATGAATTAAATCCATATGGATAATCAACTTTTTATGGTTTGCCTGCGCCATTTGAAAAATGGGTTTCAGTCTGGAAACATGCAAATCCAAAATTACAAGATATTCATAATTGCTAGACATCATTTTTTCGACATCTTCTATTTTTCGAATTGCGGGTAACACCTTTTGTCCAAAGAAGCTCATCCCCATTGTTCACCTTTCATCTTCGTTCTCTTATTCTATTATTTTATAACACTTTTTGGCTTCAATACAGTCTTTAATTAGAAATACTATGCTTGGTGATGTCGAAACTGTGAATAAATGGAAAATCCCCATTTATCAGAGCTTGTCAGTTGATCGAGTTGATTTTTACACATACCACATTCTGTCACTGTTTTTATGCCACGTAAGGATAGATCGCGGAGCACTCCTGCTCCCGTCATTCCTCCACCTATTACAATTACTTCCGTTTCTAGTTTTTGTCTCATATCCAATTCCCTCCCAACTTCATTCTAAGGGTTATTTTTGCGCACAAAAAAGCCATAAAAACGCATAGGAATATTAATGAACATTCCCAATGGTTTTTATGGCTTTCTCCGAGTCTCTAAGCCTGCTATTATATTTTCTACTTAAGCATATACCAAAAATATTTTTTTGCACAGGTAAATGGCATGTCAAAATTGTGAATTTTAATTGAGATATCTGAGGTGAAAGCTCGTATTTTTTATTTGATTACTTTTCGCATGCTTCAATGTGGTAAATACTTGAGGTAAAATCTCTTTTTATCAATGGCAGCATTAATCCAATTTTCATAAGCTCATCGCCCACATATTCCTGTTCTCCCCTATTTAGTCTATACATCTCATCCGACTTTAGCCCACGCAACTTCAGCCGGAAGAACGGTGGATTTGGTGTTGCCAACGTTTTAAAGTAAAAAACAGCAGCCCTTTCCTGATTCGGTGAAACATACATCCACGCCGAATCCATTCCATCAAACGGACTTAACAGCCTGAATAAGTTACCAAAACAGACGATATCCTTGATTTGATGATATCGTTTGATTTGCTCCATTACCACCTCTTTATCATCACTACTCAGCTTGTCGATATTTAATTCAAATCCCAAATTTGCAGCCATCGCCACATGGCATCTCATCAAAAGCGGTGTGGTTCTACCGACCTGGTGATTCGGCACATCTGATACATGCGCTCCCATTGTAATGGCAGGATAAATGAGACTTGTTCCGTATTGAATTTTAAGCCGTTCAACAGCATCAGTATCATCACTCGTCCAAGTTTGCGGCATATAATAGAGCATTCCAGGATCAAAGCGACCTCCTCCTCCGGAACAGCTTTCAAATAAAATCTTAGGAAATCGTTCGGTCAGTTTTTCTAGGATTCGGTACAAGCCAAGCATATAACGGTGCGCGGTTTCTTTTTGCCGATGAGGTGGAAGCGCAGCCGAACCCACCTCCGTCATATTTCGATTCATATCCCATTTCACATAGGAGATCTTAGCACTGCTAAAGACTTCGGTCAGCGTTTCGATTAAAAAATTACATACGTCTTCCCGGCTTAAATCAAGAATTAATTGATTTCTGGACTGTGTTCGGTTCCGTCCCGGCACATGGATACACCAATCGGGATGCTTCTGATACAAATTACTGTCAGGAGAAACCATTTCCGGCTCGACCCATAACCCAAATTGCATCCCCTTTTTTTGGATATAATCAGCCAATCCGTTTAAACCATTCGGAAGTTTTTTCTTAAAAACAAACCAATCACCCAACGAACTTTTATCATTGTCACGATGCCCAAACCAGCCATCATCCAATACAAACAGCTCGATACCCAACTCTTTTGCTGCATCCGCAAGGTCGATAAGTTTTTTTTCATTAAAATGAAAATAGGTGGCTTCCCAGTTATTAATGAGAATTGGGCGTGTTTTGTCGCGGTATACCCCTCGACAAACCCTTTCCCTCAGAAATTTATGATAAGTCCTGGACATTCCTCCAAGCCCGTCCGAGGAATAAACCATTAAAGCCTCAGGAGTTTGAAAGGTTTCCCCCGGCTGCAGCGCCCATGTAAAATCAAAGGGGTTTATGCCGATGCTAAGTCTGGAAGTTTGATAAGGATCCACTTCGACTGAAGCTTGAAAATTCCCACTGTAGACCAAACTGATGCCAAATACATCCCCATATTCTTCGTTGGTGTCTTTTGAAAGCAGCGCAACAAAAGGATTATGTTGATGGCTGCTTGAACCCCGAGCTGATGAAATCGTTTGAATCCCATGGTTAAGTGGCTGCCTTTCGATGTGACGCTCACGCCCCCATGTTCCATAAAGATGCAGCCAATCCCAATCTGATTGATGAATGTCGACTGACATACTCATACATTTATGTATTTCCACATCATGGCTGCCAAGATGCTCAAAGGAGACCGATCTCGTTATCACATCAAAATCACGATAAATTGTATAATGTAGATTTATCCCGATCCCAAGCATGGAATCTACCAGTGTTATCACTAATGTTTCAGCATCAGAATTATCCTCAACATAAGCAGACGGCAATCCCTCAAGCGTATGTTTTCCTTGAAAAATTTCATGAGAATCAAAGACAAAGTCCGTTACCGTAGTTCCGTCAGCAGAACGGATCTGATAAGCCGGCGAACGAAAGTCCCCGTTCCCAAAAGCTGGATATTCCTGTGGTAGCGTATCAAGTGAAAATTGCGGAAGAGAAGGTTCGGTAGTCGGCGAAAAAGCCCTGCCTTTAAACGCCAGAATGGAAGATGGATGCAGCGTCTTAACCATCTTGCCCCAATACAAATGAGCGGGATATTTACCATGGACAATTTGAATCAAATAACTAATCTTGCTATTGTACAAATGAAAAATCCTATCCTTTTCATCCCAATCAATTGGCACGAGCGCTCATTCCTCCATTGTTAGATAACCTAAATTACTTACTTATCTTCCTATAGATATGATTTTCCCTATGTATATCAGAACAATAAATTTAAAAAGGGTGTCAGGCACCGTTCGTGGACATTTGTCCACGAGCGGTGCCTGACACCCAAAACAACACAAAAATGGTTTTTATAGTGTAATGGTGAAGGTGGTTCCCTTCCCTTCTTCGCTGTCAACACAGATGGTTCCTTCGTGCATTTCGATGATTTTTTTTACGATGGAGAGTCCTAAACCGCTGCCGCCTTTTGACCGGTCCCTTGCCTTATCTGCTTTGTAGAATCGTTCAAATACATGGATCTGATCTTTTTTCGTGATGCCAATCCCCGTATCGGTAATTTTCACGATCGTTTTGTCATCGACCTGCTGGAGATGGACACGAATACTTCCGCGCTTGGGAGTAAATTTAATACTATTGTGAATCAGATTGGTCCATACCTGGCTCATCAAATCTTCATCCGCAATGATGATGACCTTCTCGAGGGACACATCCAGTTCCAGTTCCTTTTCAATCCAATGAGGTTCACAGGCCAATATAATTGTCCGTAATTGTTGGTCTAACCGATAGCTATGTCGCTCAAAGGGATGATGCTTGGATTCTAGTGAGGTTAGTTTTAGAAGATTATCACTTAATTTCGATAATCTTTTGCTTTCTGTTTCAATAATACTGAGATAATGACTTCTTTCATCGCTCGAAAGCTGGCCATATTGAAGTGCTCTTGCAAAGCCCATGATCGACGTCAGCGGCGACTGAATTTCATGTGAGACATTAGAAATAAACTCCTGCCTCATCTCTTCCAACTGCTTTAATTGCTTAGCCATATGATTAATATGGTCAATCAGACTCGTGAATTGATTTCTTTTACCAGCCTTTAAATCGAGGTATACATTAAAATCACCTTTAGAAATCCTACTTAACGCATCCAGTACTTCATGAAAGAGATTGCGTCGCCTTGAACGAGTGAATAAAGACATAAGAAAACCAACTAAGCTCATCGTCAATAAACCAGTAATTACCGATGCCATATGACGAAGGTAATCGGATGTGTGAAAATCGAATAATTGATAAGTTCCGGACACAATGAAATAACCTGCTGAAAAACCAAAAGAGACAAATACAAAGAAAAAGACAACCCCAAATACATGTTGAAAAAAGCGCTTAATCTTCATGATTTTACCTCAAAGCGGTAGCCTAATCCCCAAATCGTCTGAATCCGGAACGGGAATTCTCTTTCTGGAAACCGCTCTCTTAACCTTTTAATATGAACATCGACCGTTCGTTCGTCTCCTTCATAGTCATAGCCCCAAATGTCTTCGATGAGCACCTCTCGTGAAAACGTTTTTCCAGGATAGCTGGCCAGTTTAAACAACAGCTCGAATTCCTTCAACGGAATCGTATATTCCTTATTTTTAAAAGAAATTTCATGTGTTTTTCGATTCAATTTAAATTCATTAATCGTAATCGTTTGCGAAACCGTTATATTATACCGTTTTAATAATGCTTTAACTCGAGCGGTTAACTCCATTGGGTCAAAGGGTTTAACTAGATAATCGTCCGCTCCCAACTCGAATCCTTTCAGCTTTTGTGTTGTTTCCCCTTTGGCGGTCAGCATTAAGATGGGAATATCACTAAATTCCCGCAGCTCTTTGCATAATTCCCAGCCATCCATATTTGGCATCATAATATCAATGATCGCTAAATCCATCTTTACTTTTTCCATCAGTTGTAATGCCATTACACCATCTGATGCCTCATAAAGTTCGAATCCTTCTTTTTTTAAAAAAAGTTGGATTAGTTCGCGAATATTGGCATCATCATCGACCATTAGAACTTTTGTCATTCATCCTCATTCCTTTCCTTCTATTAAGCAGGTTCGTTGATCCGTAATTGCTGCTCGGCAAATTCACGATACAAGGAGTGAGTTCTTAAAAGTTGTTCATGTGTACCGCTTCCGGTAATTTTCCCTTTATCCAAAAAGATAATTTGATCAGAATCGATCACCGTTGACAGACGATGCGCAATTACGAGGGTAGTTCTTCCCTTCATTAAATTTTGTAATGCCTGTTGAACAACACGTTCTGATTTGCTGTCAAGACTGGAAGTTGCTTCATCTAACATTAAAATTTGGGGGTCCCTTAAAAAGGCACGAGCAATCGCAATCCTCTGTCGCTGCCCACCCGATAATTTTATTCCTCTTTCACCAACTTCTGTATCATACCCGCTTGGCAGTTCCGCAATAAATTGGTCCGCATAGGCCATTTTTGCCACCCTTTCGATATCTGCCTGCTCAATTTTTTTATCCATTCCGTAACAAATATTATCACGAATCGTTCCCACAACAATCGGGCTTTCCTGTGATACATAGCCAATTTGACTTCTCCAGGAAAACAGGGAGAATTGATTAATCGGTTCTTGCCCCAGACGAATTGCGCCTTGTTGCGGTTGATAATAACGCTCCAATAAAGAAAATAGGGTCGTTTTTCCGCTCCCGCTTGGACCTACAATCGCAGTCACCTTGCCTGCTTCTGCGGAAAAGCTAATATTCTTCAGTACGTCTTCCCCATTTTTATAAGAATAGTTCATATCCTCTACAGTGATCGATTGATTCACATTATGAACATCCTGATTCGAATGGTCTTCTTCCTCGTTCATATCCATGATGGTGATAATTCGTTCTGTGGCACCGGTTGCTTTTTGAAATTGGGTAAAGAAGGCGGCTAATTGCCCCATTGGCATGACGATTTGAAACAGATACATAATAAAGGCAACTAAATCACCCGCCATTAATGCACCTGATGATACCCTCATTCCACCGTAACCTAGAATGACGACTAGTAATACCATGATTACCAAACCAATCAGGGGGGTGATTAATGCTTGAATCTTCGCCTCTTTCAACCCATATTGAAACAATTGGGTGATCCCGTTTTTACCATTCTTATACTCGATTGCCTCGGCGTTGGAAGCTTTGACTAATCGTATTTCTGATAAAACTTGCTGGAGAACTGAGGTAAAACGTGCTGTTTCGGTTTGCATACCTTTTGACACCTGATGCATCTTTCTTCCAAGTGTCATTAATATAACTGCTGCAAGCGGCAGTGCTATAAACATGAGCAAAGCCATTTTCCAATCCAATAGCAGCAAAACAACAATCGAACCAATGATGGAAATCGTTCCTGATAGGAAATTGGCGAGATGATCGGTAATTAATCCTTTGACCACCGCTGTATCATTGGTCATTCTACTGACGGTTTCGCCGGTTTGATTTTCATCATAAAACGGTACCGGTAAGACGAGCAGCTTTTTCCATAAACGGTCTCGAATCCCGGCCACAACAGATTGGCCGAGATGATTTAATAAATAGATGGATATCCCGCTAGCCCCTGCTTGAATTAAAAGCGCAGTAACAAGAATAAGAATCCTGCCCGTACTTAAAGAGCTAATCGAAAAATCATTAATAAGATTTTTTGTAAACAGCGGGACCAATAGCCCCACTATTGTGGTACCGACACTTAATAAAAGAGCGATACCAAGGAGCAATTTAGATGGGTTGGTATGTTGAACCAATCGAATAAATTGGCGCCAGCCCTTCTCTATCTTCACTTCCGTCATATATATTTACATCCCTTCTAAAGGTCACGTTAAATTCAAGTCTACATTCTCAATTACAAACTCGATTATACAAAGAATATATGAATTGAATATGAACTGCCAATAATGAATAGCTTAAAAAAGGTGTCAGGCACCAGCCGTGGACATTTGTCCACGGCCGGTGCCTGACACCCTAACAAGATCGACTTACTTCTACCTATTCTTTTCGAGTTGGAAATGAAGACCCAAATTAATTATTGTTACGATCTAATAGCATACAATTTACATTTTTCATAGAAACTAGTTTTCCCTATTTCCAGTAGTTTAGCAGCCTCCTGCTTATTGCCATTTGTCAGCTCTAATGCATTTAAAATGGCTTTCTTCTCGGCATGAGCAAGTGTTTCTTTTAATGAGAAAATCGGTAATAGCCGTTTTGGCGCCGTCTCAAGATTCTGGGTATTAGCTCCCTTAACAAAGTTAGTCTCCGGTTCCATGTCACGTAAGTATAATGGCAGGTGGACCATTTCAATCGTTTTCCCATCCAGAACATTGATGGATCGTTCCAAGACATTCTCAAGTTCCCGGATGTTTCCCGGCCATGAATGCTCCATTAGTCTCTCTTCTACCACTGTAGATAGCTCAATTCCTTTGCGGTAAAATTTCCCCTCTAACTTCTTCAATAAGCTTTGAGAGATTAGCGGAATATCCTCTTTTCGCTCTCTAAGAGGGGGAATTTCTATTTTGATGACATTTAATCGATAATACAAATCCTGACGAAACTTTCCTTCTTCCACCAGCATCTCTAAATCCCGGTGGGTTGCTGCAATGATTCGCACATCTACTGCAATTGACTTTTGACCTCCGACTCGCTGAATCTCTTTTTCCTGCAGCACCCTCAAAAGCTTACTTTGCATCGAAAGTGGCATGTCGCCTATTTCATCTAGAAAAAGTGTACCATTGTTGGCAATTTCGAACTGCCCCTTCTTTCCGCCTTTCTTTGCTCCTGTAAACGCACCGTCATCATAACCAAACAGTTCCGATTCTAGTAAATGTTCAGGTATTGAAGCACAATTGATCGCAACAAAGGATAAGGAGGAACGCATGCTGCTATTATGAATGGCATGAGCAAATAATTCCTTGCCTGTTCCAGAATCCCCGATCAATAAAACGGATGAGTTGCTCCCGGATATTCTTTCTGCTAGTTTTTTGGTTGCAAGAAAGGTAGAGCTTTTTCCAATTAAATCATTGAATTGGTACTTACTTTTCAGCTCTTTTTCCAGTTTTGTTTTATAATACTTTAATTCTTCAACTAACCCCTGAATTTTTGTTTTATACATCCGCCATTCCTCAGGGGTACGAAACATGACAGTTCCCACCGCTCCGACGATTTTTCCATCCTCAATGATTGGGAAACGGTTTGCTATCATTTCACTTCCATTAATCGGATGAAGAGCAGCAAGCTCTTTTTGTCCTGTTTTGGCGACAATGTGCATGCGAGAATTTTCAATGACCTCTTGTACAGGCCGGTTGACCGCATCTTTAATCGTCGTTCCTAAAAACTGGCAATACGCCTCATTTATGTAAAGAATAATACCATTATCATCGACGACTACGATTCGTTCCGCTAATAGGTGAATCATTTGTTCATGCCAATTTTGGGGGATCTTCTCAAATCCTTGGTACATTCTTTTCCCACCTTTGCACATTAGATATTAAAATTATACCAAACGTAGACGTTTGTTTGAGCGACTGGAAGCATTTTTATAGAATAATAAAATCCTATTCGAACAATCGAATAGGATTCTCTATTTGGAATTATTGGGCCGTGTAGCCGCCATCTAGAATGACTGCTTGACCTGTAACGCCTCTACCTTTATCACTTGCTAAAAAGACCGCATAATCAGCAATTTCTGTTACGGATAATAGCCTTCTTTGTGGAACCAGCGGGAAGAGTACTTCTTCAATCACACTGTCTAAGCTGACATTTCTTGTTTTAGCCAAGTCCCCCAATTGATTTCTTACTAGTGGTGTATCCACGTAACCAGGACATAAAGCATTTACGGTAATTCCGTCTGCTGCACCTTCCAATGCTGCAACCTTGGTCAAACCAATGACACCGTGTTTTGCACTATTATATGCGGCCTTGCCAGCAAACCCGATTACACCATTAATGGAAGCCATATTGATTACTCTTCCAAAGCCTTGTTTCTTCATGATTGGGAATACATTTTTAATCCCGATAAATGGGGCGGTTAACATAATTTTGACTAGTAATTCAAATTTCTCAGTCGGAAATTCCTCAATTGGTGATACAAACTGCATTCCTGCATTATTGACTAAAATATCAATACTTCCGAACGCTTTATAAGCTGACTGAAGACTATTTTTAAATGCTTCCTCGTCGGTCACATCACATGGCGCCGATAATGCTTCAAATCCTTGCTCCCTTAATTCAGCAGCCACTTCTTCACTTTTACCAACATTTAAATCGGAGATCACCACTTTTGCGCCTTCCTGCGCAAACGCCTTTGCGATTTCTAATCCAATCCCACTTGCAGATCCTGTAATAAATGCTGTTTTTCCTTCTAATGACTTGGTCATACGAGAATCCTCCTTTATAACTAGACAACTATTCTTCTATATTTACGCGCAATGTCTTTAGATAATCCCAAATAAAGTGTAGATACCAATGATGACGAAAACGGCTAATGTTTTAATGACTGTAATAGCGAAAATGTCACGGTATGATTGTTTGTGCGTTAAACCTGTAACTGCAAGCAAGGTAATGACGGCTCCGTTATGTGGAAGTGTATCCATACCACCGGATGCCATAGCGACGACACGGTGCATTACTTCTGGTGGAATATTCGCTGCTGTAATCGCCTGATTGTATTTATCAGCCATCGCTCCTAACGCAATCCCCATACCACCTGAGGCGGACCCAGTAATACCTGCAAGGGAACTAGTTGTAACCGCACCGTTAACAAGTGGATTCGTAAAGGTACTAGAAATCCCGTCACTGATTTTTGCAAATCCTGGAAGTGAGGAAATAATACCGCCAAAACCGTATTCGGCACCCGTATTCATCGTTGCAAGCAATGCTCCGGCAATACTGAGGTTTAGTCCTTCTTTAAAGTTTACTGTCACACGCTTCCAATCGAAGGCAAGTGACGTGATGATCCCCACGACTAAGGCCATTTCAATGGCCCAGATAGCTGCAACAGTAGGAACATCTACTGTATATGCTTTTAAGCCAATCGCAGAAAAATCAAATCCGTTCGGGTACCATTTTGGTATGTAGGTAATGAACAATTTATTTGAAACAGCTACCAGCACAAGCGGTACAAACGCTAAAATTTGCTTTAAAACAGATTGATGTGTCGCTAAATCTGGAACGGTTACGTCCTTTTGATTTGATTCAGCTAAATCTAATGCAGCCGCAGTTTCGGCTTCAAATCCATAATAACCTTCCCCTGCTTTTGCTGCCTTTCTCCTTCTCATCTCTAGATAAAGCAGCCCTAAAGTTAAGACAAAAATAGCCCCGATAATTCCAAGTGTTGGTGCCGCATAAATATCTGTTTTAAAGAATTGAATTGGTATAACGTTTTGAATTTGCGGTGTTCCCGGCAGGGCATCCATTGTGAATGTGAACGCACCAAGTGCAATCGTTCCTGGAATTAAGCGCTTAGGAATATTCGCTTCCCTGAACATTTGAGCAGCAAATGGGTAAATTGCAAAAACAGCTACGAATAAGCTTACACCGCTATATGTTAATATGGCTCCTAATAATACAATGGTTAGCATCGCACGTTTTGCACCAAGCAGACGGACAATCGTCTTAGCGATGGATTCTGCAATCCCTGACATTTCAACTACTTTTCCAAAAATGGCTCCTAATAGGAACACTGGGAAGTATGATTTAATGAATCCGACCATTTTTTCCATGAACACACCGGAAAAGAACGGTAAAACATGGCTTGGGTCAACAAGTACAACAGCTAAAAGTGCACAGATCGGAGCAAATAAGATAACAGAAAATCCTCGGTAGGCAACAAACATTAAGAGCCCAAGTGACAAAAGAATAATAAATAATTGCATTTAAATCCCCCTTTTTACTTTTTGTATAAGCTTCAGTATCCCCTTGGTAAGCGTTTACAGGCTAAAGTTCACTTAAAAAAATGCAAGTTCCGTGCCAAAATCGGTTATAATTTCTAAAAAGTTTAAATTTTCTTTATTATCATACAAGTATTATACTAAATTAATAGTTTATAACTATACGTTACCAAAAATCACCCCTTTATACTCTCGTTTATGATTCCGTAAATTCGGAAAATTCAGTGCAGTCAGATTCCACAAATCCGGAATTTTCCGTTTTTTCGGAATCGATTTATTTAAAACACTGGCTTTAACAGCATTTGATAAATACCTAATCCCTCGCAATCTATGAAACTCGATTTACTTTTCATTTTCTATCATATTAATTAACCGTTTTTTTCTTTTAAAATAGCTGGATTGATCGTAAAAGCAGCCTCTGTTTTTTCCTTAACGGTATCAAGTTCGACACCATCTTGAAGTTCCTCCAGTACCAATCCTTCAGCTGTTACACGAAAGACAGCTAGTTCCGTCACAATCAGGTCCACTACACCCTTTCCAGTCAAAGGCAATCGACATTGTTCTAATATTTTGGATGATCCGTTTTTGGCCATATGTTCCATTGCTACAATAACTTTCTTGGCTCCAGTAACTAAATCCATTGCTCCACCCATACCAGGCACCATTTTTCCAGGAACCATCCAGTTAGCAAGGTTGCCTTTCGCATCAACCTCTAATCCTCCAAGGACAGTTACGTCCACATGTCCTCCACGGATTAATTCGAATGAGAAAAGGCTGTCGAAGAACGCACCTCCTGGATTAATACCTGAAGGCTGCCCACCCGCATTAACCAAATCCGGATCAATATCTCCGTCTACAGGACCGAGTCCGATATATCCATTTTCAGATTGGAGAATGACGTTAACATTTCCAGGCAGGTAGTTTGGGACCATAGTCGGCAGTCCAATCCCCAGGTTAACTACATCTCCATCTTGCAATTCCTTCGCAACACGAGCAGCGATCATTTGTTTTGGATTCACTAGTGTATTTATCATTATCGACTACCTCCCTGAACGAAAATTTTATCGACCAAGATTCCGGGTGTCATTACTTCATCCGGGTCAATTTCTCCAACTTCAACGATTTGTTCTACTTGAACAATCACGAGATCTGCTGCTAAGGCCATCAATGGGTTAAAATTCCGGGCCGAACGATGATAAATCAAATTGCCAGCTTTATCTGCTTTAAATGCTTTAAGAATGGCAACTTCAGCGCGAAGCGGTTTTTCGAGTAAATATTCACGGCCATCGACGGTGATCTTTTCTTTGCCTTCTTCGACTACAGTTCCAACACCAGTGGGAGTCAACACTCCGCCAAGGCCAGACCCTCCGGCACGAACACGTTCAGCCAGTGTTCCCTGGGGAACTAGTTCCACTTCCAGTTCACCAGCAATCATTTGTTTGCCGGTTTCAGGATTTGTGCCAGTATGTGATGCAATTACCTTCTTTACTCGTTTGTTTACAATTAATGGTCCTACACCCGTTTTTATGAAAGCGGTGTCATTTGCGATTAGCGTTAAATCCTTCACATCTGCTTCAAGCAGGGCAGTTACCAGTTCTTGTGGTGTACCTACCCCCATAAACCCACCTGCCATAATGGTCATTCCATCTGTCAGAATGGAGGAAATTTCCTCTATTGAAATAATTTTATTCACTACAACGCACCTCCTGTAAGAATTAAATGAAATTAATGTTAGTTACATCCATTTATTATGCAAGAAGTGTGCCAAAAATAGAGTCCCTTAAGGCAATGTCCGAAGTCTTTTGAAAATCAATATTACGGGGAGCAATAGCCATAAAGTAGATTGGTGCGAATGCCAGATGAAAAATACTATAAAACAACCAAGAATCTGCTCCGTAAAACCCACTGCTAATAAGCATAAATACAGCCCACAGTACTGCTGTATAGGCAAGAGGAACAAGCCAAAGTAAAAAAGAGACCTTTCCGCATCACGAAAAGGTCCCTTTATAACTAATTTATTTAATTAAAAACTATTTTGCTAACATCGTTAAAACCGTATCTAATAAAACATTGATCCCTTTTTCGCAATCTTCCCAAGTGGTTAACTCTTCTTCACAGTGGCTTTTGCCGTTAATACTAGGGACAAATAGCATGGCCGTTGGAACAAAGCTAGCAATGAATTGCGCATCATGGCCTGCACCACTAACCATTCTTCTATTAGAGTACCCGAGCGTCCGTGCCGATTCTTCTAAAAGTTGGCAGACTTCTGGTTCGAACCAAACGGTGTCCCGCTCCCATAATTTTGTTGTTTTTACCTCACAGCCTTCATTTAACGAGGTTAAATTCGGAAGTGCTTCGATGAAGTTTTTAACCGTACGGACAATTTCCATGTCCTTGTGACGTGCTTCAAGAGTAAAGATGACCTTATTCGGAATGACCGTATGGATGCTTGGATACACGTTTACTCTGCCAATCGTGAAGACTAAATCTTCATCTAAAACTCCTAACCGCCTGCGGATTTCATTGATTAAGTTATTAGTAGCAAACAAGGCATCTTTTCTCATCTTCATTGGAGTTGTGCCAGCATGGTCAGATTCCCCTGTTACTTCAATCTCATAGCAAGCCATTCCTACCACACATTCTACGACACCAATTGAGAGTGCCTCTTTTTCAAGGATCGGTCCTTGTTCAATGTGGAGCTCTAAAAGGGCCGATGCCTCTTTTAATCGATTCTCCACATTGCCTTCGTACCCGCTCGACTTTAAAGCCTCCCCAAAAGTAACTCCCTCTGAATCTACCTTTTTTAACATAGCAGACTTTTCAAATTTACCTGAAAGCACCCCCGATGCCATCATCGAAGGTTCAAACCTGGCACCTTCTTCATTCGTAAAGTTAACAATTGTGATCGGAATCTGTGGTTTAATTTGATTCTCCACTAACGTTCGAACCACTTCTAAGCCAGCCACTACCCCTAAGACACCATCGAAACGGCCGCCTTTTTTCACCGAATCCAAATGGGAGCCAATAAGAATTGGCGGCTTTTCTTCTTTCCCAGTCAGTGTCGCATACATGCAGCCCATATCATCAACCTTGACTGTCAACCCTAATTCCTCGCAGCAAGAACGGAAGTAATCCCTTACCCGGATATCTTCCTTGGATAAGGACAACCTTGTGACCCCATTGTTTTCTGTCCGGCCAAAGTTTGCAAATTGTTCTAATGTCGTCTTCAGTCTTTCTCCATTAATCAATAATTTTTGTCGTTGCATGATTAAACACTCCCCTTTTTTATCTGAGATAAAGTGCATAATTCAATGTTAAAAATCTCGTGGAGGATAAAAACAGAAATTTGCGGACTTTTGATTTTGAAGCTGTTCTGGGGTCCAAAGTAAGCCTATTATGAAATTTGAGTAAATATTCAGACAACAATTTAATTATACACCACTGCTAAGGCCTGTCATTAGACAAAACATCAAATCTTACATACAAATTGTTTTATAGTTTGTATGTATAGGTAACATCACAAAATAAAAAGGTGTCAGGCACCGCTCATGGACATTTGTCCACGAACGGTGCCTGACACCAAATTTTTAATACCAATCTACTTATTTTTTCTTTGCGTGTTTGCGCATGTCAAAGGCTACTGCGACGATTATGATTAAGCCTTTTACGATGAATTGAATGTATGGGCTTACGCCAAGGAAGGCTAAACCGTAGTTGATGACTTGGAAAATCAGTACCCCTGTGATAACACCAGGGACGGTTCCAATTCCACCTGATAGTGATACACCGCCGACTACGCAGGCTGCGATTGCATCTAGTTCATACATGTTACCTGTGTTGTTTGTTGCACTACCTACACGTCCAGCTTCTAATGTACCTGTTAAGCCGTATAGAAGACCTGCGATCGTGTAGATGATAATCAGATTTCTTGCCACGTTTACACCGGAAACCTTAGCAGCTTCTGGATTGCCACCAATGGCATACATATTTTTTCCTAGCTGTGTTTTATTCCAAATCACCCAAATGATAAGTGATACCACAATGGCATAGATAATGAGGTATGGAAATTCATATTGGCCAATTTTTATACCGCGTTGCGCAAACGTTGTAAAGGCTTGGCTTAATCCGCCAATTGGCTGCGCACCATATGGCGGGCGGTCAAAATAAATCGAAGTTAGTCCGTAAACACCAATCATCATACCTAAGGTAGCAATGAATGGAGGAACGTGAAATTTTGCTACAATAACACCGTTTAATGCTGAAATGATACCTGTTGCTACCATCGCAATGACAATCGGAACAATTAATGGTAATTCCGGCAGGTTTGGATACATTCGATAAGCATAATCCCCTGCTTGCAGCATCGAGGCTGATATGACGGCAGCAAGTCCAACCATCCGGCCCGCTGAAAGGTCGGTACCTGCAGTAATTAAGATACCTGCTACCCCAAGTGCGATAATAATACGTGAGGATGATTGACTTAAGATATTAATTAAGTTTGTCATCGATAAAAAGTCCGGAGAAGCAGCGACAATCCCGACGACAAGAAGGATTAAAACTACATAAATTACGTTATCAACAAGCCATTTTGATACGCTTGATTTTTTTGAAGCTTGAGTATTCATATCCATTCCTCCTAATACAAAGCTGCTAATTGCATAATTTCTTCTTGAGATGTTGCGTGAGTCTCAACAATTCCAGCTGCTTTTCCATTACTCATGACTAAAATTCGGTCGGTCACACCCAAAAGCTCAGGCATTTCAGAAGAAATCATGATAATTCCTTTTCCTTCCGCAGCTAATTGGTTAATGAGCTGATAAATTTCAAACTTTGCCCCGACATCAATACCCCTAGTTGGTTCATCTAGCAATAAAATATCTGGTTTTGTTAGCAGCCATCGGCCAATAATTACCTTCTGTTGGTTTCCACCTGATAGACTTCCAATCGAAGTCTTTTGGGAAGGTGTCTTTACCTTCATGGAATCAATTACCCACTGGGTATCATCGGCGACTTTGCGGTCAGATAAGAATCCGCTTTTTGTTTTATATTGCTTCATGTTAGAAATGATCGAGTTAAAGCTAATGCTTAGTTCTGGGAAAATACCGGTTGATCTTCTTTCTTCCGTCACAAGGGCAAATCCATTTTTGATGGCTTGCTGCGGTGAATGGTTTTTAACTACCTTGCCATTTAATTCAATCGTTCCTGATGTTAGCGCCCTCATTCCAAATAATGCTTCCACCACCTCGGTCCGTTTCGAGCCAACCAGCCCGGCAATACCTAAGATTTCGCCTTTTCTTAACTCGAAGCCAACATTAGAAAAAGAAGGCTGTGTTTCTGCAGTCAAATCAGATACTTTCAATATTAATTCCCCTGGTTTGTTTATTTTTTCAGGGAAACGTTGTGAAAGGTCACGTCCTACCATCAATTTAATAATTTCATCGGTTGTTAGGTCCTTCGAACTTTTTGTTGTTATATACTGACCATCACGCATGATCGTTACTTCGTCTGAAATCTTTAAGATTTCCTCCATTTTGTGTGAAATATAGATAATCGCAACGTTCTCACTTTGAAGCCTTTTGATGATTCTGAACAGATGATTTACTTCCGTCTCTGTTAGAGAGGAGGTTGGTTCGTCCATTACTATAATTTTAGAATGATAGGAGACAGCTTTTGCAATTTCCACCATCTGCATTTCGGAAACAGAAAGCGTACTCACCTTACTGCGTGGATTAATACTGATATCAAGACTTTTAAAAATAGCCGCTGTATCTTCGTACATTTTCTTTTCATCGATGAAAATGCCCTTTTTCGGATAACGTCCCAGCCAAATATTGTCCATAACATTCTGTTGACGTACCTGATTTAGTTCTTGGTGTACCATGGAAACTCCGTTTTCGAGGGCTTGCTTCGAATTGGCAAAGGAAACTTCTTTCCCACCAAAGAGAATTTTACCTTCATCCATCGAATAGATGCCGAATAAGCATTTCATCAACGTCGATTTTCCTGCACCGTTTTCGCCCATTAAGGCATGGACCGATCCAGGCTTTACTTTTAGGGAAACATTGTCTAAAGCGAGTACCCCTGGGAACCTTTTGGTTATATTCAGCATTTCTAGTAAATTGGTTGTACTTGATTCTGACATGAGCGAACCTCCTCTGAAACCATTTAAAAAAATATGAGAGCTCCATGGGATGCTTCTCAAACTTTTAAAGAGAGTAATAATTTTATTGCGGTATCCAGCTCCAAATATTTGGAGTCTTACCCCGAACGAAGGAAAAGCGTCCGCTTTTCCTTTGTTCGAGGAGCGCCAAGGGGCTGATTCCAGCCCCTGGACAAGGCGCTTCTGCTTTTCTTACTGTCTAGCTCCAGCGCCTAGGGGCTCGGGGTCATAAGCCAATCCGTCAAGAAGGTCAAAGGGCAACCTTCTCGCCGGCTCGTCTTATGCCTGTCGCCCCTGGACAAGGCGCTTCTGCTTTTCTTACTTATAAGCGTCTCTACCAACTTGGATATTATCTTTTGTTACTTCAATGTAAGGAACACGAACTGCTTTATTATCGTCTAGCTTCCACTCAGTTCCGTCTAATACATCTTTGCCGTTTGCTGCATTTGCTGCTAGCTGAATAGTGGCGCTACCTTGGTTTTTCGCATCATTTAAGATGGAACCAACCATTTTGCCATTTTCAATCATTTCAAGTGCTTCAGGAATCGCGTCAACACCTACAACAGGCATAAACTTGTCGCCGGAGAAGTAGCCTGCTTTTTCAAGAGATGCAATTGCACCTAATGCCATACCATCGTTGTTGGCAATAACGAATTCGATTTTGTCATTGTATTTTGCAAGCCAAGCATCCATTTTTTCAGTTGCCTTCATTGCATCCCACATCGCTGTATCCATAGCTAATTCTTCCACTTGAATCCCTTTTTCTTTAACAGTATCCACCGCAAATTTTGTACGAGCTTCTGCATCTGGGTGTCCTGGCTCACCTTTTAGTAATACGTATTGAAGCTTGCCATCTTTGTTTTTGTCATATTTATCTTTGTTAGCTTCCCAAGCTTTTGCAATCAGTTCACCTTGAAGTACACCTGATTCAGAAGATGTTGTTCCAACATAGTAAGCTTTATCATAGCCTTTTAATACACTTGCATCAGGCTCTTTATTAAAGAAGATAACCGGAAGATCTTTTGCTTTTGCTTTGTCCACAATTGTTTGCGCTGCTTTTGGATCAACCAGGTTAATTGCTAGAGATTTTGCTCCTTTAGCAATTAGGGTATCAACTTGTTCAATCTGTTTTGCTTGGTCGTTTTGCGAGTCATTTAGCATGAGCTTTACTTTATCTTTTGCTGAAGTCTCCATTGCACGGCGAACATAGGACATGAAGTTGTCATCAAATTTGTAAATGGTTGCCCCAACTGCTGGAAGACTGTTGTCCTTGCCTTTTCCAGAATCTGTACCGCTTGTTGAATCACTGCATCCTGTTGCTAATAGAATACTAGATGCAACTGTTAAAGATAGAATTAAACCCTTTTTCTTTTTAAACATGTTGTCATTCTCCTTTTACTATTTAGTAAAGACTCTGGTAAGGCAGCAGAACCGATCCACTTAACCTCGTTGTAAGCCCTTACACTTATGTTAGCATGGGGGGATTCGCTTCAATAGGTCAAAAGTCTAGCATTAATTTGTGATTACCTAGACTTTTTTGCAAACGCTTTATTTTTTATTAAAAAAATGAGAGCAATCCACTACGACGGATTGATCTCATTAGAGAAAAAATATTAACCTACTGTTACTTTGCGAAATTCTGTTGGCGATAAGCCTGTATGCTTTTTAAACACGCGGCTAAAATAGTTTGGATCCTTGTAGCCAATCGAATAACATATTTCCTTCAAGCTCTTTCCTGGGTCAACCATTTCAGCCTTGGCATGCTTGATTCTTATTTCCGTCACATAATCAATAAAGGTCATCCCAAAACGATCTTTAAATAATTTGCTAAAATAATAGGGACTAAGCTCCACATATTCTGCCACTAATTCCAATGTAATCGAAGCAGCATAATGGTTTTCGATATATTCCTTTGCCTTATGGAGCATGCCCTTAGCGTGATTGTTTCGCCACACCTGGACATGATGAACGACGGCTAATAAATGGGCCTTTCCTTTTTCAAAAATCGCCTTAATTTCCTCAGACTCTTCCACTGCAGGTGTTCGTTCATAGCTTATACCTAAATCATGGAGCATTCGGGAAATGAGAATAAACAATTCATCAAATGATTTTTTAACTAGTGACCCTTTTATTTTCTTATCATCTGCCAGCATCGTTGCAAACGATTCAAAAATGACCAAGACTTGATTGACATCTCCCTGCCTCACAGCTTCTAATAGTTTCTTCTCAATCTCTAACACCCCTGATTGAGAAGGGAGCTCAGTAGACCCTTGTTTAACTGCAAATAAATATTTTCGATTGGGAGTTTTTACGAGGTGCTGCAGGGCCATTAGCGCGTCGTGATAGGATTTATTTAGTTCATGTGCATGGTTGTAGGGAAGACCGACCCCTATCCTTAGTTCCGCATCCAAGTATTTCTTTTCAAAAAGACTGTTCAGACCATCGATGACCGCCTGCGCATTAGTTTTAAATTGGAACTTTTCCGTCGTTTTTTTACAGAGGAATAAAACAGGTACCTGTGCGTCAGTTAACGGGCCAACCATCATTTCCTGTTTCAGCACGATAGAATTAAGAGTATCCTTAAGCCACAAATACCAGTTCTGTTTTTCAACTGCTGCAAGTTCCGTCATGCCCCGTGGCCTTAGTGAGAAAAGCATGATATACCCCGAAGTAATCTCAACCCCAAGCAGCTGCCCCCATTCATCAAAGGAGATATCCTGGACTTGATTCACCAATACAGTTGATACCCATTCTTTTTGGGCGATCGATACGGCACGGTCCAGGTTTTCCCGCAAATTTTGCTGCTCTTCCCGTTGTTTACTCTCCTCTAGGATGTCACTAGAAACGCGGTCTAATGCCGCAAGAATATCTTGTTTTCTGCTGGGTTTTAAGATGTATTCCTTAACCCCCTGCTGCATTACTTCCTTTGCATATTCGAACGTATTAAAGGCGGAAACCATAATAAACCGAATGCCAGGGTCGATTTTTTTTATCGCTTTGACGGCTTGAACGCCATCTATTCCCGGCATTTTAATATCCATAAAAATGATATTAGGCCGATGTTCCATGGCCATTTCAATTGCCTTTCTCCCATTGGGGGCTTCTCCAATGACGATTACGTCCATGGATGAACGGTTAATGATCTTCGTTAATGCCGTCCGCTCCAAGACTTCATCATCCACAATAAGAATTTTCAACAAGGCCTTTTCCCCCTTTGGCAACAACAGGAATCGTAAGTCTAAAATTGGTTCCATGGTCTACTTCTGATTCAATTTCAACAATGTCATTTCTCTGATAAAAGAGCTGCAGCCTTCTGATCACATTTTTCACACCAATACCCGTTGATTGACCTTTTGATTTTTCAGCTTCGTATCTTTCCTCTGGTTCGATGCACTCTACATATTTGAGCAATCTTTTCTTGGTAGTATCGTCCATTCCCGTACCGTTATCAATGACTTCGACGTAAATCTGATGATTATGCCTGTATACATGAAGATGGATGATCCCATTTTCCTCGTAGGATTCAACCCCATGCATGAATGCGTTCTCAATTAATGGCTGTAAGATTAAACTAGGGATTTCAATATCTAAACAATCATCCTCGATGTCGGTCACAAATTGAATCCGTTCCCCAAAACGTGTTTGTTGAATATAAAAATACTCTTGAACAATTCTCACTTCTTCTCTTAGCGTTGAGGCTTTGTCGAAATCACTCAAGTTATACCTGAGTATGGCAGCAACAGCTTCTATTAATCTTGTAGTCTGCTCCGCTTCTTCCAAATAGGCCATTTTTGAAACCGTATTCAAAGTATTGAATAGGAAATGAGGATTGATTTGATTTTGGAGACTCTTTAACTCCAATTCTTTTAATAACTTATCTAACTCCCCTTGTTGTTTGATTTCCGTTACGAGCTGTCTAAGGTTCGTACGCATTTGATTAAAGGTTTCTGTTAATGGCTTAAGCTCGTCCTTTGTGGTAATTTTTATATCCTCACCTGCTAAGTTTCCAATTGAAATCTCCTTAGCTGCATGTGATAACAATCTAATTGGCTTCGTAATCCCGCCGGAAATCCATAATGCTAACAAAGTGCTTAGAACAAAAGCTGCTGCAAAAAGGGAAATCGACATGAGCTTATAATAATGGTTTTGCTGCTCCATTTGATCATAAAATTTTTGATAGTCCGTCAGTTTATTGTTTAATAGTGCAAGAGTGCTTTCTTGAAGAAATGAGTTTATCTTCAATACTTCATTAAAATGACCCGAATATTGATTAATCTCGTCCTGCTTAAATGCACCAACAGTGGCATCCCCTTCATCCAAAAAACTATCAATCATATTTTTATAATTTGTAAGCGTAATCTCATTCGTATTGATTACTTTATAAAGCCTCTTTTGGTCCTTAATAAGCTTAAGCTTTTCTTTTCGATAGTCTTTTAGGTAGGATTCATCCTTATCTAAAATATACCCATGAAGCTTTTCCGTAAGTAAATTGGATCTTTGCGAAATATCATTTAGCAAAAGAAATCGTTCAAAGCTGTCATCATATTCCGTCACCAGCTTTTCACTGCTGTTATAAAAAAAGAACCCGACCGAAGTTAACAAAACTACAAGGACAATGAAATAAAGCAGCAATTTTGATCTAATCCGAAATAACATCATTCATGCTCCCCCATTCTGCCATTATTCACGGATAAATCGCTTATTCTCAAAATTCGAGTATCCGTATGGACAATAGGCGAAACCTTTTTCCCCTCAATTAGATCAATCATCATTTTTACTGCCCCATAACCCATTTGAAATGGTTCCTGGACAACGGTTGCCTTAATGGTTCCCTTTCTTATAAACTTAAGCGTTTCCGGTAGTGTATCAAAGCCAATAATATAAATTTTATTCTGTTTTTTATATTTTTCGACCACTTGGGCAATTTCGATGCCATCCAAGGCACTTGTCCCAAAGAACGCGTTGACCTCAGGGTGATCCTGCAAAATTTGGTTGGCCTTTTCCGCTGCTTTTACTCTGCTAATCTCTGACTCTTCCACAGCAATGATATGGATTCCTTTTTCTGCTTTTACAGCATCCTGAAATCCCTTAACTCGCTGCTGCATATGATTCGCATAAAAGCTCCCCGTAATAATCGCTACATTGGCATTACCCTTTGTATCCGCTATCAAAGCTTTCCCTGCTAAAAAGCCGGAATAATAATTATCCGTTCCAATATAGGCCAGCCTTTTACTGTTCGAGGTGTCCGTATCGACCGTGATAACAGGGATTCCCTTAGCTACGACCCGATTAATAAGCGGAGTAAATTGTTCGTCACTCAATCCCTGTGTAATGATCCCATCAACTTTTGAAGCAGCTGACATTTCAATTGTTTTTACATGATCATCAATATTTGCCTGCTTCGGCCCAGCATATTCCAGCTGAACACTATATTTTTCTGCTGCCTTCTTTGCCCCTTTTTCAACAAGCTTCCAATATTCATTATCTAACTCTTCAGGAACAAGAATAAGATGGTAGCTATACTTTTTTACTGCACTTTCCTCCTTAGGTAAGTGGTGGGTAACGATCTTATATCCGTAAAAGATTGAAAGTGAGCAACTGACAAGAAAAAACAAACTTCCAACTGTATAGGCAACGATGGATAACTTGCTCATATAACATCCCCAATCCCAAAGCATAGTTAAGCCTATTATACGGAACATAGCAATAATCGACAATCTCCCAAAATATGAAAATGTTTTGATTACCATTTCAATTTGAATCCCATTTTTAACCACATTTACCAATAAAAAAACAGCCTTCATTCACTTTCAATGAGGGCTGTTCACCAATGTCCTTTTTAGGATTTATTTGGTAAGCGGTTCAAAATCAACTTTAGGTGCCAATGCCTCGTTAACCTTTTCAACAACCATATCGTGGTCTACCGTAAACGTTGCTGTTCCTTTAATGTCTTCTGAGGATGCCCCCACTTTTACTGTATATGTGCCTTTTTCAAGAATCCATGCATTTTTCTCTTCATCGAAGGAGGCAAGGTCTTTGGCATTTAGATCGAATTGAAGAAGCTCACGTTGATGCGGCTTAAGGTCTTTTGTTTTACCAAAGGCCTTTAGTTCAACAGCAGGTTTCTCAAGCTTTCCATCTG
Source organism: Neobacillus sp. C211 (assembly GCF_051842875.1). Classification (NCBI taxonomy): domain Bacteria; kingdom Bacillati; phylum Bacillota; class Bacilli; order Caryophanales; family Bacillaceae; genus Neobacillus; species Neobacillus sp. C211. The sequence goes on from NZ_JBPXRO010000008.1 coordinate 58,226, forward strand.
GGGCGGAAACATAAACTTGGACGACTTCTCTCCCAGAAAGCTTGCCCGTATTTTCGACCATAGCAGATACCTTAAGCTTGTCCTTAAATTTCTTTCCTTCATTGATATTTACATGGCTAAAGTTGAAGCTTGTATAGGACAATCCATAACCAAATTCATAAGCAGGCTTCACATTGAACGTGGTATTGTAGCGGTAGCCGACATAAATGTCTTCGTTATAGATCACCTGTGTTGGGTTCTCAGCAGGTGTTCCAGGGAAGCTATCTGCCGATGCAACATCGCTATATTTTACAGGGAAGGTAGTTGGCAGTTTTCCGGACGGATTGACTTTACCGGAAATAACATCCGCTACAGCATAACCTGCCTCCTGGCCAGGCTGCCATGCTAATAGGATAGAGTCAACCTTATCCCGCCAGCTTGCTACATCGATAGGTCCGCCAATATTCAAAATAACGGCTACTTTTTTACCCTGCTTGTGGTATTCTGCTGATACTTTCGAAATCATGTCTTGTTCTGCATCACTTAATAGGTAATCCCCTTTTACCACTTGACGGTCCGCACCTTCTCCTGAATTACGGCCAATAACAATGACGCCGATATCCGATTCTTTCGAAGCAGCGGCAATTTCATTATCTGCTAGAGGCTTTTCAGGAATGGCAGGGATTGACTTGCCAAAATCCTCACCCCATGGACTTGGTTTAATTTTATATTGTTCCTGCGAGCGCAATGTATCAATATATGTCTTATATTCCTGGAATTCGGATTGATTTAATTCGTAGCCAGCACTCTTTAAGCCATCTGCAATCGAGGTGGTGTAAGCTGCATTAACATCACCGCTTCCTGTTCCACCTTTAACCGTCTCGATTTGTGTATTGCCAAATAACGTGACCTTTTGATCTTTGCTGATTGGCAGCGGCATATTGTCGTTCTTTAAAAGAACCATTCCTTCCGCAGCTGCTTTTCGAGCTGTTTGTGCATGAGCAGCTAAATCAGGCTTGTCGGAGTTTTGGTACTTTTTAAACTCAGGTGTTTCGATGACGATCTGGAGAATGTTCTTAATATTGCGGTCAAGCACTTTTTCGTCCAAATTTCCACCTTCAACAGCTGCTTTAATTATATCGGATTGGTACGATGCACCCGGCATAATCATGTCATTGCCAGCCTTCATTTGTTCTACCGGATTATCTCCTCCAAACCAGTCTGTCATGACAAACCCTGTGTAGCCCCAGTCCTTACGCAAAACAGTTGTTAACAAGTCAGCATTTTGGGAAGTGTATGTTCCATTAAGTTTGTTATAGGAACTCATAACGGACCATGGATGGGATTCCTTAACAGCAATTTCAAAGCCTTTTAGATAAATTTCCCTTAATGCTCGTTCAGAAACGACGGTATCAATGCTATTCCGGTTTGTTTCCTGGTTATTAGCAACAAAGTGCTTGATTGTTGCGCCAACACCGTTCGATTGTACCCCATTCACCATCGCCGCAGCTATTTTCCCTGAAATTAAAGGATCCTCTGAATAGTATTCGAAGTTTCGTCCATTTAATGGATTACGGTGGATATTCAGTGCCGGTGCTAATAAAAGGTCGACACCATATTCTTTCACTTCATTTCCCTGAGCTTTACCTACTGCTTCTGCAGTTGCAGGATCCCAAGTGGAGGCCAGCGCCGATGCAATCGGGAAAGCGGTTGCATAATAAGTTTGAGTTTGTCCTGGCCTTGTTGGACGAATCCGTAGTCCTGCCGGGCCGTCAGCAAAACGCAGTTCAGGGATTCCTAACCGAGGAATTCCGTAGGTGCCGCCTACTGCTCCGGTTACTTCAAATGGAGGCATTCCCCCAAATCCAGGCATTCCTACCCCGACAACAAATTTAGCTTTTTCCTCTAAGGTCATCGCTTGAATAACAGTGTTAATAGATGCTGCGTCTGTTAAGTATGGTGCTGTTGTCTGTACAGTAGTTTTGTTTTGTTGTATGTTTGATGGATCTTGACTCTGAGCGGATGCAATGTCAAAGGTGAGTCCTGAGAGAAGTAATGAAGATGTAAGAGTAATGGCCAGTAATTTCAACTTTTTCTTCTTTAGCTTTTTTAACATAATTCTAATTCCCCCATCAAATTAGTCTGAACTTTTTACACATATAAATTAAAACGCTTTCATTGTTAGTTTAACTTAAGTGAAGTTTCAGACTATTATCATTCTTCTGGATTATCTTGCGAATATCTTCATTATTTTGTTTTAGTTGAAAGAGATTAAGAGATAGAAAGAGTTTAAAAAGGGATTTCCTTTACAGTTTTATACCCTTCTCTTAAGTCATTTAGAATAATGTCTAAGAAATATGTATAATTCCTCTTGAACATTTAATAATTTATTGAATTTTCAGTCTATAACAAATTAATCTAGTAAATCACAATTTAATGCTACCTCTTGTAACTTATCGAATTACACTTTACATGTTAACCTCTTGATTGTAAGGGTTTTCATTCGAAAGAAGGGGTTGTTAGGTGTGAAGGGTTATTACAAGGTTCTAAGTTCATCCATGTTTAGTCTAATGCTATTGTCTTCTGGTAATTCAGGAGTACTAGCAATGGAACAGCCACAAACGCAAGTTAATGCGGAGGCTGTTGCCACAGAAAATAGTAGTGTACAAACTGGTGCTGCTCAGGAGCAAACGCCAATGTTAGTCGACCAATCTTCCATTCTAGCAGTTATTCAGGCCATGACGCTGGACGAAAAGGTAGATTTGATTGGAGGAGCTGGAGCCGCAGTAACAGGGGCTGCTGGCGGAACCTTTCCTATTCCGCGGCTTGGTATTCCAAAGCTTACTTTTGCCGATGGTCCAGCCGGTCTTCGATTTGGATCAACAGCAAATAAGTCGACAACCGGTTTCCCAATTCCCTCGGCATTATCTGCTAGTTTTAATAAGGATTTAATGTACCAGGTTTCTAGTGCGATGGGAAAAGAAACCCTTGATTATGGCGTGGATGTTATATTAGGACCCGCATTGAATATTCACAGAGATCCAAGAGGTGGAAGAAACTTCGAATATTATTCGGAAGATCCATACTTAAGCGGTGAAATGGCAGCTGAGTTTACTAAAGGCGTGCAAGACCAGGGTGTTGGTGTAAGTATGAAGCACTATGCAGCAAATAATCAGGAAACAAACAGACAGTCAGTAAACGAAATCATTTCTGAACGTGCCTTAAGAGAAATTTATTTAGCCGGATTCGAGCGGGTGATTAAAGAAGCAAGTCCTTGGACAGTAATGAGTTCCTATAACTCGATAAATGGTCCGTTTTCTGCTCATAATTCATGGCTGTTAAATGATGTACTAAGAAGTGACTGGGGTTTTAACGGGATGGTTATGACAGACTGGGGCGGATCTAAACAAAATGGAGTAGCGATGTTGAACGGCGGAAATGACTTGTCCATGCCAAGTTTAAATGCGGTTGGTAAGGCAGCAGTTAAAGCGGCCATCTTAGACGGTTCACTTCCAGAGGAGAAACTTGATACGGCCATCGAGAATATTCTAAATTTAGTGGTTAAGTCACCTACATTCAAAAAATTAAGTAGCGTTGATGATACGAAACAAAGTGTAAGTGTAGAGCTTGCAACTGCTAATGCAAAACTTTCAAGAGAAGCGGCACCGGAAGGAATGGTTTTATTAAAAAATAAAAATAAAGCGCTTCCGTTTACAGATAAGGTCAAGAAGGTCGGTTTAGTCGGCAACTCGTATACCATGCCAAGCTGTGGATTTGGTACCCCTGCTTCTGCGTGTACGACGGATAATGCTGCTACGAAAATGTTCTTAATGGGAACAGGAAGTGCCTATGTTACTCCAACACATACGGTCCAGCTTCCTGAAGGACTAAAAAATGGAGGCTATAGTCCTGTTTATACGAACGCAAGCGGGACAGAAATCAATGAAAATCTGACTATCGAAGATGCGGAATATATGGCAAACAATTCCGATATCGGCGTGGTAGTAATTGCACGAGGATCCGGGGAGGGTGCGGATGGAAATTCGACTACCTTTGAACCAACTACAAAAGAGTTAGAACTAATAAAAAAGGTTTCTAATGCATATCACGCGGTTAATAAAAAGGTTGTCGTGGTCTTAAATGTTGGCGCTCCTTTTAACACGACAGACTGGAAGGACTATGCCGATTCCATTTTATTATCTTGGCAGCCAGGAATGGAAGCAGGTAATGCCCTTACAGATGTTCTTTCTGGCAAAGCGAATCCTTCTGGTAAACTTCCGGCAACCTTCCCAGTTCATTTAGAGGATGCGCCAAGTTATGCTAACTTCCCAAGCTCTGATGGCAATCCAAATCTAGTCAAATATAGTGAAGATATTTATGTCGGCTACCGTTACTACTCAACATTTAATGTACCAACTGCCTATGAATTTGGTTATGGACTATCTTATACAACTTTTGATTATAGCGATTTTAAATTAAATAAAGACAACTTATCTAATAAAATCAAAGTCTCGTTTAAAGTGACAAACTCCGGTTCCTTTGCTGGAAAAGAGGCACCACAACTATATGTAAGTGCACCAGATGGGAAACTAGAAAAACCAGCCATTGAACTTAAGGCCTTCGCAAAAACGAGAGAGCTAAAGCCGGGGCAAAAAGAAACAGTTAATTTCTTTATAAGTCCAAAAGATATTGCTTCCTTTGATGAAGATACTTCTTCATGGATTTTAGAAAAGGGTTCCTATCAATTCCATGTAGGTTCGTCTTCAAAGGATTTCAGAGGTACCTTAACCTTTAAAGTAAATAAAGACCTAGTTGTTGAAACGGTTAATAACAATGGTCCTGAAGTTCAATTAGATAGGCTATCAAAGTACAATCAATAGAAAGATAGATAGACTTAAAAGGAAAAAATGAGGAGGCAAAATAAATGATAAAAAGATTTATGTTCTTACTGATGGCCATTATAATGGCCTTTCCTTTCAGCTTGGGGGCACTTGCCAAGGAAGTTAAGACGCAGCCAACCTCTTACCGTACGGTTACAGAGATTGAAGATTGGGGAGCGGCCATTACAAAAGTAATCGTCGATGTAGGCAGACCGATTCCAAAAGACTCCGTAACAACAAATACGTTCAATGTTCATGTTGTTAGAAGTGACAGCAGGTTAAAGACACCATTTCTGGAAGAAGGTGACCGCACCGTTACAAAAGCATTTGTTTCGGATAAAGACGGAAACCCTGCAGTTGCAACAGGAAAATACGTGGTATTAGAAATGAAGATTGGACCAACTGTATCTTTAGGTTCCCCGCTCAACTATGATTTTGCTGGAACCCGATTTAATGATTGGATTGATAGCAAATATACGATCACTCAACAAAAAGACATTGTGACTAGCGCTGGAACCATCTCAGGGTTAGTGGTTGACACATTTGCAGGGGAAAAAAGAGAACTTGTCGATGACTTCACTACCGGGAAAGCAACGTTTGATAATACTACATTAACTTACGCAGATTATGCACCAGCAAAAGACAAAGGAAAGAATCCACTAATTATCTGGCTCCACGGCGGCGGTGAAGGGGGAACAGATGCAACCATTCCACTTTCTGCAAATGAAGCTGTAAGTCTTTCTACTGATATGATTCAATCTTACTTTGGTGGAGCTTATGTTTTAGCACCTCAGGCACCTACTAGATGGATGCATGGTTCTATAACGGGTGGAGCAGATGGAACTTCTATCTATGAAGAAGCTCTTATGGCACTAATTAACGATTATGTTTCAAAAAATCCTGATATTGATCCAAATAGAATCTACATTGGCGGAGCTTCAAATGGTGGATATATGACAATGCTAATGGTTCGTGATTATCCAGGATACTTTGCTGCCGCTTATCCGGTATGTGAAGGGTTAAATGATACATTGATAACCGATGCTGACATCCAAAAAATTAAAGAAACGCCAATCTGGTTTGTTGCAGCTATAAATGATACGACATTGCCTCCTGCAATCAACACAGTACCAACCTATGACCGATTAATCCAAGCTGGAGCAAAGAATGTACAATTATCGTTATTTGATGACGTACATGATACTTCAGGCTTATATAACAATGCAGATGGTACACCATATCAATACGCTGGACACTGGTCATGGATTTATGTATACAACAATGAACCTGCAGCATCTATTAATGGCAAAACAACAACAATCATGGAATGGATGGCTGCCCAGTCGTTAAATAAATAAATGGTGTCAGGCACCACAAAAAGACAACATGCCAATTTGTCCACCTCAGTTGGACAAATTGGCATGTTTTAATTTTTTCTTAGGTTAAAAGCTACTGTTACGAATGATTAGTTCTGTGGCGATGAATATTTTTTTGGCTGTTTTTCTGCCTGCGATTCTCTCCAAAAGGGTGTCAACGGCGGTTTCTCCCATGATTTCGGTATACACCTTAATCGTGCTTAACGCTGGATAGACATATTTGGAGATACTGATGTCATTCACACCGATGATGTTAACCCGTTTTGGAACAGAAATTCCTGCCTCCAGCAGTGCCCTTAATGCCCCAACAGCAATCGAATCATTACCTGCAAAAAAGGCGGTTGGCAGGTTGTCCCCATGTTCATCAATCGCCTTTTTCATCATGACATGACCTTCATCGGCTGAGAAGGTTCCTACATACATAAAAGCTTCATAGGGCATCCCTTTACCTGTTAAATAGCGCTTGAACGCCGATTCCCTTGGGTCTTCTATGATGGAAGTTTTATCTTTAAACACTTCTCTTCCGCCGATATAGCCGATTTTCTCATGACCCTTCTTCATAAAATGATCAAGTACCTTTATTGTTGCCCTTTCAAAGTCAATGACGATCGAATCAAACCGGTCTTCGTCTGGTGAGGTGTCCACAAAGACAATATTTTTTGTTATCTTAAGCAGCTCATTCACCTGCTTCTTGCTAAATTTCCCTATCGCAATCAGCCCTTGAATATCGTCTTCCTTCAAATCCTCATAGTTGTCTTGAAAATATTTGGCCACTTGAATCCCTTGCTGTCGGCATTGGTTTTCAACCCCAAGCCGGATCGACATGTAATACAAATCTTCCAGTTCTTCTTTTTCGGTATACCATTGCAGGAGAGCAATTTTCCCCGCCCCCTGCTTGCGGGCTGGTTTCTTTTTATACGATAATTCCTCTGCCACTTCGAAAATTCTTTTTTTGGTTTCATCGCTGACAGAAAGTGTCGTATCATAATTCAAAACACGGGATACAGTGGCGATCGATACCCCTGCCATTTGTGCAATATCTTTGATGGTAGCCATTAATCAATCTCCTAATGTATTAGCAAAAAAACGATACACTGTTTTGGAATAGTATACTTCCTCCGGGTTTAAAATGACAGAGGGGAACTCTGGGTGATGGATAGCATCTGGAAATCCTTGCGTTTCCAGACAAACACCCAAATAGTTTCTTGACCTGACACCTGCTATAGAATAGGGACCTTCTAGTTGGTTCCCTGTATAAAGGACGACGCATGGCTGGTCGGTCGAAACAAGCAGTGAACGGCCGCTTTCATCATCACTTAGCATGATTGTATTTTCACCCTTTTTGGTAAAAACAAGTGGGTGGTCGTACCCATTACCAACAAGCACATTTTGTGGATGAGACGAAACCATCCCAGAGCGTAACCTTCTGCCATGCTTAAAATCAAATGGGGTATTTTTCGTATCAATCATATTACCAGTAGGGATAAAACCTTTGCCCAGTTCTAAAAACTGATCACTTTCTAATTGGAGAATATGTTCAGAACAATCTCTTTTTACATTTCCACTCAAGTTAAAATACGAGTGATTCGTTAAGTTGACAACTGTTTTTTGATCCGTTTTCCCTTCAAAAGTAATATCGAGTTCATTTTTATTGTTTAGAATATAGGTAACAGTGGTGTCTAGATTACCAGGATAGCCTTCGTCACCGTCTGGACTATGATAAAAAAACTTCAAACCGACTGCATTTTCTTCCTCTATTATTTCGGTTTTCCAAATCACAGAGTTAAAGCCCTTCCTGCCCCCGTGTATATGATTGGGATAATCATTGTCTGCAAGATGGTATTCTTTTCCGTCCAACTCAAAGCTGGCACCATTAATTCTTCCGGCTACTCGTCCCACAACTGCGCCAAAATACGGGGACCATTCTGTGTAATCTTCGAAGTTTTCAAATCCAAGCACTACATTTTCAAAGTTTCCATGACGGTCAGGGACGATGATTTTAGTCATCACACAACCATAATTAAGGCAAGAGACCATCATGCCGTAATCATTGACTAAGGTATACTCAGTAACAGACTCACCCTCGTAACTGCCAAATATTCTATCTAATATTTTCATCGCGTTATCACTCCATATTTTTCAGAAGGTATTCTAATTCATTTCTTTTTAAAAACTAGAGCTATCAACAAAGTTCTGGGCCGATTATGTTTTTATAACGTACTGATAAACCGCTGGAACCCAGCTGCACCCACTTCATTTCGCTTAAACACTCCTGCATCTTCCAAGCACCTTAAAAACTTCTTTCCTACTTCTTCTCTTACCAGACCATCCACATTCGCTTCATTAGCAATAGCTAGATAGCGTGCTTTTAACGCTTCCGCCCAGTCTAAATGATAGTCTGCTACTGCCGATGATTGACCTAGGATGTAATTTTCCACTTCTCCTAGTTCATCCTTTAACCGTGCTGGTAAAACCGCCAGCCCCATCACTTCAATTAGGCCAATATTTTCCTTCTTAATATGATGTACATCTGCGTGAGGATGGAAAATGCCAAGCGGATGTTCATCACTCGTCCGGTTGTTACGCAGAACCAAATCCAGTTCAAATACATCCCCATTTTTACGTGCAATGGGTGTAATTGTGTTGTGCGGGGTATCGCCAGTCCTCGCCTCAATTCCTAAACCTTCATCACTGTACTTTTTCCATTTGTCTAAAATATGTGACCCGGCTTCAACGAGCGTACTAATTTGATCGGAACGCAGGCGAATAACGGACATAGGCCATTTAACAACCGCACACTCTACATCCGGATATCCAGCCATTTTAAATGCCCAGTCATCCCCTGCCTTCGCCATCGCAAATTGATAATTCCCGCCTTGATAATGATCATGGGATAAAATCGAGCCCCCTACAATCGGCAGGTCCGCATTAGAGCCGACAAAATAATGTGGAAATTGCTCAACAAAGCTTAACAGCCGTAAGAATGTCGTTGGACTAATAACCATATCGGTATGTTTTTCTGCTAACACGATACAATGCTCGTTGTAATAGACATATGGTGAATACTGCAAGTACCATGTGTTTTCTAATAGATTTACACGAATCATGCGGTGATTGGAGCGGGCAGGGTGCCCGATTCTTCCCGCATATCCCTCATTTTCCACACAAAGCAAGCATTTCGGATAGTCCGTTTTCTTCATCGACCGTTCGAGTTCAATACTTTTAGGATCCTTTTCGGGTTTGGATAGATTAATGGTAATATCAAGTTCACCATATTCTGTAGCGGTCTTATATTCAATGTTATTTCGAATTCGCTTCATTTGAATGTAGTTGCTATTTTTACTTAACTCATAGAAATACTGTGTTGCTGCTTTTGGATCCTGTTTATATTTTCCATAAAAAAGCTGATTAACCGCTGATGGCCGGGCGATGAAACAGTTCATAATTTTACTTGAAAAAATCTCTTTTTCATCAAATAATTCTTCAATAACCCCTTGATTGCAGGCATAATCTACAATGAAATCGAGTAAATCAGGGATATCAAAGTTACTTTCCCCTGCTGCGTCCACTTTCTTAAACTCCGTTAGATGGAGAAGTGACAATATTTGATTGCGCGCATAGATTTCATCTTCCCGCTCAATTAATTGAGCGGCTATTGCTTGATTGATTAATTGTTGTATTTGTTGATAAATCATCATGTTCACCTCTATTTCTGATATCCATTCGGGTGGTGCTGATGCCAGTTCCAGGCATTGCTAATCATTTGATGAATCGATGTTCTCGTTGGATTCCATCCCAATATCTTTTTTGCTTTTTCCGAAGAAGCAATTAATGTACTTGGGTCTCCAGCTCTTCGTTCACCGATTTTTACCGGGATATCAATTCCTGTAACCTCTTTAGCTGTCTCAACAATTTCTTTTACCGAGAATCCTTGACTTGAGCCAAGATTGAAATGATTACTCTCCCCGCCATTTTGTAGATAACGGAGGGCTAATATATGGGCATCAATTAAGTCTTCTACATGAATATAATCACGAACACAAGTACCATCTGCTGTATCATAATCTTCCCCAAATATCGTAACGGCAGGCCTTTTGCCTAATGCTGCTTCTAATACAACAGGGATGAGATGCGTTTCTGGGTTATGGTCCTCGCCAATTTGTCCGTCGCTTCTTGCCGAAGCTACGTTAAAATAGCGAAGGGAAACATAGTGAAGATCAAACGCTTTTTCGCACCAAGCCATCATTTTTTCCATCGCAAGCTTGGTTTCGCCATAGGTATTCGTTGGAATGGTTGCCGCATCCTCTGTAATCGGTACAACCTTCTGCTCTCCATAAACTGCTGCTGTCGAAGAAAAAACGATGTGCTTGACGCTAAATTCCTTCATCATTTCAAGGACAACTTGTGTGCCATAAACATTGTTATCAAAGTATTTTAACGGTTCAACCATGGATTCCCCGACAAGGGAATTGGCGGCAAAATGCAAGATTGCTTCAATGTCTTCTTTTTCAAAAACAGAGCGCATAAACTCACGACTGCGGATATCCCCTTCATAAAAGCTTGCCTTTGGATGAATTGCATCGCTATGGCCTGTTTGCAAATTATCAATCACAACCACCGGAAACCCCTGATCAATCAACTGATAAACAGCGTGTGAACCGACATAGCCCGCTCCACCTAATACAAGGATACTCATTTAGATCGCCGCCTCCATTTGAATTTCTTTTGCCCCGTCACCAATGCTCGCTGCATAAAATTCTGCCTTGTAGCCAATTTTCTCGAGATAGGCTGACCCAACATTTGCAATAAAGTTTTCAACCTCGTCATTTTCTACGATTGCAATAGCACAGCCGCCGAATCCTGCACCAGTCATCCGCGCCCCTAGAACTCCCGGTTGTTTCCATGCAGCCTCTACTAAACTGTCAAGTTCCACCCCTGTCACTTCATAATCATCTCGTAAGGATACGTGTGATTGGTTAATCAATTGTCCAAATGCCTCTAAATTTCCCGCTTTAAGCTCTTCTAGTGCCTTAATTGTTCGCACGTTTTCATAGACAGCGTGCTTTGCTCGTTTGCGCACCGTTTCATTGGTAATTAGGTAATGATTTTCATCAAACTCCGCTTCAGATAACTGACCTAGAGCCTCAATCGGAAGTTTTTGCTGAAGTTGCGCTAGCGCCTCTTCACATTCACTTCTTCGCTCATTGTATTTCGAATCAGCTAATTCCCTGCGCTTGTTCGTATTCATAATTAAAATTTTGTAATCATCAAGGTGAATGGGTGCGTATTCATAGCTTAGAGTCTGGCAATCTAGTAAAATTCCAGCATCTTTCTTCCCCATGCCAATCGCAAACTGGTCCATAATGCCGCTGTTCACACCAATAAATTCATTCTCTACCTTTTTACCAAGCTTGATGAGATCAAGCCTAGGAATTTCTAATTCAAACAGGCCGTTTACTAGCACTCCGGTTAACAGCTCAATGGAAGCCGACGAAGATAGTCCTGCACCATTCGGGATATTGCCTTCAATGGCACAATCAAATCCCGTTGGAATCTCATATCCCGCCTCGATCATGTACCGAATCATTCCTTTCGGATAGTTGGCCCAATTGTGTTCTTTCTCATATTCTAGTTTGTTTAAGTTAAATTCGATGATTCCTTTTTCAGGGAAGTTCGTTGAGTATAGTTGAATCACTTGGTCTTCCCGTTTCCTTGCTACAGCGTAAGTACCGTAGGTAATCGCACATGGAAACACATGACCGCCATTATAATCGGTATGCTCGCCAATTAAATTAATCCTCCCAGGAGCAAAAAAGGCTTTTCTAGGTAAAATATGAAACATATCTAAAAATACTTTATTAAGTGCGTTAACGTTCATTTTAATTCCTCCAGAAATTCTGTTTCTTGTAAGTAAATTATTAATTTCAACTTAATTTTATAACGGTTAGTAAAAATATTCAACCGTTTTTACTAAAAGTTTACTTAAAAATATAAGAAAAGCGCATGAATAATTTCATGCGCTTTCACAGTGCTGTTTTTTATTCCACTACCTTCCTCCGGTCTTTTGCAAATAAAAAACCTGGGACTGGAAGTCGCCGCCACGCTCGGCACTCCCTCCATTGACACCGTTAAACTCGGTTGGAAGCGGCAGTCCTACGTTCATGAGCTCATCGCCATAATACGTTCGTTCGCTTCCAGCCACTTTATACATCTTCGATTCAGCTAGTCCACTGAGACGAAGCGTTTGCTGCTTTTTAGGATTCGGCGTAGCCAAAACCTTATACCAGCCAATCAAGGCTTCCGATTGGTCCTTGCTCACGACCATCCAAGCCGTTTCATTATTCGAAAAAGGACTCAACAAGCGATAAAATTGACCATCGCGAATTAATCCTCGATGCTTTTTATAAAAAGCAACCTGCTCTTTAATTTCTGCCCGCTCTTCTTTGGTTAATTTCACTGGATCTAATTCATAGCCAAAGGTTCCAAAGTAAGCAGTATTTGCCCTTGTTGCTAACGGTGTCGTCCGCAATGTTTGGTGATTCGGAACAGCCGACACATGAGATCCCATGCTGTAAACTGGATAGGCGAAGGAGGTACCGTATTGGATTTTTAGCCTCTCAATCGCATCCGTATCATCACTTGTCCATGCTTGCGGTGCATAATACATCATCCCTGGGTCGAATCTTCCCCCGCCTCCTGCACAAGATTCAAACAACACATGCGGGAATTCACGTGTTAACCGTTCATAGAGATCATAGACCCCTAAAATATAGCGATGGAAAAACTCGCCTTGCTGATGAACGGCTAGTTTTTGTGAGAATGCTTCGGTAATGTTCCGATTCATATCCCATTTAATATAAGCAAGGCTTGTTTTTTTAATAATATCGGACATTTTTTCATAAAGATAATCAACAATTTCTGGTCTTGAAAAGTCAAGAACGAGCTGATTGCGACCCAATGTATAATGTTGACCTGGAACACCCACGGCCCAATCAGGATGCTCGCTAAATAAATCACTGTTCGGACTGATCATCTCCGGCTCAAACCATAGCCCAAATTTCATTCCAATCGCAGATATTTTCTGGGCTAAGCTTTCTAAGCCACCCGGAAGTTTATCTAAGTCCACATACCAATCTCCAAGGGAGGTGGTATCATCATTCCGTTTTCCAAACCAGCCATCATCAAGGACCAGCAGTTCGATTCCTAATTCACTTGCTGATTTCGCAATATTAACGAGTTTTTCCTCAGTAAAATCAAAGTAGGTTGCTTCCCAGTTATTAATCAAAATCGGACGCACGGCCTTCTTCCATTGCGCTTGAATCAGGTGCTCGCGATAAAGACTATGAAAGGCCTGGCTCATCCCATTTAAACCTTGATCGGAATACACCATTACTACTTCCGGTGTTTGGAAGGACACGTTCGGCTTTAGATTCCACTTGAAGCCAAACGGATGAATCCCAACCATAAGTCTTGCTGTGTCGTAATGATCCACTTCTATTTGCATCAAAAAGTTACTGCTATATATAAAATTAAAGCCGTATACCTCACCTGTATGTTCCGTCGCCTCCGGACGCTTTAGTGCCAAGAACGGATTATGGTGGTGAGAGCTGGCACCTCGCAGACTAGAAATAGACTGAATGCCTGTTTCCAGTATTCTCTCTTTTACATGCCGCTCCCGTGACCATGCACCCGCTAAGTGGGTAAATAAAAAATCTTTATCCGGAAGGTCGAGTGATGCTCCCATTAATCGATCAATAACCAATTCCTCTTGACTTTCATTTTTCAAGGAAGCACTTCTCGTTATGACAGGCATATCAAGGAATATTGTATAATTTAACGTCAATTCTGCTTGGAGGAATTCATCCTTTAAGATAATTTGAAGTGTACTAGCGTCCTGATTGTCCTCTGTATAGGTTGCCGGCAGACCTTCAAGACGAGGCTTTCCGTCTACAAGTTGATACGAATCATATTTGAAATTAGGAACATGATTAGCCGTCGTGTTACTTACACTGATTGCCGGTTCGCGAAAATCAGAATTTCCGTAGGCAGGGTATTCTTGACGGAGCGTTTCCAAACCAAAAGCAGGATCATCTGCATACACGTGTGTAGTAGCCCCTGTTGGCACATCATACGTCTGCAAGTGAGAAAAATCTTCTCTGTGGTGCAATGCCTTTCCATAATAAAGATGGCCTAATTGTCCATTTTTCATCACGTGAAAAATATAACTAACTTGGCCATTTGTTAAATGAAACTGTCTGTCCTCTTGATTAACATGAATAAGCATAACCTTCCGCTCCTTAAGTTTGTCATGTAAAGGAAAGAGCCTGCCTATTTCAGGCTCTTTTCTTGTAAATGCTAATTTTCAAGCTTAGATTCGATCAATGATAAACTCGAATTCCATGTCTTGATTGGCAGGAATGAGGTGTTCATCATGCACCGGTGCACCCCAGCTGTCGTCTCCACCGACGCCCATCTGCTTGCCTGCGACCGTCACAACCGTGTAATGGATATTTGGAAGCTCATATTGATGCTGAGCATTCTCGAGTTCAAAAGCCGTATAAGGAGAAAAATTGCACTCTAATGGTTTAGTCGCAGCTGAAATTTTTATTCCCTGTCCTTCCTTGTTGGTTAGACTAACTCGGCGCACTCCCGTCCGGTTGCCCGATTCTTGCGGCATGACATATCCAGATAAATTCTCAATTACTTGATTTTTAAATATTCCAAGTCTTGCTCCTTGCACTCGGTCTGAGTAATTTTCTTCAGGACCCATCGCATACCATTCCAGTTGGTCATAATCGGCAGGCACCTTGAAGGATACTGCAAAAATCGGCAGCTGCGGGAGATTTTCCGCCCCCTTATAGACCGACTTCACACGAACATTGCCGTTGGCAAGAACGGTATAATTTACTTTCACCACTACTTTTTCACTAATCGATAATTTATAAGTAAAAGCAATGCTCACCTGACCATTAGCTTGTTCGACATCCATCCCAATGCATTTGCGCGCAAGACTGGCTGCATACCAAAGACCCGAATGATAGCCTTGGGAATAGCCGCGGTCATTATCCGTCGTCGCCCGCCAGAATAACGGTGCCGGCGGAAGAGCAATCATTTCTTTCCCAGCGTAGTTAAGTGAAACCAGGCTGCCCGCCTGTTTCGAGAACAAGATGGTGAAGTCAGGGCCGTGGACACCAATATTAACATCGCCAGTGACAACCCATAATTCCCCGTGAGCTGCCATTTGCTCGACAAACGCCTCCGTTCTGAACACATATTGTCCGAACGCGATCTCGTAACCAGCGTCCGCCCAGAGATTACTTTCCTTTAGCTTAAAAGAAGTTTGTATACAATATTCGCCAGAAACGCTGGTGAGTTCTGCAGGCATTTTAAATTCAATGCGCCCTTCACTCTGTGGTGCCACCACAACATCGAGCTGATTCCGATACAACTCTTTACCTTCAAGGTAGAGAGTGTACTCCAAATCATAATCGGACGTATCTACGAAAAGACTTTCATTCTGAATGGTTACCCCCGTACGATCCGGACTTAGTTTGATATTTTGATATAAATACTTTACTTCCTGCATCTTCGGTGACAACTCTCGATTGGCATACACAATCCCATTCGTACAGAAGCCATAATCCGTTGGGCGATCGTCAAAATCACCGCCGTAGGCCAAAAATTCCTTGCCATAACGGTCTTTTTTAATAATTGACTGATCAATATAATCCCAAATAAATCCACCTTGATACATCGGATACTTCCGCTCTAAATCTGTATATTTGTACATACCGCCGAGTGAATTTCCCATGGCGTGCATATATTCACAGCTAATGTATGGCTTTGACGGGTTATCGTTCAAATAATTCTCAATGTCAGCTGGCTTTGCATACATGCGGCTTTCCATATCACTCGTATCATTGTAATCACGGGCATGGAAAACACCTTCATAATGAACCAGGCGACTTGAATCAACTTGCTTAAAATACTTAGAAACATTCAGAATCACTTCACCCGCATAGGATTCATTGCCACAAGACCAAATGAGAATGGATGGGTGATTCTTATCCCGTTCATACATAGATACCGCCCGATCCATAACAATATTCTCCCATTCCGGCTTATTTCCAGGAATGTTCCAAGACGGCTCAACTGCCCCCATCTTCTGCCATGAACCGTGCGTTTCAAGGTTCATTTCATCGATGACATAGACACCGTATTCGTCGCACAACTCGTACCAATAACTCTGATTCGGATAATGGGACGTCCGGACAGCGTTAATGTTGTTCTGTTTCAATGTTTTAATATCCCAAAGCATGTCTTCCTTTGTAATTGCGCGGCCGGTACGGCAATTAAATTCATGGCGATTGACACCCTTGAATACAATCCGTTCACCATTAAGGGTCATGATTTTATCGACAAGTTCAAATCTTCGGAAGCCGACATTCTGCGGAACAACCTCTACCAAATTACCTGACTCGTTATATACCTGAATATAAAACTTATACAAATAAGGATTTTCTGCGCTCCATAGCTTTGGATTATTGATCATCATTAAAACTGTCCAATTTCCGTCAGTGAAATCACCGTTTTGTGCTGCTACTAAGTGCCCCTCGGCATCGTACAATTCAGCAACTATTTTTATTGGAGAAACCACATCAGATAAAAGCTTTAGGTCTGCTTGAAGCGTCCCTTTCGTAAAAGTCGGATCCAGCTCTGCGCGAATACCGGCGTCATAAACATGAATTTCCGGTACTGTGTAGAGGTAAACATCACGGAAAATACCAGAAAAACGCCAGAAATCCTGGTCCTCGAGCCAGCTGCCCGTGCTCCGTTGGTAAACGGCGACGGCAAGCTTATTCTCACCCTCTGTAAGAAATGGGGTAAGCTCAAATTCTGCAGGCGTAAACGAGTCCTCACTATAGCCGACGAACTCCCCGTTTAACCACACATAAAAGGCCGACTCCACACCTTGAAAGGATATATACAGTGGCTTGTTTTCCATTTGAGGGGGAACGGTAAACATCTTCACATAGCTTCCAACCGGATTATGGTCGAGTGGAATTTCTGGCGGACGAATCTCGTTAAGCCCGTCCCATGGGTACATCGTATTCACATATTGTGGTTTTCCGTAGCCCTGAAGCTGGATGTGGCCTGGGACGGTGATGTCCCCCCAGCCCATGCAGTTAAAATCCAGCCGGTGAAAATTCTCCGGACGATTGTCTGGATTAACGCTATAGTTAAATTTCCAGTTACCGTTTAATTCATGGCGCATTGCCATTGGACCTGCAATTTTTGCCTGCTCCAGTGTTTCATAATATCGGTGGTCTGAATGTGCTGGAAGTCGATTAAAGGCAAACACATTTAAGTCGGTAAGCCAATCTATTTTTGGAATGGTTGTCATCACTATCACTCTTCCTATCTACATTTGCAAAATTTTATTATTTAACTGAACCCATCATCCCTGCAACGAAATGCTTTTGCATAATGAAGAAGATAAGTGCTGCCGGCAGGGTGGCAATCACAATCGCTGTCATAATCATTCCAAAGTCGGGTGAGTAGCTTGAACCAAGGTTTGAGATTAACAGCGGAATGGTTTGGTTCTCGGGTGACTGCAACACAACCAGCGGCCATAAATAACTGTTCCAGCTAGCCATGAAAGTAATGATGGCAGCTGCCGCGTAAGTCGTTTTCATTGTTGGTACATAGATTCGAAAGAAACATCCCAATTCAGAGAGACCATCAATTCTTCCCGCTTCAAGAATTTCCTTCGGAAACATCTTGGTGCTTTGTCTAAAGAAAAAGATTAGATAGGCAGTTGTAACCGTCGGTAATATGACCGCTGCCATTGTATCAATACCAATGATCGGTAAGGATTGTGAAATGGCAGCAAACATTCTAAAGAGCGGTACCATTAAAGCCGCAAAAGGAATCATCATAGAAACTAGTAAAATATTAAACACAAAGTCCTTCGACTTACTTTTGTAAATTTCAAATCCATATCCTGCCAAGGAGGCGATAAGCATGGCAAGAATGGTTGTTAAAATCGAAATTTTCGCCGAATTCATTAATGCAGGTATAAGCTCAACTGTATCTAGTAGATTGTGAAGGTTTTCTATAAAATGACTGCCTGGCAGCATCCTTCCTTGCGTCACATCTACAGACTTGTTTGTCGAGCTCACAATCATCCATAGAAACGGAAACATAGAAACAATGGAAGCGATGATAAGAACTGTATAGCTGAATGAGCGTTTAAGGTTATTCATTTTTATCACCTGCCACTTTGAACTGAATGATTGAGAAGATGACGATCATAATGACAATGGCATAAGAGACAGTAGCCGCATATCCAAAGTCAGGGGTATACTTAAATGATAAATTATATATGTACTGAGAAATTGTCATGGTCGCATTTCCCGGTCCACCCTTGGTAATATTCATGACCTCGTCAAATAGCTGAAGCGTTCCAATTGTTGAAGTGATAGATGTAAATAGGATAATCGGCTTCAACATTGGGATCGTAATCTTGAAAAATTGTTGAACTGGCGAAGCCCCATCTATCCTAGCTGCTTCATAGATAGATTCATCGACGTTTTGAAGAGCGGATAAATAGAAGATCATGTTATAACCTGTCCAACGCCAAGTGATAGCCACAATAATGGCAATTTTGGCCCAAAACGGATCGGTGAGCCATTGGATGGGCTCAGAAATTAGTGAAACTTTCATTAACATGATATTGATAATCCCATCTTGACCAAACAAATATTTGAAAATGACGGAATAGGCAACAAGTGAGGTTACGCAGGGTAAGAAGATGGCTGTTCGAAAAAAGCCCTTGAACTTCAACGTTTTATTATTTAGTAAAACGGAAAGAAATAAAGCAAGTAGAATCATAACTGGTACTTGGATGATCAGATAGATCACCGTATTTTTTACCGTTGTAAGGAACGTTGGATCCTTAAATAAACGCGTATAATTATCGATACCTGTAAATGTTAAATTCGCACCTACCCCTGATTGAAATGACAAAATAAGAGCCTGAACCATTGGGTAGAAGTAAAACAAAAAGATCATTACGGCAGCGATAATCACAAAGGACCAGCCAATAACATTATTTTTTAACCGAAGCTTCCGACCTGAATTTGCTTTTGGAAGAGTTTGAGTGTGGTTTTCTTTCGCAGTTATCAATTTTAGTCAACTCCTTACGTTGTAATTTTAAGAAAAAAAGAAAAGAGCCTCAGAAAATCGCCTGACACATCAGATAGCTCCAATTACTGAAGGGTTGAAGCCGGCGAATTCCAAAGGCATAATCTCTTTACAAAGATGTGTTACTTGCTAATTTGTTGTGTTATTTAATTTGTTCTTCAGCTTGCTTTTGAGCATCTTCTAATACTTTATCTAGATCTTTACCCTTAAGGTAGTCCTGCATTCCAACAGCTAAAATATCCTCGATTGCATACGTATGCATACCATAGTTTACTTGAGGAATTTTCTCTGTCCAGGCAGCAAAGTCACTAACGACCTTTTGACCTCCGAAGAAATCGTCCGCAGCCTTATACGCTTCGCCTTCAGCAGCTGGCTTGTAAGTACCGATCGCTCCCATTTCCTTATTCAAAGTCTGATAAAAATCAGCATTAGAACCAAAAGTTTTTGCTAAGAAGTCAGCAGCCTTTTCTTTACCAGGAATGTTAAGCACGTACCAAGAGCTTCCGCCTAGGTTAGAGGCGTTCACGGAGCCTGAAATTCCAGCTTGTTTTGGCATTGGAACAACTGCCCACTTACCTGCTTGTGAGCTTTCCGCTTTGATGGATGGAGTAATCCAGTTACCCGTAGGAACCGTAGCAACTTCGCCACTGTTAAATCCTGCTACAAATTGGCCCCAATCAGAGACAGGTTTCACTAAATCCGCATCTAAAAGCTCTTTATATGTTTGGAATGCTTCCTTTAAAGAAGCGTTGCCTGCTATGTCAGGTGTAACCCCGTCGTTCTTTAAATACCATGAACCGCTTGACTGAACCATCATTCGAATAAGACCAAGGTCTTTTGGATCCTGTGTAAGCATTTGTTTCCCCGTTGCTTCTTTTACCTTTTTACCGATTTCAATGTACTTGTTCCAGTCGATATCTTTTAAATCATCAACCGTGTAGCCCGCTTTTTCCATGTAATCCGTTCTAACGTATAGTCCTGTAACACCCGTATCAAATGGAAGGCCGTAGTTTTTGCCGTCCAAGCTCGTAGGGGCAATTTTATACTGAGCAAAATCATCCGCCTTAAAAGAGCCAGTTAACTCATGGAACATATCTGGATACGCTTTAAGGAAGCTTTGCGCCCGATAATCTTCAATTAAAACAATATTCGGAAGTCCTTTTGTAGTTCCAGAACTTAAGCTCGTATTAAGCTTTTGAATAATGTCATCTTGAGCATGTTCAATAACTTTAATGTTTACATCTGCGTTTTCAGATTTATAAGCTTCTTTTGCTAAATTCATTGCTTTAATGTTAAAATTCGGGTCCCATGCCCATACTGTTACTTCATTTGTATCTTTGCCGCTGTCGGAAGTCTCTTTATTTGATCCCGAAGAACAGGCAGTTAGCATCAATATACTAACTAAAAAGAGTGCTAGTACTTTTTTCATTGATATTCCCCCAACATTCTATTTTTGTAAGCGTTATCTAACTTACAAATACAATGTTATCACCTGTTAGGAAGTAACCGTTAGGACGATATTTTTAATGGTTGGTAATATTTTTATAACATGAACACGCTTCCATTTGATTTATTTGGATTATTTTTAGATTTTATGACTATTTTCACTTAGTTGAAACTGGAAGTGTCATCCGGACCTTTGTCCCTTCACCCAACTCGCTAGAAATTGTCACCCCATACTGTTCCCCGTAAATCAGCTGGATACGCTCATGAACATTCCGCACACCAATCCCAGAAAACATCTGTTGCTTACGCTTTGTAGTCGGGAGTTTATTCTCTGCAGAGACTTCCATTCCATCTCCGTTATCCACGACTTCACAAATCAACGTATTCTCCTCTTTCCAGACAAGTACATTAATATAGCCACCAGTCTTACGATTGAAGCCATGAAAGAATGAATTTTCCATAAAAGGCTGCAGGATAAGCTTTGGTACATGATATTCCAAACAATCTGGCGCGATAAAATAGTTAACATTAATCCGGTTACCGTACCGCTTTTGATTAATAAGGACGTAATTTTTTAAATTATCCACTTCCTGGACAATGGTATTCGTCTCGCTGACATTGCCAATTGTATTCTGAAGCAAGGATATTAAAGCATTAATTGTTGCTTCGGTTTCTTCTTTTCCACCTTGCTGCACCATGAATTTTATTGAAGTTAACGTGTTGTATAAAAAATGAGGATTAATTTGCTGCTGCAGCGCAGCCAATTCCGCATTGCGCTTTTGCTTTTGTGATTCCACAAGCTGTTCAACATACAAGTGAAGCGCATCGAGCATGGAATTAAAGGCATTGCCGATTTTCATGGTTTCATATGTGCCGGTTGCAGTAACATATTGGTGGAATTCATGTTTTGACGCATCTTCTATCTGCTTAACAAGACTCGATAACGAATTTGTCAATCTCCTCGTCGCTAGTAAGACAATGATTAACGCCACAAAGACGATACCCATTGAGATGAGCACGATATCTTTCTTATCAATTAGGTCTCCAACTGCTTTTTGCTTATCAATTATATTAAATAGGTACATGTCAAACGATGGAAGGTATTCCATCGAGATAATCTGATCCTTTCCCATAAAATTATCAATGATATAATGGTCTGAACTCTTTTCAATTTTTCCTACATAGCTAAGCAGGCCTTTTGGTGCTTGCCCTATGAGGTTTGTTTGGTTGCTAGAAACAATAACTCCCTGCTTGTCTACGACAAACACATTATTACCTGGTCCTGTATAGCTTGTGAAGAACTGTCTAAATTGACTTTCATCAAACGCAAAGAACATCGATCCATAAACAGTACCGTTGATCCGTTCCATTAGTACCTTTGATGCCACAATGAACTGGCGATTCGTTCCATCATTTCGCTTGTCCAATTGGTACACCAGTTTCTTTGGTTCCTTAAACGTATTACTAGTAAGTCTGCTAGCCCTTAATTCCTCATCCGTTATTGGCCAGTACGTCCGATCCGTTGCAAAACTGAATCCATTTTTCCCCATGACTAGAATGCTTTCTTCATATGCATCTAAATTAGTTTCAATTCGCTTTAACTGTTGGCCCGCATTAAAATAGGCATTAAGTTTCTCTTTATTGCTATATTGCTCCTTCGTAAGAATTTTTTTAACCGTATTGCTTTGAAGGAGATTGTTAGATGCTAGGACGACCGAATAGTTAAAGGATTCGAAACTTCCCTTTACCTGACTCATTACTTTGGAGTTCGTAATGCTAAACTTTTTAATAAAAAATTGCTCCGACATCCGAATCGTTGTCCATGTAATAGTGATCGAAACTGTGATAATCATCATAACCGTAATGAAAAACATAACGATAAACAATCCGTTATGTTTAAAACGTTCGGGAATAAATCTCATAATTCACCATCTCTTATCTTAGTTTTTGCTTTCTTTTGTATTGGCTTGGAGACAATCCCTTTATTTTCTTAAAAACTTTACAGAAATAACTGTGGTCCGAATAACCGACCATTCCACTAATTTCTGAGATAGATTCCATTCCCTCCATGAGCAGTTTCGTCGCTTCTTCGATCCGCATTCTATTTAGATATTCGATGAATCCTTCCTTATTATGCGTTGAAAAATAGCTTGAAAGATAAGATGGATTAAAATGAAAGTGCTTTGCGACCCCAGTAAGGGTAAGCGGTTCGGCATAATGTTCTCTAATATATTCCATCAGTTTTTTCATATTTATATCTTCGGGCTCACTCTGGACCAAAAATATGCATTTTTCCGCTTCTTCAATAAAGCGATTCATTAGTTCAACCGTGGCCTTCGCCGAAGGTGCTTCATCAATCGACCTAAAATATGAATACTTAGCTTCTTCCAATTCTGTTACGTCAAATTTCATATTACTTAGGAGAATGGTAATGTTAAAAATAATGTTGCCAAAAAAAGCTTTATATTCAAAGACATCCATCGTATAACAAGAAGACATTACCTTTACATGGTCTTGTAGATATTTGAAAGCGGAATCAAAATGTTTTCTCTTTAATTCCTCTGTAAACCAATCCAAATTAAAATTTTCGGGTTTGGGCGGCACTTTTGGAAGATTCTCTTTCATTAAAAACGGTTGATTTGGAAAATAAAAGCGATAATCTAACAATTTTACGAGACTTTCTTTGTAGTTGGTTCCTAGTTTAGAAAGGTCTGAAAACTCATCTGTCAATGCAATACTCATTACTGGTATAGACTCTGCAAGTTGGCTGGCCAATTTAATAAACTCTTTATCATTCTGCTTGTTTATATTAATTAAGTATCCAATGATATTCTCTTCAACGCTTAAGGGCTCGTAAACAACTTGATTTATGATATGTTGTAATGCCTCTTCGATTTTCGCCTTGATACTTGTTTGAAATTCTGCACTATTTCTAGACTGATGATTCCTTAAATCAGCTCCAATTAAACAATAATGGCTGTATGGCAAAGCTTTGGATACTAACTCCGAATCATACTTCACTTCATATCCTGAAATCAGTTTATTGATAATCTGCCCAATTGGGAGATTGCCTGTTAATCTTTGATCCACCTTCTGAAAGGAAGGAATTCTGCTTGCGGCATTTTTCAGCGCCTTTAAGAGACCGTCTGCATTGAGCTTCGGCTTTAAGATATAATCAACAACACCACTTTGGAAGGTGGAGCGAACATAATCGAATTCTCCAAAACTGCTTAAAATAATGATTTCAATGTGAGGATATCTTTCCTTCACAATTCTTGTTAATTCCTCTCCATCCATGATTGGCATCACGATATCTGTAATGATGATATGTGGGGCGGTGGCCTCAATTAATTCCAGTGCTTCTTGACCGTTCGAAGCTTCCCCAACAATCATAAAGCCCTCTTGCTCCCAATTGATATAGTGCTTAATCCCTTGTCTGATTAACATTTCATCGTCTACAATAAGTGTTCGGCATAGTTCCCCGACTGTCAACACGATCCCTCCAGAATATGACCTGCACAATTAGAAATTTCAGTATTTTTATTATACTATAATCATACTGAATTACCTTTTCATAAAATTGTTCCAATTAGTTGCACAACAGCAGAATACAAATAGGGCCCTATCCCAATCATGGGTAGGGCCCTGATGTCCTTCCGTTTCATCCAGAAAGGTACTAGGTCTTTATATATTCGTAAAATTTTACACAGGTCAAAGGGTGTCAGGCACTGCTCGTGGACAAATGTCCACGAGTGGTGCCTGACACCTTTTTATTCTCCATTAAAAATTAAGTTGGATTTTTTGTGCTTCCTCCAGCCCTTCGTGTTTATCATTAAACACGTCACTGGTTAGAATACTAATCCATTCCGTTTTTTTGCTGCCAGCTTGGTCAACGATAAAGCCTAGACTCCCCCGTTTTATTTGATTTCCTTCGATTTCTCCATTTAAATGTTCAAGATACATATCCTGATTCCAGTCCATTTTCTCACCTGTATTCGTTTCAAAAAGGGCGATTGGAGCAAAATTCCGTTTTTCTTTGGATTGATTTTTTATATCCACACTTAATTTAATAAAGTCAAATTCCTCGGCTTCCGTTAACGGATGGAAATAGTCAATTAAACTATAATCAGGTCGGTAGTGAAGTAGTTTCATTTCTTTGATCGTGTACTCGATATCCCCGAGATGATATACCTCATTTATATGTTTTATCGCTTTTAAAGTGGCCTCTCCTTTTTCATCCGTAACAGACTGGCCGGGTTTTTGTAAGGTTGAATCATCCGTTACCTGAGGGCTATTATAATAAGCGTCATGATCATCTTTCGAGATTTTTTTGGTAATTGTGGAAGTATTCTTTGTTTTTGCATCAGTTTTCTCATTAGATGGCTGAATTGAAATAAACGAACAGCCCGTAAGTAGAAAAACAAATAAAATAGTTATCATTGCCTGTTTCACATCAATTCCTCCCATCAAGTAAAACTCCTTTTTAGAAAGATATCCCGCTGCTAAAAAGGCAACGGGATATCATATTTTCCAATCCTAATCTGCTTAATTTTTAAACTTACTTGTCTTCGATGACTGTTTTTCGGCTGCTTTTTTCAAGAATGTCAAAGATGATTTTGGCATTATCCGTATTATCAATTTGACCGGCAAAGCGTTCGCTGGCGGGTCCGAATGCATAGACATTTACATCTTCGCCTGTATGTCCGCCCGTCGTCCATCCAGTGAATGAACGGGTATCAATAATTTGTTCGATCGCATTATCGATATCCACTACTTTCTTCGTACCCGCAGCATCTTTCACAGACTGAATCTCTTTATCTGTTAATGTGAGATTAATATATTTAGACAAAGTTTCTTTCACATCTGCCCCATTAGCAATTTGCTCTGCCATAAAATCAGGCGTACGTTTTGTTGCATTAATTGGTGCACTAAACCAGTTGTACTCCCCGCGGGCACCGATCGAGTAACCGCCAGTTGAATGGTCAGCTGTTGCCACTACTAAGGTATGTCCATCCTTTTTGGCAAACTCAATGGCTGCTTTGAACGCTTTTTCGAAATCTTCCATTTCACTCATTGCGCCTACAATATCATTATCATGACCTGCCCAGTCAATTTGGCTTCCTTCCACCATCAGAAAGAAACCTTTTTTATTTTGATTTAAGCGCTCAATGGCCGAAGTCGTCATATCTGCTAGGGAAGGCATCTCTGCCGTCCGGTCGATCATTTTTGGCATACCCCGTTTCGCAAATAATCCAAGAACCTGGTCATTTTTGTCTTTTTTCAATTCTTGAAGGTTTGAAACATAACTGTATCCGTCTTTTTTGAATTCATCTGTAAGGTTACGGTCTTGACGGACAAATAAATCTGAGCCGCCTCCCAATAGGACGTCTATTTTGTGTTTTCCGTTAACCATTTCATTATAATAATCATCAGCAATGGCATTCATGTTATTACGGTTTACATCATGAGAACCAAACGATGCAGGTGTGGCATGTGTGATTTCTGACGTAGCAACCAGTCCGGTTGATTTCCCCTGCTCTTTCGCTGCTTCAAGGACTGTTTTGACTTCAGATTTGTCATTGTCAACTGCGATGGCGGCATTATAGGTTTTGACCCCCGCAGCCATGGCCGTTGCTGCAGATGCTGAATCCGTTACATTTTGCTTCGCATCCTCTGGATATGTAGTCTGTTGTCCAACTAGAAATTTATCAAACTCAGTTGGCTCCACTCTTTTAGTAGACGGATCGTCTTTTAAATAACGGTAGGCCGACGTATATGAAACACCCATTCCATCTCCGATTAGAAAAATGACATTTTTTATATCTGCATTGTTTTTATCTGCGTTTTCGGATTTAGCGTTTGCGGTTCCTGTTCCAACAAGACTGCAAAAAGCAATGCTTGAAAGGACAGCAACTGGAAGAACCTTTTTTATAAGTTTTTTTTTTAAACAACTCGATTTCCCCCTAAATAAACTTGAATATGTTGTTTTACGATTTTCATTATAGCGGGGGTTTATTAAGCGAATGTAAACAATTGTAAAGACGAATAAATCGGAAGTGCTAATATATAGGCAATTTGTATGAGAGTAAATCACTTTTAAACAAAAAAATCTACATTTTCCATTAGGTTGTCAGATCAACTCCTCCTTAAAAAGACCTATTTTTCTTTATATTTTCTTAATAAAAATTGAACATTGGAATAAGTGTAGACTCACCAGATAAAAAAAACTGATTCGACGATGCGAATCAGTTTCTTTCCTAGTTATTAATCATCATTTTTATCATACCCTCGACAAGAATCGGAACTTCTTCAAATGCACTTTTCATATGAAGACGCTCCGTTCGTTTGTGGGCGTCTTTTCCGAGTGGGCCAACATTTAAGACAGGAGCTTGGAGTTCTTTCATCGCATCGAATGGGATGATGTAACCGCTGCCCCATACCGGGGTATTTGATTTGAAGACGGTCCATCCTTCCCCATCGTCCTGATAATTAACATAGCTTAAGTCGCTAATTCCATTAAAATAGTGAACTTGCTGAACAGGCAAATTAAATTTTGCGAGACCTTGCTCTTTCACATATTCTACACATTGTGTAATGAGTTCATCATTTGATGAATTTACCGCTGGATAATAAGGTGGAGCAAATAGCAAAACAATCGCCGGTGCAAGTTCCTGGCACTGAATCATTAGAGTATCTGCAATACGGAGGGATTTTTCACGGTCATCCCATTCTGAATTTGCATGAATAGCTGCCTTGATTGCTTCGACAAAATCTGTTCCAAATTTATTAATCGCATGCGTAAGTAAAGATTCATAACGTAAGACATGCACTTCACCAACTGGGTCTACATACTGCTCTTTGCAGACTTCCATATAGGCCCGGTTGCAGGTACTAGCCGCGTTAACAGCTACTTTTTCAAAGATATCCATAATTTCTTCCGCATTCCGCTCCATTAAAAACACATTATACAAGGCTGCTGCACGGTATGGTGTTTGAGCGGAGTATTCAAGTTTTAAATCCTTTTGTTGAAGTGTGACCGGAAGAGGGGTTGTTTCACCCCTCACCGTTTCTTGAAGGCTCAAATTCCATTCCATCTTCTGCGTCAAAAACGATGCAATATATGGTGCTGTGATTCCACTGAGAGGTTCACCAACATGTGTCTCTTTCCCGTAAAAAAGTGCCGATGGCATAATTTTACCGATGGAACCTGAATACACATAATAATTTTCGTCACCCGGCTCTTGTGAAAATACGGGTTCTCCGTTCAAGAAAAGCTTATAGGTGAGATCATACTTTTCCTTTAGTTCTAATAATTTCGGTACAGCTGCACACATACCCGCCGAATTTACTTCCTCATCTGGCACGGTTAACAAGAGAAGATTTATCGGCCATTGTTCGACAGTTGCTTTTTCGATTAATCCCATATGCATCACAAGTCCCATTTTCATATCCATCGTGCCTCTGCCGAATAAATATTCTCCAGATTTCAGATCCTGCACCACATCTTCCGGTAACCAATCCAATCTTTCATGGAGCAAGTTGGTTAGCTTTTCTGGCTGATAAGCAAAATCCTCTAGATCTCCATATTCCTCCGTATTCACTGTATCAAAATGACTAATGAGAACGATGGTTTCTTTTGCATTTGAATGTTTATATAAAGCAGTTAAAAACCGCCTGCCCTGATCGGCATCGTGAAGAAGCAAATGAGTAGGATTTTCCTGAAAATAGCCCAACCCTCGTAGTTTTGCCTCTACCTTTGAAGGAAAATTACGTTCACCCTCTGTTAATGTCATGCTTCTCCAGCTCACCACTTCGCACAAAAGCTCACGAAGTGCCTCTGGTCTCCCCCAATTTAGCTGATTCATTACCCGATTACTCCTTTAATTAATTACAAAATGGTGAATCACAACCGTCCACCTAAGATGGACAAATGCAGCCAACTGTCCACGAGTGGTGCCTGACACCCTATCGTGACAACCTATCGATAGTCCACATCATTATTTGCACTCAATTTGTCCTTTTTATTCTTAAAATAATAGGAAATATAGCATACGGCTAAAAATCCTAAACCCACTAGTAAACCGACTAATTGGGTCGGATCAAAGGCCAAGAATATTAAGATTGAAACGCAGAATACGATACAAATAATTGGTATTAATGGATAAAATGGGACTTTATATTGTAAATCCTCTAATTTCCCGCCATCTTGCAGGTATTTCCTCCGAAACAACAACTGTGAAAGGGCAATGCCGATCCACGAAATCGTAACAGAAATGCCGGCAATCGACATTAACAATACAAACACTGTGTCGGCTGCAATGAAGCTAGTTAGCAAGGATAATAGAGAAAAAACCATCGTAAATACTAGAGCAGCAAATGGAACCTTGCGTTTTGATAGCTTTCCAAACCGTTTTGGAGCCATTCCATCTTGCGCCATCGCCCATAGTAAACGGGTCGACGCGTAAATACATGAGTTTCCAACCGATAATATTGCTGTCAGTATAACAAAGTTCATAATATCTGGTGCGAAAGGAATACCTGCCATATCCATAAGGGTTACGAATGGACTTTCCAATAATCCCAGTTCCTTAGATGGGAAAATGGCGGATAATATAACAATAGAAGCTAGATAAAAGACGATAATTCTAAAAAGGACGTTTCGAATGGCTCGGGGAATATTCTTTTCCGGCTCCTCGCTTTCCCCAGCAGCAATTCCAATCAATTCAGATCCTTGATAGGAAAAGATAACATTCATCATCGTAACAAAAA
This sequence comes from Neobacillus sp. C211, assembly GCF_051842875.1. NCBI lineage: Bacteria > Bacillati > Bacillota > Bacilli > Caryophanales > Bacillaceae > Neobacillus > Neobacillus sp. C211. Next base: position 87,882 of record NZ_JBPXRO010000008.1, read on the forward strand.
GGATGACAAAACCTGCAGGGAACAATCCAGATGGTGCTAAGTTTTCTAAAAATGGCGCGGGACGGTCGGCCAATGGAATGATTCCAAAAATAGCAGCGAAACCAATAATAATAAAGAAAATAACAGCAACCACTTTAATACCTGCAAACCAATATTCTGCCTCTGCGAATCCTCTGGTTGTAAGAGCATTGAGGACAAATAACAGGGCGATGAAAACAGCACACCATATCCAGACTGAAACATCAGGAAACCACCGTTTCATTAGGATTCCTGCCGCGGTAAATTCAACCCCAGCCGTTGTGGCTGAACCAACGAAATACATCCATCCTAACGAAAATCCAGCGGAAGGACTAATAAATTTACTTGCATATGTTTGAAATGAGCCTGTTACAGGCATGTGGACAGCCAGTTCCCCTAGGCACACCATGACCAAGTATAAAATGATCCCGCCAAATAAATAACCTAATAATGCACCACCAGCTCCGGCCTGATTAATGGTATAGCCAGCATTTAAAAACAACCCTGTTCCTATGACTCCACCTAACGAAAGCATAAACAAATGACGACGTTTCATTGATCGATTTAATTGATTCTGCTGACCCTCTCGTTCAACCATCTCCCACACACCCCTTTTCTATTAGCAGTCTCCAATGTTCCTAAAAACGTAGTGATAAACAGCTTAAGCCGCCATCTAATTTACGAAATTCAGACATGTCGACCTCAATCGTCCGAAAACCAGCCTCCTTCATTTTTTGCTTCGTTTGAGGAAAACCTGCTGGAATGATGACATAGTCATTCACACGAATACAATTCGCTGCATATTCCTCTTCCGGTGGAACGATAATTTTTGTATAGGAATTAAAATCTGGATGATCAATAAATTCACCTGCGACAACAATTGTACGATTTCCAAGATAAGAAATACCTGTTTTAAGGTGGAAAAACTTTTCTAGTTGAACAATAGTCGCCTGGTAATGTTCCAATTCAAGAATTTGCTTTAATTGTTCAGCTCCTTCCAAATTTGTCCTTTCAGAAAGTCCTATATAAAAATGATTATCAATTTGTAAAATATCGCCGCCGTCAAGGGTTCCTGGTGACTTGATATAATAGATGTTTTCATAATGGGATTTTATTGTCGGCTCCATCTCAAAAATTTCCCCGTTACGTGAAGGGGCCCCTGGGTTTGAAATAACCGCAAACTCAGGTGTCAGCACTGCCGTGTCTTCTACAAAGGTAGAGTCTGGGAAATCCTCATGATTAGGCAGGACGGTTACTTCTACCCCACAGGTTTTTAGTGCATCAATATAAGCTTTATGCTGTTCGAGTGCCTTTTCTAAAATAGGACTCCCTAGATCAGAAGTCGTTAAGCCATGGATGAAGCTTTCTCCAGGTGTTTTGACAATTGTAGTTTTAAACATATTTTTTCCTCCTTCAATTATGTACGGATAACAGGACAAGTGAGACAGGTGGGACCACCTGTACCTAAATAAGAGATTTCATTTCCTTCATATTCATAGACGGTTGCCCCCGCTTCCATTAATTTTTGCTTAGTGTAAGGGCTTCCAGAAACTATCATACAAATTCGCGGTGCTAAGGCAAGGACATTACAGCCTAGTCGATGATATTCTTCGTCGGGAACTTCAATTAATTCAAAGCCACGCTTGATTAGCATTTGTCTTAAGAAGACTGGCATTAATCTCGAATAAACAACAGCCAGGTTATCATCTACGATACTAATAAAAGACATAAGATGTAGACATTCGTCCACACCTTGGTCATGAGGAAGTTGAACAACGATACATTCGTCCACTAAACCTTTAGTAATTTCCTTGATTTGGCGGATCGCTTCATCATTCGTTCGATAGCCACGGCCAATTAACAGTGTGCGATCATCCAGCCAAACAAGATCTCCCCCGTCAGCTACTGCTTCACCAGTAAGTTCACCTAATATAGGAATTTCCTTTTCTATTAAAAATTGTTTATACACCTCGGCTTCCGGCTGTCGTAATTTTTTCCCTGATTTTAAAATAATTGCACCCTTTTTCGTAAATTTAACGGGATCATGGGCATAGAGAGAATCTAATCCTACACGTTCTGACGCGGGTAAAAATTCAATATGGTCCACATGCTGTTTAATAATAGAAAGAAACTGTTCAAATTCATGCTGTGCTTTTGAAAAATCAGGTTCATGAATATAGTTGAATTTTTCCCATTCCTTTTTTAAATGTTCTTGATTAATAAAGGCTTCATTTGGGTGTTTAACAATAACGGTGTTAAGTTTTTTATACATAGATGATGCCAAAGCATTTCCTCCCTTCGCTTTTCCGTATAGTGGAATTCATTTCCCCTGACAGGAAAACTTATAATATGATATTATAGTAGTAATAATTTCATGTCAATATATTTTGAATTTACTGATTAATAATTATTAATATTTTTACTGATACCTAATTTAAATAGGAGATGAAGATATGCAAACGATCGATCGAGCCATGCAGGTGATCAAAGTCCTTGTTGGAAATGAAACAAAGAAATGGTTTTCAATTACTGATTTATCTAAGGAGTGTGACTTACCCGTAAGTACAATGCATCGTCTTTTACAATCAATGAAGCAGCATGGACTGATACAACAGGATCCAAATTTAAAACATTATTCAATGGGGAACACCTGGTTAGAATACGGCTTACAGATGTATGATACCTTTGATTTTGTAGGGTTAATTCGCCCCGAGATGGAAAAATTAATGCTTGAGGTAGAAGAGAGTATTTATTTCAGTAAACCAATGGGGCTAGAATCATTAATCGTTGAGAGAATTGACTGCCAGCAAAATCCGATCCGTATATATGATCAACTAGGATTACGTATTCCACTTAACATTGGAGCAGCAAATAAAGTCATGTTAGCCCATATGCCCTCAATTGAAAGGCAAAAAATCGTAAATGAACTAGTAGCTGAAGAAGATAGAGATACTTTTTTAACTGTATTAAATCAAATAGTGAAAGAGGGCTATGGGGAGAGTCATGGGGAGAGAACGAAAGGCACATCATCAGTAGCTGCCCCTATTTTTAACCAAATAAATGAACTAATTGGCGCTATTAGTATTGGTTATGTCAATTTCAACATAACGGAAGAACGAAAAAACTTCCTAATCGAGAGAGTCATCGCGTACGGAAAGCAAATTTCCACCAAACTTCGATTCAAATAGGTTCCGTCTTTACAGCAGGAGTCTGAAATAGATTATTGGGGGATTCGAACTAAAAAGGACGGTGTCAGGCACCACTTGTGGACATTTGTCCACGAGTGGTGCCTGACACTGTTTTCTGATAGTATTTTGAATAGAATTATATTTTCATATGGATATGAATAGAGGATTGAGGGACACAGTTTATGTTGAGGAACAAGAATGTTTGGATTTTGTTAACAGGGGAATTTATCGCCGGCCTCGGTTTGTGGCTCGGCATTATTGGTAATTTAGAATTCTTGCAAGAAAAACTGCCATCGGACTTTTTAAAATCGCTCCTTCTGGCTGCGGGACTGCTTGCTGGGATTGCAGTTGGGCCCTATGCTGGCAAACTTACCGATCAAGCAAGTAAAAAAACAGTAATGTTATTAGCAGGATTTGTAAGGGCTATCAGTGTTATTTTTATGTTAATTGCGATTGCAACAGGCTCCATCTGGTGGATGGTTGTCTTTCTAGTTCTGCTGCAGATTTCAGCTGCTTTTTATTTTCCCGCCCTTCAAGCAGCACTGCCGCTGATTGTCGCAGAAAAGGATTTGCTCCAATTAAATGGTGTTCATATGAATGTATCGACCTTGTCGCGCATTGTTGGAACAGCCGTAGCCGGAATTTTGTTAGTTGTCCTGCCCTTATCGATGCTTTACGTCAGTTCGCTTGTAGCGTATATCGGACTATTTATCCTTACTTGGTTCTTGAATATAGATGAATCAAAGGATCAACAGACTGCAAAGAAAGGCCCATCAGAAAAAACAAGTTTTAAAGACGTTTTTCCGATTATTAAAGATCTGCCGATTGTCTTTATGACGCTGATCATGACACTGGTTCCCGTCCTGTTTCTCGGCGGCTTTAACCTTGTCGTCATTAACATTAGTGAACTCCAGGATAGTTCAGCCATAAAAGGCTGGATCTACACGGCAGAGGGTATTTCCTTTATGATTGGGGCTTTTTTCATTAAATTAATTAGTGACCGAACTTCACCTTACATCATCTTGTTTGCCTGTTCCTTTTTGATTGGTGCATCCCAGTTGCTTCTTTATTTAGCTGATATACCGTTAGTGACTATCGTTGCTTTTGCATTATTTGGATTTTCTGTCGGCTGCTTTTTCCCAACGGCTGCCACCATTTTCCAAACAAAGGTACCGAAAGATTTTCACGGACGATTCTTTTCTTTCCGGAATATGCTTGACCGGATTACCTATCAGATTGTCCTGCTCATTAGCGGCTTCTTCCTCGACCTAATCGGCCTGCAGCTGATGTGCGTCCTTTTCGGAGGTTTATCAATCATTATGACAATAGTCTTCTATTCAAGACACAGATACCTTCAAACCCGGACCCGAACAGCAAAACAAGATAGCTAATTACAAAAAGGCATCATCCAAATTGGATGATGCCTTTTTGTCCACTCCACGCGGGCAAATGTCCACGAATGATGCCTGACACCACTTTTTTGACACCACTTTTTGACTTCCTCTTTAAAGTGACACCAGCTCAAAAGTGGGTGGTCGAGTAAATCGGCTTGAGTTCTTTTTCGGGTTCTATGTAGGCTTTGGCGCTATTGACGGCGGTGGGTCCTTCTGAGAATCCGCCTGCGATTAGGTGTAATTTATTTGGGTAGTTTGCGACGTCGCCAGCGGCGAAAATTCCTTCGATGTTGGTTTGCATCCTGTTGTCTACTTTGAGGTTTCCATATTCGAATTCTAAACCCCATCCCTTGATCGGACCCAGATCAATACAAAAGCCATGATTGACAAGGACTTCGTCTACTTCAATCACCTGAGTCTCGTTAGTTTCGATGTTTTTGACGTAAACACTCTCAATTCGATCATTCTCCCCATGTAAGGCGTCTAAAACATGTGGGGTTAGGATTGTCGCTGTTGATTTACGCAAATTACTTATATTTCGCTCCAGTCCTGAAAATTCATGTCTGCGATGCACCACTGTAATATGTTTGGCAATCGGCAGCAGCTCGTTGGCCCAATCAACGGCCGAATTGCCGCCGCCGGAAATGAGCACATGTTTATCTCTGTAATCATTTAGTCTTTCTACCCCATAACGTAAGTTCCGTCCTTCATATTTCTCAGCATTTTCTACGTCAAGTTTTGCACTTTTCAACGTCCCGAAACCTGTTGCTAGAATAATAGTACGTGTATGATGCTTCTCACCGTTATGACTTGTTATAAGAAAAGTCCCATCTTCTAATCTTTCCAAACCGACAACTTGTTGATTCAAAACAATCGTCGGGTTAAAGGTTTGTGCCTGATCCGCCAACTGTTTGATTAGATTTTCTCCTGAAATAGCCGGAATCCCGCCAATATCTCGGACGACTTTTTCGGGATAGAAGTAGGAAACCTTTCCGCCTAAGTATGGAAGAAATTCTATTACTTTCGTTTCCATCTCTCTCATCCCACAATAAAATGCGGTGAATAAGCCAATTGGACCACCGCCGATAATGGTTACATCATAAATTTTCATATCATTCCCCATCCAATCCCGCTTTTAACTAGAAATTCATGACTTTTCGTTTGTCGAAACTATGATCTTTCTGTATTAAATCATAGCAAAGACATACCGGTTTTTTCGTCCGTGGATCGTTTACAATTTCTGCGTCGATTTGAAACACAGTTTTTAAAACTTCCGGGGTCATCACTTCTTCTGCCGTTCCCTCTTTGACCTTTTTACCAGCACGGAGGGCAACCATATGATGGGAAAAACGCGACGCATGATTTAAATCGTGAATGACCATAACAATTGTCCGCCTTTGTTCCTTATTCAATTTTTCAAGCAGCTGTAAAATCTCCAGCTGATGTGCCATATCGAGGTACGTTGTTGGCTCATCTAGCAGCAATAGGTCGGTTTCTTGTGCGATTGCCATTGCAATCCATGCGCGCTGGCGTTGTCCACCAGATAGTGCATCGACAGGATGGTCAGCGAATAATGTAAGCCCGGTAACCTCTAAAGCCCAATCAATCATTTTGCGATCATTATCCGACAGCCTGCCGAAGCCGCTTTGATGCGGGGAACGACCAAAGGAAATCAATTCATAGACGGTTAAACCATTCGGGGCTTCAGGACTTTGCGGGAGGACAGCCATTTTCTTTGCAATTTCCTTTGTTGGGACTTTGTGAATCATCTTTCCATCTAAATAGATAATTCCAGATTTAGCTGCATGGACACGGGCTAATGTTTTTAAAATGGTAGATTTCCCGCAGCCATTGGCGCCGATAATAGTGGTAATTTCCCCCTTTTTTATCTGTAAATTCAAGTTTTCAACGATCGTCTTGTCTCCATAGCCTATCTGAAGATTCTCGGTAGAAAGTGAAACCACAATCCGTTCCCCCTTATTTTGCTTTCATTAGTAAAAAGATAAAATATGGTGCACTAAATATTGCTACAACAATTCCAACCGGTATTTGTGTTGGCGCGAGAAGGTTTCTGCCAATCGTGTCTGCCAATAAAAGCAGGAACGATCCTAACACTGCAGTTATTGGCAGAAATAGTTGGTGCTTTGGCCCAATTAATCTTTTGGCAATATGAGGTGCTACTAATCCAAGAAAAGCAATTCCTCCCCCAGCCGCCACACTAAAACCTGCGAGTGCTACTGCTGCTAAAAGCAATAGCCGTCTTTCCTTCTCTACCCGAATGCCGAGACCCGTCGCGACTTGATCACCTAAATTCAAGATATTTAGGGTGTGTGCTTTATATAAGGCACAAGGAAGCAGGAGCAGGATTAAGGGTGCAAGAATGGAAACAAATTTCCAATTAGCTCCCCATATATCACCTGATAGCCATACAGCCGCCTGCATAAAGTCCTGTGGATTCATTTTTAATTGAAAAATAACAATCGCGGCGCCAAAGCCAGAATTCACACCAATTCCTACTAAAATTAATCGGACCGGGTCAATTCCTTTTTTCCATGCCAATACATAAATCAGGAACGCCGTAATTACCGCACCTACTAAGGCGAATAGCGGCATTAAAAAGATGCCAAACGTACTCACACTGTTCATAGAGCCTTGAAAGAAGTAGATAAATAGGATGACCATGAACCCTGCACCTGTATTAATTCCTAAAATCCCAGGGTCCGCTAAATCATTTTTTGTCACACCTTGCAAAATGGCCCCAGAGACCGCTAATCCCGCACCAATTAATAATGACAGAATCATTCTCGGCAGCCTAAAGTCAACTAAAACGAGTTGATCCCGGGCTGTCCCCATCCCAAGTAATGTCTTAAACACGTCCAGTGGGGCAATCCGGACCACACCAAGGTTTAAGCTTATGATGAATGTGATAATAGTTAGGATAAATAATAGGCTAATTACGACGATAAATTTTTTCTGTTTTGCTCTCCATTGAGTCATCATAGCCCTCTCCTTTCCCCTCGAGCTAGGTATAAGAAAAAGGGAACACCGATGATGGCCGTTATGGCTCCGACCGGAGTTTCAAACGGGGCATTCACCATTCTTGCTGCAATATCGGCTAGGACAAGTAACAGCCCACCTAATACAGCAGAAATTGGTATAATCCAGCGGTAATCGGACCCAATTATAAAACGTGTAATATGTGGAATCACTAGGCCAATAAAACCAATTGCGCCAGCAACGGAGACTGCCGCACCAGTTAGTACCAATACAACAATCACGCCCAGAGATTTTACTAAAAGTGTATTTTGACCAAGCCCTTTTGACACTTCTTCACCTAAGCTAAGAATGGTGATCGACTTTGAGATGTACAGGGCGAGCAATAGCCCAAGTCCACCAGAGATGAGTAAAATCTTAACGGAACCCCAAGAGGTTGTCGTTAATCCTCCTGCATACCAGAAACTCATGTCCTTTGCGACTTGTGTATGTAGAGCAATGGCGCTTGAGAACGCACTGAGCATTGAGCCCACGGCAACCCCGGCAAGTGCAAGTTTTACTGGTGTCAATCCTCCTTTTGAAAAAGCTCCGATTGTAAAAACAAGGATAACACCAAGTCCCGCTCCAATAAAGGAAGAAAAGGTTAGGCCCAACATGGTTGCAGTCGGAAAAAAAGCAAGCGTGATGACTAACGCAAACGCAGCCCCATCCGTTACGCCCATGATGGATGGAGATGCAAGCGGATTCCGTGTCAAACCTTGCATCAAGGCACCTGAAACGGCAAGTAATGCTCCGACTAAAACGGCTCCTATCGCCCTCGGCATGCGGATTTCTTGGATGATTTGATGGGAAGTAAGATCAGGATTAAAATGTGACACAGCCTCCCACACCGTTGCCAGCTTGATATCCGCTGCACCGTAGGCAATGGATAAACCCATCGAGATTAAGATTAATATCAATCCCACGATTAATATCAATGTTGCTTTAATGGCTGTTTTTAATCTATTTTTATGAAGTTCTAATGAGTCTCCGTTTTGTTGCTTTGCATTTCCATTCAACTATTACACCTCTTCTAGATAAAAAAGAACATTTAGGTATCTTACTAAATTGACAAAGTATAATTGAATCGCTTAAAAAGGAATGAGAATCATTATCATTAAGTATAAATATTTACCCTTGATTTTTCAATATAATAATAGGATAAAAAGGGTTTCCATAAATATCCTTCAAATTCCCTTCACAAATTAGCGCCGATCCACTTGTTTTGTTTATTGACATCATAAATGAAAATGATTATCATTACCATTATAACAGGTATTCACTATCTTAGGAGGTTAAATATGCTTAAAAAGCGCTTTTATTTATCTTTTACTCTATTACTGATGTTATTTTTGGTAAGTGCTTGCAGTAATTCCGATAATTCATATACGGACAATAAAACAGAGAATAAAAATACCGAGGTAAAATTAACGGATGCGATGGGTGAAGTGGTTATACCGGCTAATCCTAAACGAATCATCGCTCCTTATTTAGAGGATTCATTAGTAGCATTAGGAGTCAGACCAGCAGCTCAATGGTCCATCGGTGACACGGTTTTAGATTATTTGCAGCCCGAGTTAAAAGACGTTCCCAAAATCGGCTGGGACCTTCCGCTGGAACAGGCAATCAATAACAACCCTGATTTAATTATTTTCAGTTCGCAATCTTCCATCCAAAAAGGGCAATATGAGGAGTATAAAAAAATTGCTCCTACCTATGTCTATAAGGACGAGGTAAGTGCCGATTGGCGTAAACAACTGACTCAAATGGGTGAGATTTTAAGTAAACAGGATGAAGCCAAAGAAGCCCTAGCGAATTACGATACCAAAGTCGCTGATGCAAAAGCGAAAGTCCACGATTCAATTGGGGATGAATCTGCGGCAATCCTTTGGGTAATGGCAGATAAGTTTTACTTGATGGAAAACAATCGTTTCAGTGCAAACGTTCTTTACGGCGATCTAGGCATTAAGCAGCCGGCTTTCGTAGAAGGTCTTGGCGGAGCTGCCGTTCAATGGGATCCAATTGCTCTTGAGAAATTGCCAGAAATCAAAGCAGATCATATCTTCCTTGTCAGCAAAAAAGGAGAACCTGGCCTAGACTTATTAGCGAAGAGTTCCATCTGGAATGGTCTCGATGCGGTAAAAAATGGACATGTTTACGAAATGAACGATCCAAGTAACTGGACAATCAATGGTTTAATCGCTAGTGAAAAAACAATTGACGAAGTGGTAAAATCCCTTAAAAAATAATGGCTAAAATTTCGAAATGCGTCATCCTATTTTTAGGATGACGCCTTTTCATCAATATAGCTTATGATACGGCAGGGTGTGTCCATTTGAAGGTCATTAACGTTGATTAATTCTTTCTCATTATAGAAGACCAACTAAGCTGGTGTGTTATTAAGTCTATTACTGCTACTAGGATTTAATCAAACGTTTGATTAGTTTTTTCACTTTTCTTAACAAGCCAGATGTATTATGGCTTGAACACGATTTAATCAATCATTTGATTAGTTTTTCCACTTTGCTTTGAAAGCCCAATGTACCATAGCTTCAATTCAATTTAATCAAACGTCTGATTAGTTTTCCACTTTGCTTAAATACTCAAATGAACGTCTGTGGCCAGATCCTATTTATAATCAATCGTTTGATTAGTTTTCCCACTTTGCTTAAAAAACCAAATGTATCATGGCCTTGACACGATTAATCAATCGTTTGATTAGTTTTTCCACTTAGCTTAAAAAAAAGATCTATCATGTCTTTAATTCGATTTAATCAAACGTTTAATTAGTTTTTGCATTTCCCTTAAAAAATTAAATCTATCATGGCCTCAACTTCATTTAATCAAACGCTTGATTAGTTTTTTCATTTTCATTAAAAAGACCAGATCTGCCATGGTCCCAGTCCCATCTAATCAAACGTTTGATTAGTTTTTTGCCAACTGTAAAAATCAAAATAGCCCTTTACCAGTGTGAAGCACTGGGTGTCAGGCACCACTCGTGGACAAATGTCCACGAGCGGTGCCTGACACCTTTTTTGATATCAACAACAAACTTAAATGTAAAATAGTATCAATTGTTGTTTTTGTAACTAAAGTAGTCAAAATCTGCATGCAGGTTTTGGCCTGATGTGTCTTGGCATTGCATGCCTACAAATGCGCCGGTGAAGAAGCCGCCGCCTTGAATATAATCGTCCGACAACTTGTAGGAGTGGAATGTTACTGGAATCACTGACCAGTTCTCACCATCAAAGGAGAAGGAGTATTGGTATACATCCGTCTTCACATCCACACGAAGATACACATATTCAACATCCTCTGGAATGACAATTTCTTGACCTTGAAGCGGTTGGTCAAAGGTAAAATTGTCACAGGTCATGAGTTCTAGGATTCTCCCTTTGTCCTCGTTCCAGGTGACCTGACATGATGTCCAGTTCTGTGTATTATAGTAATTCACCAGGCCTGCAGATTGCTGGAAGGTATTCGGGGTAAAGGCAACTTTTGTCTCCGCGCTAAAGGTAAAATGCTGCCAACGTCTTGCCACAAATGCTTGTGTGAATTTAGAAGTTAACGATTCTTTCCCATACAGGCGCAAGTGGCCAGGGTTATCTTTTAATGAAACAATTTTTTCCCCTAATGGGATCCGTAAGCTCTGAAAATGAGGGTTCAACATTTCTGTATCAAATTCGTCTTTCTCAGGGAAGTCCCTGTCCCACTTCACTTCGTCCACCCTTGGCCCTTCTATCTCAACAGATGGCTGGTTTCCTCCGACAACGTATGGCCAATCATTTTTCCACTCTAGTCTTTGGATCGCAGTTTCCCTTCCAAGTGGACAGTAGCCCCGAGGTTCTAACAAAGGCTGTCCTTCTCTGGACAATGGTCTCCCAGTTAAATGAACAAGGAACCACTCACCTGTATGGGTATGTACAATCGAAGCATGACCTGCTTTTTGAAGAGGAATCCTCGGGACATGGAACGACGTGATCAGCGGGTTCTCCGGATGCACTTCGTATGGACCCCTCAGTTGTTTAGAGCGCGCAATGGTTGCTTGGTGATCAAATTTCGTGCCGCCTTCAGCTGTTAATAGATAATAATAGTCGCCAATTTTATATAAATGCGGCGCCTCCGTTAGTTTAATATCTGTTCCTTTAAAAATAATTTCAGCCTTACCAATTAGCTTTTGTTCAACCGGACTGTATTCCTGAAGTGAAATCCCGTAAAAATTGTGATGACCCATACGATGATCCCAATTCATGTTGACCAAATATTTTTTACCATCTTCATCATGGAATAATGAGGGATCAAAGCCTGAGCTATTCAAATAAATTGGGTCTGACCACTCGCCATCAATCGTTTCACAGGTAGCAAGGTAATTATGGCAATCCTTCCATTGACCTTCAACCACCTTTACATCCGTATAAATCAGCCAGAACTGACCATCACGGTAGGTTAGTGCCGGTGCCCATATTCCTCCCGAATCCGGATTCCCCATCATATTCAACTGGCTTAACCGGTTTAGCGGCCTCGCTGCTAATCGCCAGTTTTTTAGATCCTTTGAATGGTAAATCCCCACCCCTGGGAACCATTCAAATGTCGACACCGCAATATAATAATCTTCGCCAACCCGGCAAATACACGGATCTGGATTGAAACCCGTTAAAATTGGATTTTGAATTATAGCCATTTTTTACACTCCTGTTCATCAACTAATATTCATGCTCATTTTTGTACCTGTTTCTTAATGACATGAGGAATGCGCCATTTTTCTTTAGGTTGGAAGAGCTGCTGCAAATCTAGTGTCTAGCCCCCACCCGGTTAAAGCAATAATTCCCTCCAAACATCAGTATCCAAGCAATCGTTGCAGCACTAAAAAATGGGATGAAGCTTGTTTGGTACAAATTCAAGAAAATGATTGCTGCTGAAGCTGCCAGCATCAAAACGGTCATGTGGAAATTAAGTACGCTTAAGAAAAAGGCATTTTTTATATAATCCAAAGTTTTTAATTCAAAATGGACATAGACTGGAAATATATAAACAAGGGTAAGTACATAAAATCCTGTGATCATCAGTAATGGGATGAACAAGGTAAATTGGAGCGCTCCTCCTACTGTTCTCAAGTAAAGAAAGTCAAAAATGATAAATGCCCCACTCAATCCGATATATATACCCAATCCATTTGATTTTTTGAATTCTTGTCTGTACACGGAAAGAAACGTTTTCCAAATGGGGAGGTCGGTTTCTTTCAACTGCCATTTTCGGACGATCGTAAAAAGAGCCACCGTTGCCGGCATGATTCCCAGGAGAACCAATCCTGCCAGGGAAAAGAAAAACCATAATAGATTCACGTATGCAAGCCTCATGATCCACTCACAAAAAGTGAACAGTTTCCCCATCGTTTTTCCATATTGCACGGTTTTTCACCTCTAATCCCAAGTTTCCCTCAATACCTTCTATCCTATTTTCATAAGTTGCTAGATTTTAATAAATCACCCTTTAACTGAACCCGAAGCAATTCCTTCGACAATTCGGTTGCTCAAGATTAAGAATGCAATCAGAATTGGCAGTATACTAATAACAAGTGTTGCACCAATTGCACCCCAGTCCGTTGTATATTGACCGATAAAGTTCTGAATTCCAACTGTCAGCGTTTTAAAGCTGTCTGAACTAATAAATGTGTTGACGAAAACAAATTCATTCCAGTTGTAAATCATGTTAATAATCGCTGCCGTTGCAATAACTGGTGCAGTCATTGGCAGGGTAATCCGGAAAAATATATGATTAATCGAAGCTCCGTCCATTACAGCAGCCTCTTCTACCTCTCGTGGCAGTGCCTCATAAAATCCAAGCAATATCATAATTGTGATCGGCAGATTAAAGGCAGTATAGGCGAAGATGACGGAAAGTGGATTATCAATCAGGTTTATTTTTGTAAAAGTATTGAATAAAGGAATCAGTGTGGAATGGACCGGAATCATTAGTCCAACCATGAATAAGCCCAAAACCAATTTACTGCCCTTCCAGTTCATTCTCGTAAGGGCGAATGTTACCATACTTGCTAAAATAACAGTCAATACAACCGCTACTACCGTGTAGGTGATACTGTTGAAAAAGTATTGGCTAATGTTCCCCTCTGTCCAAACCTTTTGGTAATTCTCCCACTTTGGCTGTGCTGGCAAGGAAAAGGGGGCCATATTAAAAACTTCTTGGTTATTTTTCAATGAGAAAAGAAATAACCAGATGATCGGAAAGATTTGAAAAATTGCTACGATAATAAGGAATAGGTACATAATTCCATAGGCTGCGCGATTAAGGAATGGGTTCTTCGCTAGATTCAATTTTTCCTTATTTATGATTACCGGAGATCCAGTCGTTTTCACCGTATTCACCTAAATCCCCCCTCTTTTAATAAATATCGTCATTCTGTGTGGTAAGTTTCCTTATGATATACGTAACAACTAAACAGATGATTAATAAAAAGAAACCAATAGCACTTCCGTACCCAAAGTCAAAGCCCTTAAATGCTTTATGGTACATATATGAGGCCATAACCTCACTGGAATTGTTTGGACCTCCATCAGTCATGACATAAATCAAGTCGAAATATTTCAATGATCCGACAACCGCAAGAACAATCGTTACCTTGATTACATTCATGATTAATGGAATTTTTATTTTTAATGCAATTTGAAGTGGCGTAGCGCCATCAATTCTCGCAGCTTCTTCAAGGGAATCCGGGATGTTTTTCAATGCTGCATAATAGATCAAAATATAAAAGCCTGCATATTGCCAGATAATCGGAACGATAATTGCGTATAGCGCGATACCTGGTTCAGCTAGCCATGCGGGTGGATTTTCAACCCCAAGTGAAACCAGAACACTATTTAGAATTCCATTTGTAGGATGGTAAATTTTCAGCCAGAGTTGCGCAATGGCAACAGATGCAAGCAGCATGGGAATCAGATAGATTTTTCTAAGCAAATCTGCTCCTTTTATTTTGCCTGCCAATATCATCGAGATGAATAAATAACCAATCAAGCTAAGTGTTGAAAAAACTGCCAATATTAAGGAGTGGTAGGCACTCTTCCAAAACAAGGAATCCTGTATCAGATGGGCATAATTTTTTAAGCCAATGAATTCCATCTCTCCGATTCCATTCCATTTCATTAAGCCATAATATCCGGTTTGGACAATGGGGACATAAATCAAGGCAAGGATAAGAAAAAGCGCTGGTGCGATATACAGAGCAACTATCTTTTTATTGGACATAACTCTATTCATTACGATTCAACTCCTTTGCAAACAGGATAAAAATGAAGGGGCACATACCAAAAGTAAAGATATATGCCCCTTTTTTCTAAGTTGCGATTATTTGCCTTCGTCAGCCTTTAACGCATCTTCGTGTTGTTTAGCAAAATCTTTTGGATTCACTTCGTTCCCGAACAGTGATTGAATTAGATTCAAATGTGTTTCAGCAACAGATGCACTCATTTGAACATCTGCGAATAATGTTAGATTGCTAGCTTTATTCAATTCGTTTAATACATCAATATAAAGTTGTGGTAATTTAACTTTGGCAGTATCAACTTTAGTAGCTGGAATTACACCTGCTTTTTCAACAGATTGCTCTCCCCATTTTTCAACAAAGAATTTAACAAATTCTTTTGCTTCAGGCTTAACCTTTGAGTTTTCAGATACAAACAAGCCGACCCCAGGACCGCCAACCCAGCTGTCGATGTTACCTTTACCGCCTTCAACTGTTGGGAATTTAAAGAATCCAACATTGTCACGGAATGCTTGTGGAATTTCTTCATTTGTCGTGAAGTTCGGGAGTTCCCATGTCCCCATCAGGTACATAGCAGCTCTTCCATTTAAGAATTCTGATTTTCCTTCATCATTAGACAAACCATTAAATCCTTTATTGAATGCATTTTCTTTTACAAGTTTTTGAATTTCATCTGCAGCTGCTACTAAGGCAGGATCTTCAAATGAACCAGTACGATCGATTGCTTTGTTTAAAACCTCAGAACCACCTAAACGGTCTGCAAGGTACATATACCATAGAGATCCAGTCCAACGATCTTTATTTCCAAGTGCAATTGGTGCTACACCTTTACTAGCAATTGTTTTCACAACATTTGTAAATTCACTGTAAGTTTGAGGTACTTCGAGATTAAATTTTTTGAAGATTTCTTTATTGTAATAAATAGGAGCGATGTTTAATTCTAGTGGAAGACCATAAGTTTTGCCGTCTAACGCATATGCTTCTGTTGTTCCACTAACGAAAGAATCTTTCAAACCGCCAGATAATACATCATCAAGTGGTGAAAAAAGCTTTCCTTTAACGAAAGGAGTCATATATCCAGCTGCCCATGTAAAACCTACATCTGGAAGCTCGTTAGATGAGGAAAGAACTTTCATTTTGTTCTTGTATTGTTCATTTTCAAGTACTTCAACCTCAATTTTTACATCCTTATGATTTGCCTCGTATTGCTTGATAATATCTGACACGATCAAGTTTTGTTGTTTGGAGCTTCCGGCAGGCCAAAGGTGCATGAATTTAATCGTTTTCTTGGAACTGCTCTCATTGCTTGCCTTGTCGGAACCACTGCAGCCAGCAAGACCAGCTGTAAGAAGAAGTGCAAGAACTAGCAACAATGTATACGCTTTCTTAAACATTTCAAAACCCCCAGTGAATTGTTTTCGCTTACATACTGAATTTTAGCACTAATAAAAAATCACGGTAAGGTAACCGCGATTGGGGGAAATTCCACTATTTTTGGATAGGTGCTTCGTCAAGGACAGCCACTTTTCTGTATTTGCTTGGTGTAATTCCCTCATAATCCTTAAAGATTTTAATGAAATACTTAGCTGTCTGATAGCCTGCCTGCTGGGCGATATCTTCGACATGTGAATCCGTGGTCAATAACAGGTTTTTGGCCATTTGCAGCCTTTTTCTCGTCAAGTATTCACTAAATGTCAAACGGGTTTGTTCTTTAAACAAAACACTGAAATAACTGGCATTTAAATGGACAGTATTAGCCACTTCCTTTAAGCTGACCTGCCTATTTAAATTTTTATTTATGTATGTAATTGCATCTTTTATTAGAGAATTCGAGAGGTCTTTCCTAGCATCCACATTCAGCAGCTTTTGATCGGCAACTTTTTCTAGATGGTCTGCCCTTTCGATGTTAGCTTCTGTTTCCAATGCCTGCTCAACTGCTTCAATTAGCTTTTGTTTACTTAACGGCTTCAGGAGATAATTAATTACTCCCAGACGAATTGCTTCCTGAGCATATTCAAAATCAGGATGTCCAGAAATAATCATCACAACGGGCTTATATCCTCTATCCTTAATGTTTTTCAACAGTTTCAAACCATCCATCTCAGGCATGCAAACATCTGTGATTAGAAGGTGAATTTTATGTTTGCCAAAAAGCTCATATGCCTCAGGTCCATCAGTGGCACTTATTATTTCATATTTTCCCGCGGACCATATTTCCAGTGTTTTTTTCAAGCCTTGTCTTGTTGTTTGCTCATCATCGACGATTAAAATAGTCTTGGTAGACATCTGTTATTTACCTCCTCAGCTCTGGAATTTCAAATGTAACCTTTGTACCCTCGCCTTGTTTACTATCTAGGTATAGATGCTTCAAATCGTATTGATCATAATAAAGTCGAATTCTTTTATTCACATTGGTAAGAGCCATCCCCATTCCTTTAATGGAAGACTCACCATCCATTTCTATCGCGTGATTAATTTGTGAAAGCATTTCCGCCTCCATTCCTGAACCATTGTCCTTTACGGTTATCGTGATATTTGAGGGGTCGTCCACTTTTTCAACATGGATAAAGACGGCACCTTGCTTTCTCTTTTTCTCAATTCCATGGATTATTGCATTTTCAACTAAAGGCTGAATGATAAGCTTTGGTATTTTTATATCTATGTATTCTGGCCGCACAGATATTGACCATATCAATCGGTCACCCAGCCTCATTTTCATCAGCTGTAAATAGCGTTCAATATGTTCAAGTTCATCGTGAATGGTTACCCATTCGCCACTATTTTTGTTTCCAATTGTATAGCGGAAAAGCTCTGACATCGCAATGACTGTCCCAGCCAAATCCTCTTCTCCCTTTTCTTCTAATGACCAGTAAAGGGCATTTAATGTATTGTAAAGAAAATGGGGATCGATTTGGGATTGAAGCGCTTTCAATTCAGTCCTACTCCGCAACAGTTCCTTTTCATACACCTCTTGTATTAGGTGATTCGTGTTTTCGACCATTTGGTTGTACGTATTATTAAGTTCAATAATTTCCAACGATGCGGAACTTCCAGGATTTATCCTTAATTCATCCAATTTAGCTTTCTTCATTGTATTGGTTAGTCGCTTAATTGGCCTCGTGATCATCGTCGCCAAAAAAATAGAAGAGACAAAGAAAATGATATATCCGATTACACCTGATAGTAAAATAAGGGAACGTACCGCTGAAACACGTTCTGAAAGGAAACTCGTCGGCTTTAGGATAACCAATGTCCAGCCCGTCAGTTTAGATGATTCCTTTACTATCATGAACTCTTTTTTATTAATGGTAACGGCTTGTTGTCCTTCTAGAAGCATATTCTGAATATCAATTCCATAATTATTAGTAATTGGAGCTAAGTCTCGATCAAGGAGCATCATATACCCCTCTTCTCCATGTTCCTCTATGTTCTCTTTTACTTGAAAATAGCTGTTAGTGATCCGAACAACCAAATATCCCCCGTTTGAAAACCAACGGTCTATTAAACTCACTCTTCTAATGGCATAAGAATAATTGGTATTGGCCGGGTCTTTTCCAACCCATACTAATCGTCCTTTTTCTTTATCCGCTACCTCTATCCATCTCGGTTGAATGCGGTTAGATAAGTGCTTATTATCAAAGGGATAAATTCTTTTCCCCTTAGATGTAAATAGTTCAAAGTTGGAAATCCCATCCGAGTAGGCGTAGAAATTATTGATGACTTTGATTAACGATTGCTGCTTGGCAAAATCCATGATATCCCCGTCAACGATCCCTAACAGTACCTGCTGGACGGTACCATTCGTCGCCAATTGGTTCGACAGTGTGTCCACTTGTCTATATAATGTTTCCATTCTTCCATTTGCTTCAACTGCTGTTTGCTGAATTTGTTCCTCTGCATTGTCCTTCATTAAAGTTCCAACCTGGTTGTATACCATAATGGAAACAATCGAAAGAACAATCATCATAACAAACAAAAAAACAGCTAGAATCTGATTACGCAGGGTATTTAAGCTTCTCAATCGTGACCTGATGATTGTAATCACCCATTCTGTAATAACTTCTATCAATATATAAATCCATTATTCCTGAATTATATCAAAATGCCCTTTTAAATTATATGTATAACATCCGAATAATCTAAAAGTTTCGTATCAAGCAATTTCTTCGAAAAAAGGTGTCACAAAAAAAGGGTGTCAGGCACCGCTAAAAGACAAATGTCCACTAGCGGTGCCTGACACCCTTTTTTTGTTTATAACTTGATAGCCTTAGGAAACACGTTTTAAATGTTTAAATTGCCCTTTTGATAGGACGGTTTTTTCTAGTCGGTGGGCCATGATTCCGGCAAGGACGGCTAAAATTATGTCTTTTGGAAGTGGAACAACCATCCATAACCAGGCCACTTTATAGGTGAATCCTTCTGGTGCTGCTGCCCAAAGCTTATAAGCAAAGTACATCCAATTTGTACCGAAGAAGTAGTTTACAACCATTCCAATTAAGGAGGCGATGATAAAGGCTGCGACAGTTTTCTTTTTCTCAACGATTTTTCCAATGATAAACGCTGTAAAAATATACGATAGAATAAAGCCGAAGGTAGGACTAAAAATTGTGGATGGGCCTGCCCCAAATTTAGCAAAAACAGGAACGCCCACAAAGCCAACTAGCATATAAACCGTCATCGCTATGGATCCTAACCGGCTCCCTAATATAGCCCCAGCCAAGATAGCAAAGAAGGTTTGGAGTGTAATTGGAACTCCTCCCACCACCATAAAAGGTACAAAGGATGTTATGTTTGCCCCAATCGCCATCAACGCCACAAACATCCCCACTAGTGTTATATCCAACGCTCTTAATTTTGTCTTCATTCTCCCACCCCAATATTTATTGTTATAATATTAAAATATATAGTTAACCGCTGTATTGTCAACATAATTTTAATTTAAGTTAACATTAGTAATACAAGAAGGTGTCAGGCACCGAGAAAGACCAATGTCCTCTCCACGTGGACAAAAGACAGTTTCGTCCACATGTGGCGCCTAACACCAACTTTTACTTGGTTGTGATATCGGTCAGGACGGCATAGCCGTTGTTTACTTTTAGTTTGGCTAGTATTTCTCCTTTAGCAGAGGCTTTTTCCCATTCTGCCCCGGTGTTGTCCTCTAGGAAGTATTTATCCAGATTGTACTCAATGATGGCAATTTCTTGTCCTTGGTTGTCTTTATCAATATAGTTTATTGTTCCTTTTAGGAATATTCCGTTATCGGGTTTTTCAAGGCTGACTTTAATGGGGGTGTGGACTCCGTTCTTTTTCGCCATCAGGACGTATACGTCGAACTGTCCCCCCTTGTTCTGCAATCTTGTGACCACTGCTTTTTCCAACAATGAAATCGGGACCTCTTCAGCTTCATATTGAAGGGTCACATAATCGCCTCTAAAAGGATCGGATGGGTCCACCGGTTTCGTTTGGAGAATCATTTCCTCCCCCGTTAACATGGTATAGAGGGGCGCGAAGCACATGCCTAACAGAATAAGCACCGGCACCGAACAAGCCAAAACTAACTGCTTTGCTCGCTTATTCATGCACACTCACCCCTTTTTTCCTTTGTTTTTCAAAATAAAAACCGAAACCTAGGAGCAGGAATCCTCCAATAATAAATACGAACGATTTTGGCAAGAATTCAAAGGATAAATCCAAGTAAAAACGGAAGATCATCACGCATAAAATAATGATACTGAGCAAACTTCCTTTTTTAATTAGGTACAAAACATAGAGCACATAGATGACCGAAAAAGGAATATACATCCAATCCATTGGCCAGGTATCTTCAAAAGATAACAATAGCGCTGCGGCACCATGAACGATGTATCCCAAGACAACGTAAATGTCTCTAATTTTCCCTCTTGAGAGGACTAGAGCCACGCCTATGACCAAATAGATTAATCCATACACGTAAGGAAAATCAGTATAATCATAGCGGTTGACAAAAAAGCTAATGACCGTCCCGATAAATGCTAGTGACAGCAGGCCCGTGATAAAGCCAGTGGCTTTTGAAAAACCTATTTTTTCATTAAGTAAATAAATGGCGGCAATCCAAAGCAGTGTCCAATACGGGATATTTACCCCTTCGAGATATTGTCCATCCAGCATGTATTTGAGGACAAAAAGGGATGATGCTAGTAGGATCCATTTATCCCGTAATACCCATGCTAATGGCAAAATGCCAAGCGACCACCATAAAAAAGCATTTTGTGAATTTGTTCCGAGATGAAACATTTGCTCCACAAGAAAAATCCCCGCCCCGAACACAAGAACACCTACATAATAAAGGCTTTTAGATGTCTTTGGATAGTTCCTTTCCATTTTAAATCCTGCAAGATTACTGGCAACGAACAACGCGATGATTAATAGGAGCTTCGCTGTTTTTCCAATCTCATCCCAATTACTCGCGATAAAACTGAGTACCCCCGCGCCAATCAAAATAGAACCCACATACAAAAGTGTTTTTGTAAAAGAAAGTCTCTGTACCTCGTAAATCTCATCTATTTCATTGGCCTTTCCTACAGGCAGAATCTCTGAATCTTCTAAGAACCTTAGCTCCCGCTTCAAAAAATTTAATTCATGCTGTTTTACAATCCGTTTCACCATCTATCCCACCCCTTTAACATCTATTTATTTGGGACTACACGCTCACAACCACTTTAGGCTAATTGCACTACAGTTAAGTTTATTCGACAATTAGTATTAATATCCTTTTAAAAAATGAGTGTATGACCCTCTTTGCCCGATATCACCAAAAAAGAAAAAGGTGTCAGGCACCGCAAAAGGACAAATGTCCACGAGCGGTGCCTGACACCATTGTTTATTTATCCCGGCAGTTTTTGCAAACTTTGATGGTTTGGTTTGTTTCTGTTGTATGCGGATATAGTAGCTTGATTCTTGTCCTTTCACACAGCGGGCAGGTTCCCCGGCCATTTGAAGGCATGTAGCTGATTGTTTTCCCTCGGTTTCTCTTTGCCATTTCCATCCATCCCTATCTAGATAAAATCCCGTTTCTTTATCTAATGATGGACTGGCACAAATATTGTTAGGCAAATAATTGTTTTTAGAAAAAAGGTTGTTCCAACGCTATTAATTTCTAAAATAAGGTTAGCCAGATTCCATTTACCATTGTTAATTGGGCATAATTCAAAACCGAATCAATACCGAGCAGCCTTCGCGCTGTCCTCCCAGTGCGGACAAATGAAGCGTTTGTCCATGGACGGTGCCTGACACCCTAAGGTGTCACACCCATGCATTTTTGCTCACCTATCTACATACATTTCAATAAAGATCAAATACTTTCAATGGCTGCACGACAATAAATCACTTTCCATAAGATAGGAGTAAGAGTCGAGACTAAATTTTTTTAGTTGGAAAGGAAAGATGTGGTGCTTCAAGATGAAAAAAAACGGGGCTTATCACGATTTGTTTCAAAATCTTCAGGAGAATGGGCTGTCGTTCGAACAAGTCTTTGAACGGATTGTAACATTCATGAAGTTAGACCCAAGTGGGAACTACCGACTAATGGTTGGCACAGATTCTCAAGTCCATAGATCCACAACTGTTTTTATAACAGGAATTGTGATTCAAAATAAAGGAAAAGGAGTATGGGCGTGCATAAGGAAAGTCATTATTCCAAGAAAAATGACTCACTTACATGAACGGATTTCCCTTGAATTGTCGTTAACTGAGGAAATTGTATCGATGTTCAACGAAGAAAGGAAAAATGAGTTGATCAATCTTGTCCTCCCCTATATATATAAAGGAGCAACCTTCACAATGGAAGGACACATTGATATCGGTGCTGGTAAACGAAACAAGACGAGTGAGTTTGTAAAAGAAATGGTAACGAGAATCGAATCAATGGGGGTTGAACCGAAAATCAAACCAAATGCCTTTGTTGCTTCTAGCTATGCAAATCGTTACACCAAATAAGGGTGTCAGGCACCACGTGGGACAATTGTCCCCTAATGATGCCTGACACCCTTTTTTTACATCCTTATTAAAAGCTTTCCAGTTCAACTTTTACAGTGGTGCCTTTCCCAGGTTGACTGTCGATTTTC
The DNA here is from genome assembly GCF_051842875.1 of Neobacillus sp. C211. Classification (NCBI taxonomy): domain Bacteria; kingdom Bacillati; phylum Bacillota; class Bacilli; order Caryophanales; family Bacillaceae; genus Neobacillus; species Neobacillus sp. C211. The sequence continues at coordinate 110,896 of NZ_JBPXRO010000008.1, forward strand.
ATAGTACCATTATGTTCCTGGATGATTTTGTTGCTGACGGTTAGGCCAAGTCCGATTCCTTTATCCTTGGTTGTATAGAAGGGAGTTCCCAAATAGCGCATAAGTTCGCCGTCAATGCCCATCCCTTCATCCGAAAAGCTAATCTGCACTCGTTTGCCTTCTATCCTTTGCACATGAATATTCACATTTCCACCAAACGGCATCGATTCAATTGCATTTTTTAAAAAATTAACAAAAACCTGTTTCAACTGATTGGGATTACAAAGCAAATCAATATTATCCTTTTGGTAATGTCTGATTATTTGCACATTATGTAATAAAGCTTGTGGATGAAGTATATTAACCGTGCTTTCTAAGATTGAATTTAGATTTTCTTGATCAAATTGAATGGCTTGAGGTTTCGCCAACGACATAAATTCATTCACAATCATATCAATACGATCTAATTCGTTCATGATGATTGATAAATAATCACTTTGTTTTTCTTGGTTCCTAGTATCTTTCAAAAGCTTTGAAAACCCTTTCAACGAAGTCAACGGGTTTCGTATTTCATGAGCAACTCCAGCAGCCAATTGGCCAATAATCGAAAGCCGGTCTAAATTTCGGAGGGCATCATCATTTTTTACCCGGTCTGTAATATCCCTTCCCACCGTCACATAGGAATCAATTTCTCCTTGTTCATTAAAAATTGGAGAAATAGTGGTCTCCGAGTATATTACTTCCTTATTACCTGTTTGCAACTTTGTTTGTAGCAGTTGAGGTTCCTTTGTTTCTATTAACCTTTGATAAACTCTTTCAAAATGGTCTATTTCCTCTGGCATGATAAGATCATATACGGTTTTACCTATTAACTGGTCAGGAGTATATCCAATTCCGTTTTCATGAGAAGGAGATGCATAGACAATCTTTTTATCTCTCGAATAGACCTTAATCATATCCGATGTATTTTCAGTTATAAGCTTGTACAGTTCACGTGTCTTTTTTAATTCTCTTTCAATATTTATATGCTCTGTTATATCGCGAAAGATTGCAATAACAGCAATAATTTCCCCACATGAATTTCGAAAGGGAGAATAGGAAACAGCAATATCAAGTATGCTTCCGTCTTTATGGTATCTTTGGGTAACCATATCAGGAAATGCTTCACCACTTTTGACTGATTCAATAATATCATGCACAATGTCAGGATTGGGAAATTCTTCAACTCTTTTTCCGATGACATCGTCCTCTGTATAGCCAAATATCTTCGTATATACGTGGTTCACTCGAATAAACCGATTCTCCATATCGACTATACAAATCGCGTCTGCGGTACAGTCAAGAAATAAGTCAATTAAATCATCCGGACTATAAACCACAGATTCATTCTCTTCCGTAAAAATCGGGAAACTCTTCGACATAGAGATCTCTCCAAACACATCTATTATACTCTTAATCTCCATTTTACAGAGTTTTTCGATAAAGAAAAGAAGTATTTTACAAAATGGTGTCAGGCACCACCGAAAGACACTTAGCCCTATTGTCCGTCCTACACGGACAATTTGAGCTGCTTTAAGTTCATAATAACAAACGCTCGGAGCTTAAGTCCAAGCGTTTGTGGGGTTGTTTCTTGTTTTATAATGCTGCCTCTATTTCTTTGGCCATTGCTTTGACAGACTTTAAGCCTCTACCGCTTAGGTACCATGTGTCTACATCTAGGTAGATAATCTTATCATTCTTAAAGGCAGCAGTTTTTTTAACTAACTCATTTTCAATAATTTCCTTTGCACCAATTTCTCCGCCAACTGCTGTCGCACGGTCAATAAGAAACCCCATCATTTCTATAATTCTAGCGTTCTATTATTGATAATGAAAATCATTATCAATAATTTATAAATTTGATTATAACATTCTGAATTTTGAAGTCAACGTCTAATTGAGAACCTTTTTCAGTAAGATTACCAAAATAAAACATTTACTGAAGAGCCGAATTTCCTAAACAAGACTATATAAAGCCACGTGATGATTAATAAAATAATATTTTCCACACTCATAATGGACTTCCTAACCCTCATAAATTGGGCATTAGGAGGTGAATGTAGTGAAAAAATGGATATTGGCTATATTCCTACCCATTTTGATTTTATTGTCTGGATGCTCCAATGATCCTGTGCAAGATGATTTACTTAATTATGTAAATAAAGAAATGAAGGAAGCGGGGAAATTAGAGAGGGCTGCCGTTTCAGCCTATGAAGGGGTCTCGGGTACAAACTATCAGGATGATCAAACAATGTACGATGTCTTAAATAATGATGTTATTCCAAATTACAACGAATTTATTAAAGCTCTAGATTCTGTAAAGATTAAAACAGATGAGGTAAGAGAAATCCACGAAATATATATTGAAGGGGCGGATATACAGTTTAAAGCCTTTGCAATAATTAAACAGGCGTTAGAAGAACAGGATGCCAATTTGATCCAAAAAGCCAATGATATGTTGGCTGACGCGCGAAAACATATTCGTAATTATCAAACTAAATTGGATAAATTAGCAAAGGAACACGATGTGAATATTGAAAAATAACATTTTCTCCAGACATAAGCTGTAACAAAAATCGAGTCAGTCCTCCAGTTTTAAACATTGGAGGACTGACATTTTTTTAGCATTCCCCATCAAGAGGTGGGCGTTTGCTCTCTATACTCTAGTTTTTCGCATTGGCGGGATTTCGAAATAGGTCAACGTGCGCCACACCCATTCCAATGGGCCGAAGCTGAAGTGGCGCAGCCAAATCGCACTGAACGTAAGTTGAATGACATAAATAGCTAAACAAAAATAAAGTGATTGTAAATAAGTGATATGATCAAATAAATCCAGCACCTTCCCCGCAACTAGGATTAAGATTGTTTGTGAAAGATAATTTGTCAGCGCCATCCGTCCATAGCTCTTTAAAGGTGACAGAACCTTCTGGACAACAGGACAATTCAGAAGCAAAATCATCAGCCCGATATACAAAGCAGAGACAATTGGACCAATCGTGATTCCAATCCGTAAGAATTGCTGCGTTTCTATGGACTCACCACCTGATCCAAATGCAAACGGAGCATGCTGATATTGATAAATAAGACCTGCCACACTTAAAACAAACATCCCCCCTGTGAAAATAGCTGTCACTTTCCATTGATCTGATATTCGTTCAAATAGCCGGTACTGCCCGGCGGCGATTCCTAACAACATCAAAGGAACCACCATAAACATTTTCTGAGCATACAAACTTAGGACGAGCAACATGACCATTCCAAAAACAAGATTTACAACCTTGTTCGCTTTATAAAAAGGTAAAATAATCAGACCGCAAATAGCATAAACCGTTAATGCTTCCCCTGGATGAAATTGCACATGAACTAATCCAAAGATAAACAACACGAGGATTCGCCGTAAAAACAAAACATAGCCATTTTTCCCCTTCGCATTTGCCCTGGAGATAAATATATAAAACCCCACACCAAACAAAAAGGTAAAGATCGTATAAAAGCGACCTTCCACAAATAAGTATAAAAACCTCAAGTACGATGCATCAGAGGTGCTGGGAATTGGTAACTTAACCGACAATAATGGAATGATGTTAACCAGGATAATCCCCATTAGGGCAAATCCCCGTAAATAATCAAGAACATCGATCCGTGTGGATATCTCCTTCGTATTCATCCTAATCAACTCCACTATCATTATAACCGTTAACAAGATATTCAACTATTTTGCTAATCTAAAGAGGCTGACAGCATGCTTCCTGTCAGCCTTTAATATTTTCAGCTTTGCCACAATCGTTCTATCCCTTGATCAGGTGTTAGTAGTTCGTCCAGCGCGGGTGTACTTGGCAAATCCATGGTTTCATTGACCCAGCCTCCCTTTTTCACAGGATTTTTAACATAACCGATGATGTGTCCATAACGAATAATCGCATCCCCACACTTTAAATCCGTAAGTGTTACTTTATGACCTTGAGGTACTCGCTCATTCAGTTTTAGTCCATCTGAAAAAATTGCCCCCTCAGGCAATCCCCCAGTGTTGACAATAATCGCTACATTATCATCAGGATGTACTTTTATGTATAAGGGCTTTTCCATCTCAGTTACGTTCAAAGACATGATTTAGGCTCCTTATAGATTAATAGCTTATTTTTTGATTAAATTGTCCGATATCACTTATATTGTAAACCTGTTAGGAAAATTAACCATTAGTCAATTAAATAATTATTATGATAATTTTTTTTGGACAATTGCAAAACTAACATCTTGGTAAACCCCTTACAAAAATAAGTTCACTGATGGCAAGTTAGTCTCTTCACATCAACTTGGTTTTTTTCCTCTATGAACTTGCACCTCCCTAATTGACCCAAACCAAACACCGCACTTTTTCATACCTTAGTAAAAAAACTGCAACTGAGATGTTTTTAAAATGGAGGTAAACAGAAATATGCTGGAGGTTAGGCAATCTCAATACGGGAGAGGGATTTTCGCGACTCGTGATATTATGAAGGATGAACTTCTAGAGGTGTCACCCGTCATTGTATTCCCTAAAGATGAGTATAAGTATTTGAAAAAAACCAAGTTAATAGACTATGTCTTCTGGTGGGGAACAAATTATGATGACTGTGCATTAGCATTAGGAGTCGGGTCATTATTCAATCATTCCAGCGCACCTAATGCCATTTTTAAAAGAAAATTTAAAAAAGGGACAATCAAATTTTATGCCTATACCGACATTAAGGCAGGCGAGGAAATTAAGATAAATTACAATGGAGACCCTGATGATAAGACACCATTATGGTTTGAGGAAGATTAAAACATTGATATTAATTTATGCCCAGTCGTTAGACTGGGCAAATTTATTATATCTTTTAGGCAATTTACTTTTTCATAACCCGCAGACTAAAATTTGGATAAAAAGAAGCGTAAATAAAATTTCATCGAACGAAAAAGAGAGCACGTTTGCCCTCTTTTTTCACAAGTATTATTTAACTATAGTCAGTTTTTGGCCTATATAAAGAGGTTGATTGGGATCGAGGTTGTTGGCTTTGACGATGGAGTCAATCGTTACACCATTCTTCTGGGCAATCTTCCAGAGAGAATCGCCAGCAATAACGGTGTATACATAAGTTGATACAGTTGGAAGGGTAATAGTAAATTTTGCTACATACCCAGAATCCAAAGTCATGCTGTCTTTCTTGTATTCTATTGAATACCAGTCTCCGATTGCGGAATAAATTTTTATATCTGTATTCATCGGGAGCACGATCTTTGTATCATACTGAGTTCCAGGATAGGTTCTAACATTGACGTTTGTCCTTGTCTTAGCATTTTCGATTGCTTGAATCTCCTGATTGGATGGAACTTTGATTAACGGCTTGGAGACATATCCATTTAGCACCGCCGTAACAATCCTGTACTCTACCTGATACCAATCACCAGTCTCCCCTTTTATGATCACTTCTGAACCGGCAGGGATGGTCCGAAGGATTGTACTTTGAGTAGTAGCCGCCGTACGCAGGTTAGAATTTTTTACAGTCAAACCAAAACCTTCTGTAATCTGAATTAATTTATCACGTGCTTCATACACATTCATATTTCCTGCAAGATCTGTGAGTTTTACAATTGGATAGTAATTTCCACGGATGACATTAAAGCCACGGCTATTTTTTCCATCCCAATAAAAATTGGATGTACCCTTCAAGTGGCGTCCCCAACCGATGGTCTGAACTACCAGGCCGCTTTCATCAACAATGGTTACATCCATTTCTGCCGTTTCACTTATTGTAACTGGAATTTTAATTTGATTCTTCCCATCCTGAACAGAAAGCTGGCTGACTGCTGGTAAATCGATCGTTGCCGTTGGCTTTTCTGTATCTAGCTGGCTTATTTTTGGAACAGCGTACGTATAGAGAAATTGATTAGTCTCCGTTACAAAAATAGTATCTTTAATGACGCCGATTGGCCGTAGACCAGATGCGCCTGTAGTAGGTGTAAGCTGAAGAGTTGAATAAATAAGCTGCCCATTTGCTGAATTAAAGAATTTTATCTTGTTGTAATTTCCCAAAATAATTCTGTCTGAGGCTACGACCATACCGCTTGACCCTCTAATGGTCTGTAGTCCCCCGGCAACGAACTGCTCTGCGTACATGGTCTTCCATTTTTGTACTCCAGTATTTTTATCAATCGCCATGATATTGATCTCATCCAGGACAATTAAAGAATCATTCGTTACAGACAGAGGCTGTGTAAACATACCCGTTAGACTAAACTTCCATAATGTTCTTCCGGTTGCAGCATCCAATGCCCAAATGGTTCTAGTTGTTTTTTTCGTTTCGAAGTAAAGCTTCTCTTCTTTATAGACAGGAGCTCCGTAAATAGGCAAGCTTGAATCAAGATCAAATGTCCAGAGAACAGTGCCGGAAGAGGAATCGAATGCATACATTTTGGATGTCATTTGCACTGGATTCCGTATATTTGCATAAAGTCTATTTCCGCCAGCAGCAAAAACTCCTTCGATTTGCTCTTGGAATTTAAGGGGATAACTCCATTTCTTTTGACCCGTTTTTATATCTACTGTACCAATCGCATCCAGACCCTCGGTGGTTCTGGTGTAATAAAACAATGTATTTTGGTCTATTAAAAGCCTGTTCGCAAAGGTATCAACGGTCCAGAGTGTCAGTGGAGCGTTTCCGTTATCCTGAATCGCATAAAGTTTATTCATAGTTGATGCGTAAACCACTCCGTCTCTTGCTATCAAATCAAGAAAGGCATCCTGGTTTTCTGTTGAAAAATCCCATTTCTCTTTATAAGTGTCCAAGTCGATAGCAGAAAGAATTTTATTCGAAATTCGTTCAACCGAGTACAGCTGATTCTGATTCACGCTAAACAGGGAGGAAGCATTATTAAATGGATCTTTCTTTAACGTCAATAACGTCAAATCTACTGGCATTGTAGCAGTTGAATAATTGGTATTACCCTGGTCGGCTAAATGCAATTCCCAGTTTTGGTCATTAGCCCTTAAGCTACGATTCGTTACTAGCGCCGTTAATTCTGTTATCCTCTGCCTTAATTGTTGGTTTTCAACCTTTAATAGATGATAATCACTTGTGATACTAAAAACCTTTTGTTTTTCATCCCAAGTAACCTTTGCTCCTACCCTGCTTAACTCCGATATCGGCACATAAGTATTGTAAGGGTTATTTCTATAGTAATGATTGAAATACATCATATTTGAACATCACACCTCCATTTTCGTGCACTAATCATTTTATGCACATATACCTACGTGGTGATGTTCAGTTAAGTAAACAAACCAAAGAGCCTTTCCAAAAATGGAAAAGCCCCCTTGATTTAATTGTTTAGATTAGATTTAAACAGTTTGTTGTTGCTGTTGGCGTAGCTTCCGAGCGGCTGACACCATATTTTTTAGCGATGCAATGGTTTCTTCTTCATGACGTGTTTTTAAACCACAATCTGGATTCACCCAGAACTGTTCTTTTGAAATAATTTCTAAACTATCGTTTAAAATCGCATTGATTTCTTCTAGACTTGGTACACGTGGACTATGAATATCATACACTCCTAAACCAATACCAAGTTCATATGGATTTTTTTTAAGAGATTGAATCAACTCCCCATGACTTCTAGACGTTTCGATTGAAATCACATCTGCGTCAAGGGCACGAATCGGCTCAATAAAGTCATTAAACTCGCAATAGCACATATGCGTATGGATTTGTGTTTCATTCTTCACACTAGAAGTTGCTAACTTAAAGGCATTTACCCCCCATGCTAAATAATCAGCCCATTTTTCTTTACGTAATGGCAATCCTTCACGTAATGCCGGTTCATCCACTTGAATAATGGCAATGCCTGCATCTTCTAACGCTGCAATCTCTTCTCTTAGTGCTAAGGCTAGTTGGTTGGCTACTTGTTCACGTGAAATATCATCGCGGACAAAAGACCAATTTAAGATTGTAATAGGACCTGTTAACATCCCTTTCACATACTTAGACGTTAATTGCTGTGCCGCTTCTACTTCCTTCACGGTCATTGGGGCTGTCCACTCGACGTCACCATAAATAATTGGTGGTTTGACACAACGTGAACCATAGGATACAACCCATGCTTTTTCTGTAAAGGCAAAACCTTCTAGCTTTTCTCCAAAGTACTCAACCATATCCGTCCGCTCAAATTCACCATGCACTAAAACATCCAGTCCTATTTCTTCTTGAATTTGAATCCAACGGGCTGTTTCACTTTTTAGAAACGCTGCATACTCAGCATCTGTAATTTCCTTTTTACGCCATGCTGTACGTGTCCGTTTTACTTGATCTGACTGAGGGAAGCTGCCAATGGTTGTGGTTGGATAATCTGGTAAATCTAATGCCCTTTTTTGCAAAGGTTGACGTTCTTTAAACGTCATTGAACGAGCAAAATGCTCTTGTGTTACTTGTAATACTAGCTCTTTCACACGTGCATTTTTCCTTGCCTTATGCTGTGCTAATGCTTCAGTTGCTATCATACTTTGTGACACGCTCTTATTCCCTGTCCAAGCCTCGTCACGGACGTAAGATGTAATATGTGATAACTCAATTATTTTCTCATCGGCAAATGACAAAGCATTTGTCAGTATGGCATCCAGCTTTGTTTCTGCCTTCGTCGTCACAGGTACATGCTGTAAACTACATGAAGACTGAATCCAAGCTTCTTTTACACCGCTTAATAATAAAACAGCTTTTGTATTGAATGCTTTTTCAGCCAAATTTGCCCGCCAAATATCCCGTCCATTTACGACACCAATTCCTAATACTTTGTCTTGTGGGAACCCGTGTTTTCGAAGTGAATCCATATTCTCTTCGGCACCATGTATGAAATCAAGACCAATCCCTGCCACAGGTAATTGAGACAGCTCTTCATACGCTGATAGTCCTTCAAAATAGGTTTGTAACATGATTTGTGCAGCCGGTACTTCTTCTGCTAATTGCTTGTAAATTTCCTGCACTAGTTTTACATCATCAGCAGTTAGTGAAAGGGTTAGTGCTGGTTCTTCCACTTGAATCCACTGTGCCCCAGCCTCTACAAGCTGCTGCAATACTTGAGCATATAACGGTAAGAGTTTTAAAATAAACAATGCTTTGGTTTTGGCATCGTATCCTTTCGCTAAGCTAACAAAAGTAAAAGGACCGATCATTGTAGGCTTTGTAATAAGACCTAATTCCTCTTTGGCTTCTACAAAATAATCTAAAATGTAGTTTTTGGTTAATTGTAATGACTTGCCTTCATACTCAGGTACGATGTAGTGATAGTTGGTGTTAAACCACTTTGTCATCTCACAGGCCACAACATGGCTTGCCCCACGGGCCATTTCGTAATAAGTGGTTAGATCGACTTCACTACCTGTCCACTTATAACGATTTGGAACCATTCCGAACATTGCCGCATGGTCAAGCATGCGGTCATAATTGGTAAAATCCCCAACTGTTAGTAACTCTAAGCCTAATGATTGCTGGCGCTTCAAATTATTCAAACGATTCGTTTTCATCTCGAAAATAAATTGCTCCTCTGATATCGCACCCTTCCAAAAAGATTCTATACAACGTTTCCACTCCCGATTATCACCAATGTACGGGTAACCAATGGCAGTACTAACTAAATTCATTTTTCATTCCTCCTTATTTAAATTTACATATTCCCAAATACAAAAAAAGCCATCTCCACAAAATGGGAAATGGCTTTACAATCAAGTTTAAGTTTTGCTAAAAAAACATGCATAAACATAGCTACTCATAACTCGTTTGTCGTACAAATGAATGTCACCACCTATTTCCACGTAGGTATTTGGTGTGTACTGGAAATTGGCAGGTCTCCTGGCTTATCATCATGGCTCCTCACACCTTCCCATCCTAAGACAGTGGTATTTGTGATTCACTCCGATTTACAGTTGCGGGACAGCGACGGAATTACACCGTTCTTCCCTTTTAAGCCAAGCCTTAGCTTGGCACCAATTCTTACACGATATGTAATTTTCACTAACTATAGCATATTAATAATATGAAGTACATAATTTTCTGAAAAGTAGTCAGTATGATGAGAGTTCTCTCGCTCACCTTAGGATTCTATTTTGCATTCGCATCGGGTTGATGAATTCCGAATATATTGCCTTCGGTATCAATATAGTATCCTTGCCACGCCATTCCAGGCAGGGCATATTTGGCCATTACGACCTTGCCGCCATTCTCAATAATTTTAGCTTCCGTTACATCGTAATTTTCCACTCCCATTGTACAAGCAAATGCATTCAAAGCTTGGTTTGCTTCCGGTGGAGCACTTTGCCGCTGCATCAAAGCACCATTGATCCCAGGTTCATTCTCATCGCCAGTCACTGCTCCAAAGTAAGGCATTCCTGCATACTCACTCCAATCTTGAAATGACCATCCGAATACCTCTCCATAAAACTTCTTTGCCCGTTCCATGTCATTGACATGAATTTCGAAATGAACTAATCTTCCCATGATTGCCTCCTAATTAAAAAAGTAATTATATTCTCTTCTAGCAAGTCAGTACTTATGTATATCTTGAAGTTATGATGCTTCATATTATGTTAGCAAAACTAAGGATGAAGCCAACTTTTCAATTTGAGCCAAAGCCTAATATATTTCCTCTTTATTATAGGATAATTATTGGAATATATTCAATTTTTATAAAAATTAAATAATTTTACTTATTAGTTCCTGTTTAATATTCTTGTCATTTATTGGACGATCTACGACTGATACATAACGTCCACCTTCTTATTATCGGTCACTCTTGGATTAATCTTTTTAAAATTGGACCTGTCATTGGTTATGGTCATATCAAGATGTTGCTGGGTTATACATCCTTTATCTTTCTTTTGGTCACTTTGTTTGCTGGGTACTTACGCAACAAGAAAGCATCAGGATTTCGAAATAAGTCCCACCGAATCATGGCAATGATCTTTACGATTTTTTTCTAGTCCATATGCTTATTCCTATAAAGTAACTTGCTCACATGGACAGCCAGGACATTCAAATACTACTTTAAAACGAATCTCTCTTATCTTTTTAATTAGACGACCAACGACAGAGGAAGATTAGTAATATTAAATAGGATACATGGATTGGTTTTGTCGATAAGATAATAAATGTGTTTTTTAGGGGATAAAAGAAATTCATAAGATTATCTGGAGATGGAATGCAAATTGTTACATATGAAGGTAATTGCTACTATAGAGTTATTTGGATACGGAGCGAAATTGAAGAATTTAGCAAATAATCTTTAAACATTAGCCAAAATACACTCTTACACTCCCTTCTATTTTTGCTGTTCCTAAACAATTCTGTATAAAATTCAGGATTTGTTTTTGATCCCAAGTTAAGAAATCACTTTCTGACAGAGAATTACCATTTTTGTAAAATTGCTTGTAGACATTCATAGCCTTTTCAATTTGTTGTATCGAGAAGATAGAACTGTCGCCTGATCCACTTACTCCTGCATAGTAATTATTTGCATCAAGTAAATTATACAGTATGGTAGCATTATAATTCCCCATGCTAAAACGAGCGTAAGCAATTTCTTTTCCTGCTTTATTGTATCCTGATATATCGTGACCCATTAATTATCCTCCTTCAGATATAAATTTACTTACCAGAAATAATTAGTCTTAGGAAACTTATAATGATAATATGCCTACATGGTTTACCTATCCATTTTGATACCTCCTTCAGATAAAATAATATCACATTAGAATTCATATAAATTTAGTCTTTTCAAAAGCTTTTCTACAATTATGTGAACATAATAGTAAATCATTAAAGTACCTTTAAAAGGCAACACCCAAAGGGTTAGTTGCCTTCTTTTAATATGAGGTGCGCCACATACTCCACATGTATTGAGTGTATGTGGCAACACAAGGGTGGTGGTGGGTTTATTACATTTTTAAGACCTTTTTCTTTCAGAAAACAGACTTTATCAAAACAAAAGTTGCCGGCTGTAACGGAACTTCAAACTGAATAAAAAAAGTACACATGAGTTGATGTGATTCATTTTTTCTCTAACTTTTTGAGAGTTACATCATTTCACTGTCCGCGTCCCATCAACAATCTTTTCCAAAGTTATCAAGTAATGCACGCACTTCATCTGTTGATTTCGTGTTCATCAATTGATTTCTTAATTCACCAGCTCCACGGAATCCTTTGACATAAATTTTAAAAAAGCGATGAAGCCCTGTGATTGAACGTGGCAGTACTTCCGCATATTGATCTTGAAGATCAAGCTGCAGTCTTAAAAGATCAAGGTATTCTTTACTGCTATGGTCTTTTGGCTCTTTTTCAAAAGCAAAAGGATTTTTAAAAATACCTCGCCCGATCATAACGCCATCAATACCATATTGATCAGCAAGCTGCAGCCCAGTTTGACGGTCAGGAATGTCTCCATTGATTGTTAGTAGCGTATTTGGTGCGATACGGTCACGTAATTTTTTGATTTCCGGAATTAGCTCCCAATGCGCATCTACTTGGCTCATTTCCTTTCTTGTACGTAAATGAATAGAAAGGTTCGCAATATCCTGTTTTAAAATATGCGTTAGCCACTCCTCCCACTCATTTACATCCTTATTGCCAAGTCGTGTTTTCACGCTGACAGGCAGTCCGCCCGCTTTTGCTGCTTGAATAAGTTCTGCCGCAACGTCTGGACGCAGAATAAGGCCACTACCCTTCCCTCTCGATGCCACATTCGGTACAGGGCAGCCCATATTAATATCAATGCCTTTAAATCCTAGCTCTGCCATGCCAATACTCATTTGACGGAAATATTCGGGATTATCCCCCCAAATATGTGCCACCATTGGCTGTTCATCTTCTGTAAAAATCAAACGGCCACGCACACTTTTCATGCCCTCTGGATGACAATAGCTATCCGAGTTTGTAAACTCTGTGAAAAATACATCCGGTCGACCGGCTTCACTTACTACGTGACGAAAAACAACATCTGTCACATCTTCCATTGGTGCAAGTACAAAAAATGGTCGTGGTAAATCACGCCAAAAATTATCTATCATTTCAAACTCAAATCCTCTCACTATGGATACAACTTCAAACTCTCGGTCAAAAAATATAAAGCCAAATGTTCCACTTCTTTTATACTTATATCATGCTTAATAACTTCTTATCAAACACAATTACTTCATTCTCTGGTTGAGAAAACCACTTGTAATCACGATGGCACTGTCCATATTCAATACAGTTTTGTTAATCCGTACAAGAAACGTAAAAAGGCAACACCCAAATGGGTTAGTTGCCTTCTCTTAAAATGAGTTGCGACACACACTCCACATGTATGGACTGCTGACTGTAGAAACCGAAATTTATTGACGGATGTAGCTTTGTTCACCTTTTATAAGCGTATTTTATACGTTCTTTAATTTATATATTTAATAGGAAGAAATATAAAACAATACAGTTTCTTATTAAATGCAAGTAAACGATTGAATTTGTCGTAAACTTATTCCCATATAAACCCATCTAAATCCAGTCCAACGCCACCCTGAGACAGAGGTTCGGCCAACGAAGGTTGGATAAAACCAAAATTGCTGAAATCCTCTTAGCCATACATACGTAAATCTGAATAAACATCTTCTGATACTGCCTGGATCAACTGCAAATTGTTCTACTTGTTGTGTTTGTGCGGGAACATAGGATGGCGGCGGTGAAGTTGGCGCTCCAGCCCCTGGCCCTTGACCCGGCGGTGCAAACGGAGGTTGACCGCCAAATTGTCTTTCATCGAGGGCTGCATAGTAATAATTCTCCTCTTGGAATGGAGTTGAATATAAATAAGCTGGCTCACTATATGGATTGCTATAATACAGAGGTATAGGACTAGGATACATAAAATGAACTCCTTTACTTTTTAATCTCACATCATCATATTCTTTAGTCATTGACCTATCAGCTCGTTCTCTCAAAAATGTGTATTTACCTATAAATCTAATTATTTCTTAGTAATAACCCCTCTAGAACAAGCAAAATTGTTAGCTCTTGCATGGTTGTTATCTAAAACTCCATAAGTTTCATTATTAAATCCCTTTACTCATTACATTATATGTAGATAACCAATTTATCTTTGAACGAAATGATGGCGGTGTAGGAGTAAAAGAGATTAAAAAGAGTTTAGGACATACAGACATTAATACAACAATGAACATTTACGCTCATATGACTGCAAATATGTAAGAAAAGGCCTCCACCAGTTCATTAAACTGATGATAGATCCTCTCTAATAAAATGAGCTTTTAGTTATGCTACTCAATTCCATTGTTCTTTTGAATATTACGATACAAAGTCATGCAAGAAATACCAGCCTTCTCGTCAGCATCCGTACGACTCAACCCTTGGTCTATAAGATACAAGGCATACTTAACCTTTTCCTCATCGGTTTTCGGTCTTCCAGGATATTTTCCTCTTTTCCCTGCAGCCAGACTCCCTTCCTTTGTCCCGTTCAGAAGTTAAATCTCTCTCAAATTGAGCAATACCCGCAAAGATAGTAAACAACATTTTCCCAAAGCTGATGATTTGGAGAAATAAAGAGCTGATTTACAAAATCTTTACGTTGGATTTATGTGGAATTAACATTGTTTGATTATGATAAATCCGTAACAAACATTAATAAACATCAAAAATTCCACACTAAATGGAGGCACTTTTTATGAATTACACATTCAAGAAGAATTGTTACAAGTCGATTCAAGCTGTGATGTTAGGAGTGAGTGTACTAGGATTAGCTGCTTGTGGAACGACAAAAGAGCCAACTGCTACAGTTGTTAAGGATCCCAACTCATTATCCTTGAAAGAAATTGAAACAAAAGCCAAAAAAGAGGGCGAAGTGAATAGTGCCGGTATGCCTGATTCATGGGCAAACTGGGGAGAAACATGGGATGAAGTGACGAAAAAATATACATTGAAACACACGGATACAGATTTATCCAGCGCCGAAGAAATTTCTAAAATGGAAGCTGAAAAAGAGAATGCCACTGCGGATATCGGTGATGTAGGGATTTCCTTCGGACCTATCGCCGAACAGAAAAAATTAACCCTCCCTTATAAAACGTCATATTGGAACGATGTACCTGAGTGGGCAAAAGATGACAACGGGGATTGGGTTGTCGGCTACCAAGGAACGATTGCCTTCTTAACGAATAAAGAATTAGTGAAGAATCCGCCAAAATCTTGGGCTGATTTATTAAAAGGAAATTATAAAGTAACCATTGGGGATGTTCAGCGTGGTACACAGAACCAAATGGCCGTTCTCGCTGCTGCAATGGCTTACGGCGGTGACGAAAAACATCTTCAACCAGGAATTGACTTTTTTGCTAAGCTTGCCAAGCAAGGACGTCTTGGCTTAACGGATGCCAAGACGGCAAACATCGAAAAAGGGGAAGTGGAAGTGGCCATTGTTTGGGATTTCAATGCCCTTGGTTATGCTGAACAAATCAATCGTAAACAGTTCGATGCCACCATTCCAAAGGAAGGTTCGGTCGTAAGCGGCTATACCACGATTATTAACAAATATGCGAAGCATCCGTATGCCGCAATGGCCACTAGAGAATATATCTTAAGCGACGAGGGACAAATTAACTTAGCTAAAGGGTTTGCCCGTCCTATTCGCGATAATGTGGAACTTCCGAAAGAAGTAGCGGATAAAATGATTCCAAAAGAAGAGTACAAGAATGCAAAACCAATTAAAGATTACAAAGCCTGGGAAGAAACAGCTAAAACGTTGCCACAGCTTTGGCAAGAAGAGGTGGTAGTCCATGTCAAATAAAGTAATCGCTATTGTTGTCGATGGGATGAGATACGATAAAGCCTGTGAAGCTCTCGGATATATTCAACATCTTGTGGAAACCAATCAGGCAGCACTTTACAAGGTTAAATCGGAGCTGCCAAGTCTTTCCCGTCCACTATATGAAGTGTTGCTTACTGGTACACCGGCATCTGTCAACGGCATTACATCCAATCAAGCTGTTCAACTATCTACCGAGAAAAGTCTCTTTCATCTGACGAAAGAGAACGGTTTAAGGAACGGAACGGTATCGTATTACTGGGTAAGCGAACTTTATAATCGGGCGCCATTCCATTTTATTGAAGATCGTGAGCAAGAGGATGAGTCTAAGCCGATTCAATATGGAAAATTCTATTGGGACGACGACTATCCAGACAGTCATGTGTTAATGGACGCAGAAGCCTTGCGCAGAAAGTATGACCCACACTTTTTATATATCCATCCGCTCGGTGTAGATGTAAAAGGAGAAATTTTCGGTTCAGAATCGAAAGAATATCGTGAACAAATCTTAAAAATTGGAAGCTTGTTGGCACAACTTTTGCCAATTTGGATCAAAGAAGGTTACCACATTTTAATTACATCTGATCATGGAATGAGTGAATATGGCAACCATGGCGGCACAACTGATGGTGAGCGTAATGTACCGCTCTTTATCATTAGTCCAAAAGTTGAGCCTGGCGTCTACAGTGATGTGGTTCCGCAATTAGCTTTTGCACCACTAGTTTGTGAACTTTTAAATATTGAGCCGTCCAATAAAATGATTTCATATCAATTGCCGGGTCTGAAGGGAAAAATTTCCATTTAAAAAAGATACCCTCTTCTACATTAGAATGAAGGTTGACTGGAATTGGTTTAACGAACGTATTGTTAGACCAATTCCCAAATTGTTAGAGAACATAGAGGAGCGAGAAGTCATGCGAAAAATAAAAAAACAAAAAATTTACTTATTAGCTCTTTTACTGCCATTTATTATATTTGTGATTGGATTTGAACTGGGGCCATTAGTGGCAATGATTAAAAATAGTTTTTATGCAGACGATGGAATTCAAGTTACGATTAATCAATATACAACCATATTTAAAAGTAAATTTTACTTACAAGCCATTCAAAATAGCCTTGTCATTTCCTTATTTTCTGCTGTAACTTCTGTGATTATAGCAGTCATTGCAGCCTATTCGTTTACAAAGTTCTCACAAAAAATACAAAATCGCTTACTGATGATTGCCAATATGACCTCAAACTTTGAAGGAATTCCGCTTTCTTTTTCCTATATTATTTTACTTGGAAACAACGGATTGTTTACGCTGCTTTTTTCTAAGATTGGTTTGGATATATTTGCAGACTTTAATTTATATTCTTGGACAGGTCTCATTCTGGTTTATATTTATTTCCAGATTCCGCTTGCTGTTATGCTTATTTACCCATCCTATCAGGGAATTAAAAAACAATGGAAAGAAGCTTCTTCCTTATTAGGTGGAACGAACTTATCCTTTTGGCGCCACATCGGGATCCCGGTTCTTTTACCTAGTATTGCCGGTACATTTAGTATTTTGTTTGCGAATGCGATGGGAGCTTATGCGACAGCCTATGCACTTGTCGGAAGCAACTATAATTTATTTTCCTTGCAAATTGCCTCTTTAGTATCGAGTGACGTTTCCTTAAAGCCTCAGTTGGGCAGTGCGATGGGTGTTCTTCTAGCAGTGACCATGATCGGGGCGATGTGGTTCAATGAACGAATGATGCGTCGCATTAGGAGGGATTTACGATGAAGTCTTCATTAGTGTTTCATAAAGTGATCGTGGGATTGCTTGTTATCTATTTATTAATCCCGCTAGTAGGAACGTTTTTATTCTCGATGGCTGGAAAATGGGATCATACGATTCTACCAGAGAGTTATACGGTGAAATGGTATATCGAATTATTTCAAGATGAACGGTTTTATCAGGCTTTACAACATACCCTGTTTTTAATTGTCGTGACGGTTGGTCTAAGTGTGGTAATTATGCTCCCAACGATTTTTATCATCACTGTCTATTTCGGTAAATGGGAAAAATGGCTTCAAGCAGCCGCTATGCTTCCTTATGGCATACCACCTATTGTTGGAGCTGTAGGATTAATCAAAGTATATTCAGATGGACCGATTCAAATAGCCGGAACACCATGGATTTTAATTGGTGCTTATTTCATAACCATTCTGCCATTTATGTACCAAGGTATTCGCAACAGCCTTCGTACGGTGAATGCGGTCCAGCTTGTCGATGCGGCCGAATTACTTGGGGCCACAAAATTCCAAGCGTTTCGTACAGTTGTGTTTCCCAATATTATCTCTGGTATTTTAGTGTCTACCTTATTATCCGTTGCGCTTTTATTTAGTGAGTTTGCGTTTGCCAATTTGCTTGTCGGGGGCCGATTTGAAACGATTCAAATTTATCTTGCCGATAAACTCAACAGCAGTGGTCACTTAACAAGTGCCATTGTGATTACGTATTACTCTATCATTTTACTTTTAACGGGGACTGTATTAAAACTTACGTTTAGAAAAGAGAAAGCTCCTGTCTTTTCTAATAAGAAACGTTCTCATTCATACCGTCAAAAAAATACAGCTTTAGAAGGTGAAAATTCATGAGCTTTGTAACGATTGATCACGTGACGAAGGGTTATAATCATCAAGTCGTGCTAGAAAATATTTCATTGACATTAAAAAAGGGAGAATTTGCGACTCTTCTGGGACCAAGCGGGTGCGGAAAAAGCACCTTATTACGATCCATTGCCGGACTTGAAGATGCGGATACAGGAAGCATCTTCATTGATGGAAAAGATATTACTCATTTATCACCGCGTAACCGTGAAGTAGGAATGGTGTTTCAATCGTATGCATTATTCCCGAATATGAACGTTTTTGAAAATATCTCTTACGGTCTTAAAATGAAGAAGGCAAAGAATATTAAACCAAGAGTAACCAAGATGATTGAAATGGTGGATTTGATTGGAAAAGAACAGTCCTATCCTCATCAATTATCTGGCGGTCAACAACAAAGGGTGGCACTTGCACGCGCACTTGTTATGGAACCAAAGGTCCTGCTATTGGATGAGCCGTTAAGTGCATTAGATGCAAAAATCAGAAAAAACTTACAAAAGGAATTGAAGAGAATCCAGAAAGAATTAGATATTACCACAATTTTTGTGACCCATGATCAGGAAGAAGCCATGACAATGTCGGATCGGATTTTTGTTATGAATAAAGGAAAAATTGTCCAATCCGGTTCTCCAACAGAAATTTATACCTTGCCAGCCAATACATTTGTGGCGAAATTTATCGGAAATTACAATGTTTTAAATATTGACGTTTTCCGTAAACTTGTTCAAAGTACAGAGTTAGTCGGGAATGAGGTAGCCATTCGTCCTGAAGTTTTACAATTAGTTTCTGCTGGTAAAGATCATTTGGATTTACAAGCGAACTGGGGTATTAAAGGGTTTATTAAAGATGTTACCATGACAGGAAATGTTTTAAGATATGAAGTAGAAACAGCAGCGTCCGCTTTCATTGTAGATGATCTTCATCACCAAGGGAAAATGTTTGAACAAGGAGCACAGGTCCACATTCTTGTACCCAAGAAAGAATGCATTATGTTAGCCAATTAGAATGCGCTTGTACATGTCGCCCCTAGGCGGAAGATTAAGCTTTTCTTAATAGGAGGAAGAAATTATGTCTGTTTTGCCAGAAGAAAGAAAGAATGAAATTTTAAAAGAACTGAACAAAATGGGAAAAGTAAAAGTTATGGAATTAGTTGATCAATTTTATGTTTCAGAGGAAACGATTCGACGCGATTTGATGATATTAGAGGAAAAAGGACTTTTAAAGAGGGTTTACGGTGGAGCGATTAAAAAAGTCTTTGAATTTGAGGAACCTCCATTCACACAGCGTACAACGGTGAATCAAGAAGAGAAAGTTAAGGTTGGGAAAAAAGCAGTAGAACTCATTTCTAACGGAGATGTGATTGTCATTGATGTAGGGACAACCATGCTTGAATTTGCGCAGTGTATTGAAAATATAAAAGACATTACTATTTTAACCAATTCTCTTCCTGTGTCGTCTGTGTTGACCGAATCGCTCAATCAAAATAAGTTTACAGGACAAATTCTATTACTAGGTGGTCAAATTGATCCAATGCAGCAATCTATATGCGGCGGTCTCACTGAACAAATGTTAAATCAATTTAATATTGATAAAGCGTTCATTTCAGCTGGTGGTGTTTCTATTCAAAGTGGGGTTAGTAATTATCATTTACATGAAACATTAGTTTCACGCAAGATGGTCGAGGTATCAAAGCAAGTTGTATTGCTAACGGATTACTCTAAAATTGGTGTCGATACATTTTGTAAAGTTTGTCCTCTAGAAAAAGTCGATGTGATTGTCTGCGAGCAACCATTTCCAGAGGAATGGAGAAATCATTCAAAATTAGAGGAAATCAATTGGATTCAAGCATAGTCAATCCATAAAAGGACATATCGAGACGAAAGAGGGAGTTCTCTCTCTTTTTTGATTAGATTTTTATTAATAACAGGTAAAAAAGCTAGAAAGAAAATTTAATAGATAGAATGAGAAAAGGAGCTATATAGCATGAGTTTCATTGCGATAGATTTAGACGGAACATTATTAAACGACCAGAATGAAATTAGTGAAGAAAATATAAAGGCGATTCAATATGCCCAAGATAGAGGCTTTGAAGTAGTTATTTCAACAGGACGGGCTTATTTTGACGTTCAAACAATTTGTGAAAAAGCCGGGATTTCCCCATTTGTAATCGGGACAAATGGTGCAACCATTCATTCAAAAAGCGGAAAGTGCATTTCTTCTATTACGATTACTAAAGATCGTGTCGAATCTATTCTCCAATGGTTAGATGAACGGAATTATTATTACGAAGTGTTTACTGATAAAGCCATTTATACTCTTGAAAAGGGAAGAGAACATTTCCATAATGAGATTCAAAGATTGAAAAGCGCAGATTTGAATTCAGATATGAAAGAATTAGTTGAAGTAGCGGAAAGGCAATTTGACCAGTTTGGATATGTTTTAGTTGAAAACTATCATGATATCTTAAAACAGGAGGAAGAATTCTATAACATTTTAGCATGTTCTTTTGATAAAAATAAATTAGAGGAAGCATGGAACCAATTCAAAAAGTTTGATGAGTTGATGGTTGTTTCATCTGCTGATCATAACATTGAAATTACTAGTAAAAGAGCTTCAAAAGGGATGGCCCTTGAAAAATTGGTTTTCTCGATGAATGGCTTCTTAGATCAGGCTATGGCAATCGGGGACAGCAACAATGATTTATCCATGTTCCAGAAAGTTGGATACAGTGTAGCGATGGGAAATGCGAAAGATGTCATAAAAGCTGTTTGTACAACGACAACCCTTAAAAATGATGAGAATGGGGTAGCTTATGCGATTTATCGATATATGGAGAACTTCGTGGTTCAATAATAAGTGTCAATGTCGAAGGAGAGAGCGATAAAATGGCATGGATCTATATCATAATGGCAGGACTTTTGGAAATTGTCTGGGTGATCGGTCTTAAATATTCACACGGATTCACCAAAATTATACCTAGTATAGTAACTGTAGTTATTATACTCTTTAGTTTCTTTTTACTTTCAAAAGCTTTACATTCAATTCCCTTAGGAACTGGTTATGCCCTTTTTACTGGATTAGGAACGGTGGGAACAGTAGTAACTGGGATGCTTTTTTGGGGAGAGACCATTAATCCACTGAAAGTATTTTTTGTGGCTTTAATGATATTAGGAATAATTGGAATAAAAATTAGTCCAGCACAACCTAAACATTAAAGAAAATGAATTGATTTATACAAGGTTAGGGGATGATTCAATGGCTTGGTTTTTTCTTCTTATTGCCGGATTTGCCGAGATTGGTAGTGTTATAAGCCTGAAACGTGCAGACGGGTTTAAAAAATTACTCCCCTCTGTAGCGTGTCTTTTTTTTGGGAGTTTAAGCTTTTATTTTCTTTCTTTGTCATTAACTTCTCTTCCAGTGGGGACTGCCTATGCAATATGGACCGGTATCGGCTCTGTTGGAAGTGTTTTAGCAGGAATGATCTTCTTTAATGAACCTAGAAGTTTAAGAACAATCCTATTGATTATGTGTATTATTACAGGGGCTGCAGGTATTAAAATAACTTCTGGACATTAAGATCAAGGTTTTAAGTGTCAATACGTAGATACAGAAAAAAGGTACGATCCTTATGGAGGAGAGCCGGGACCCAGCTTCATTATGGCCTAGAAGGGCAGTCCCGGATTAACAAAAACGCCCTTCCAATTGGAAAGACGCTACGGCCTCATGCAAATTTTACGAACTCACCTTAAATCAACATGGCGTTTCTTTCGCTTAATATTTAACTCACCCATTAGTAACACCATCCCCACTGTCATATTTCCATTAAGAGAACGCATGTTCCTATTTTTATTTTATCACACGAGCACATAAAAATCTTTCTGACTGAATAAAGACAAATAACCATTAAAGAAAAAATAGAAGCCTCCCTGAAAATCAGAGAGACTTTTTTACACACACGGCCACATTCATTTATTTGTCTTTCAATACCAGTAGTGAACAGCACTCCACATGCGTCGTCATCGGAAACATATCAACCGGCTGCACTTCGACCGTTTTGTATCCTCCGTCTTCCAATATCCGTAAATCCCTCGCTAGGGTAGCAGGATTACAGGATACATAAACGACCTTTTTCGGTTTCATCTCAATAATGGTCTGCAGCAAGGCCTCGTCACAGCCTTTGCGCGGCGGGTCAACAACCAAGACATCAGCGACATTACCTTCCTTATACCACTTCGGTATAACAACCTCCGCTTCCCCTGCAGCAAACTCTGTATTCGTCATCTCATTTAACGCTGCATTCCGCTTAGCATCCTCTATTGCCTCTGGAACAACTTCTACGCCGAATACCTTTCTTGCTTTTTGTGCTAAAAATAGAGAAATCGTTCCGATTCCACAGTAAGCATCAATGACGCTTTCTTCACCGCTAAGGTCCGCATATTCAAGCGCCTTCTCATATAACACCTTTGTTTGAACGGGGTTTACCTGGTAAAAGGACAGTGCAGAAATGGCAAATTTCACATCCCCAATATAGTCATAGATGACTTCATTCCCCCACAAAACGCTCGTTTTTTCCCCCATGATGACGTTTGTGCGCTTCGAATTGACATTATGGACGATTGACTTTACCTTTGGCAGCCTCGCAACAATTTGCTCAACCAGCATATTTTGCTGAGGAAGATCCGCCGTCCTCGTGATAATTACTACCATGAGCTCTCCCGTCCGCTGACCATAACGGGCCATAATGTGTCTGAGTACACCTTTATGAGATTCCTCGTGATACGCACGAATCCCTAGCTCGCTGCATATTTCCTTTACCGTCTGGACCGCTTCATTAATTTCAGGCAATTGAATGACACTCTCATTCGTATCAACAATTTCATGGCTCCTTGGTTTAAAGAAGCCAGCAATCAATTTGCCATCCTTCTCCCCAACAGGTACCTGTGCTTTGTTGCGGTAATGCAAGGGATGGTCCATCCCTAGAATGGGATGAACAACAACATCCTCCAGTTTACCGATTCGTGTGAGCACCTGACGGACCTGGTTTTCTTTATATTTCAGCTGACCTTCATAGCTGATGTGCTCGAGCTGGCAGCCACCATATTTTTGGATATCACCGCTCTCAATATCGACTCGGAACGGACTTTTTTCATAAAGCTCGACCAATCGCCCAAAGCCGTACCCTTTGCCTGTCTTAATCACCTTCACTTTTGCCTTTTCGCCCGGCAGTCCGTTCGGGACAAATAACGGGTACCCATCAACCTTGGCCACACCCGCTCCGTCATGGGTTAAATCTTCAAAAACTACATCTATGTAATCATTTTTATTAACTGGTACTATTCTGCTCATACGTTTCTTCCTTTGCTCGTTTTGACTGCTAAGATTGTAACACAAAGCATGACTGATTGCGAAACCTGTTAATGGACAAAAGCCTTTTTTTCAATAAGACCACGAAAATTGTCAGAATATTTTTGTTTCCAAATATAATAAAAGTGTATATGATTAAAACAATCTCATTATAAGGAAGGAGAGGATATTGATGAAGATGCTAAAAAACCTTTCCATTCCGTTACTCCTTGCCTTCCTTACTTTCACCTTTAGCCACTTTTCATATACACTTTCACACTCTCATCCTGATATCAAAGCAATCATCAACGTAGATGATGGCAAAGTGAAAGATCAATGGGGTGATGAAAAAAAGCTGCCCGTTGTGATACAAACTCACTTTATCCTTACGACCATCCTTTCAGCAGCACTAACTCCACTCATTTATTTGTTCATAAGTTTTCACAAAAGCTTTATTTTTCTTATTCCCATCTTTCATCAATCAAACTATGTGATCCACCCTCCCGAATAATAAGCTAACACCATAATAAGGGAGGAAATTAATATGTGGATCCGCTTTGTAATCATTGGCTTCTTTTCAGTATCAGCCGCAAGTATGCTTACCTACCAGGGTATCGAAATTTTCCATGCCTTTGTCGATTTCTTTAAACAAAAATAAACGAAGGGCAGACTCAAAAGGGAAATAAACCCCCTTAAGTCTGCCCTTTCTTATCAAAAGAACGCATGATTGTTACCTTTTCATTGCCTCTACCTTGTCCTTAACCTCTTCAATATTCCTCATCTTGTTATCCCAGCATTTCTGACTCAAATCAACTGGATAACCTTCTGGATTCGTAATCCGCTGATACTCGCCCCAAAGTGCATCAAGGTTTTGCTTCAAATAATCACGGGATTCTTCCAAGCAAGGCATTTCATAAACAAGCTCACCTTTAGAAAAGATTTCTTCATGTAATTCTTTTGCTGTAAAGTTGGTAACCACCTTATTCAAATACGTGTGGGTTGGATGGAACATCCGCAGCCGTTTTTCAGGCAGCTTTTCGTCCGCTAACGCAATATAATCACCTTCAGCATGGTGGTTTGTATTATTGATGATTCGATAAACCCTCTTCAATCCTGGGGTTGTAACCTTTTCCGGATTGGATGAGATCTTGATCGTATCTTCCATTTTTCCGGTTTCATCCTCAATAGACACAATTTTATAAACTGCACCCAGTGCAGCTTGGTCGTAAGCTGTAATCAGCTTTGTACCAACTCCCCAGCTGTCGATTTTGGCGCCTTGTGATTTCAAGCTCATTATTGTATATTCATCTAAATCACTTGAGGCAACTATCTTTGCATTGGTGAATCCTGCCTCATCGAGCATTTTGCGCGCTTCCTTTGAAAGGTAAGCAAGGTCGCCGCTATCAAGACGAATTCCGATAAAATTAATCTTATCGCCTAACTCTTTCGCTACTTTGATCGCATTAGGAACACCGAGGCGGAGTGTATCATATGTATCAACCAAAAAGACACAATCCTTGTGTGATTCTGCATATTTAATGAAAGCCGTATATTCGTCTTTATATGCTTGGACCATCGAATGGGCATGTGTTCCAGATACAGGAATGCCAAACAGCTTTCCCGCTCTTACATTGCTTGTTGATTCAAAACCGGCAAGATAGGCTGCTCTTGTTCCCCAAATCGCAGCATCCATTTCCTGGGCCCGTCTTGTCCCAAATTCCATCGCCACTTCATCACCCACGACTTGCTTGATACGAGATGCCTTCGTCGCAATTAATGTTTGATAGTTCACAATGTTAAGCAGCGCCGTTTCAATCAATTGGGCTTCACAAAGCGGAGCCTCCACACGTAAGATCGGTTCATTGCCAAAAACAAGCTCTCCTTCTTTCATCGCACAGATTGTTCCGGTGAAACGAATTTCTCTAAGATATTGGATAAAATCTTCCTTGTAACCTACTTCATTTTGCAAATACTCGAGGTCTTCCTCACTAAAGCGGAAGCCTTGAATAAACTGGATTACCTTCTCCAATCCAGCGAATACTGCATAGCCGTTCCCGAACGGAAGCTTGCGGAAAAATAGTTCGAAGACCGCGCTTTTATTATGTATCCCATCTCTCCAATACGTTTCTACCATATTGATCTGATATAGATCGGTATGCAGAGTTAAACTATCATCGTGATAAAAGTGTTTCATAATCAGACCTCCGAAATACTATTTCAGCTTTACCTCATTATAACCAATATTACCCTTAAAAGTCTATTTAACTATTGCTCCAAGGGATTGTTCAAAATGTCCGAGGGCCCATTCATGACCCGCCTGATTAAAAGAAGCCACGGCATCCTTATATACCACAATCTTAAATCCTTTATTGTAAGCATCTACTGCTGTATGAAGAACACAAATATCGGTGCAGACGCCAACCAAATGAACTTCAGTAATTCCGCGCTCTCGTAATTTTATTTCAAGGTCTGTTCCCGCGAAAGCAGAGTATCTTGTTTTATCCATAAAGGTAACATTCTCACGTTGTTCATTCATTTCAAACACTTCCTTCAGCGCGCCAAACAAGTCTCTTCCTGACGTCCCGCGAAGGTTATGCGGCGGAAACAATTTCGTTTCTGGATGGTATTCGTCACCCTGATCATGGACATCAATGGCAAATACAACATAATCACCCTTCGTAACAAACTCATTTGTCAGTTCAACCATCCTTCCTTCGATTTTTTGTCCAGGCTCACCGCATGTTAACGCCCCATCAACCGCCACAAAATCATAAGTATAATCGATATTTATTAACGCCTTCAATTCACAACGCCCCTTCTCATTTCATTACAGACATTATTCTAGGACTATTACACAATTCCCTTTTTCACCTGTAAAAAAAGCCCGCTCCGATTGGAACGAACTTTTCTCTTAGCTATATCTTTTCCCCGATTCCCAGTCAGTGGGGCGATCATTCGGGCGAATATCGTCAAGAGGAACAAACACCTCTAAATGACGGTACAAGTTTTCAAACTCGGCTGGAAGCAAGCCGCCAAACTCCCCATCCAAATTCAACTGGACTTTATCTACTGCCTGGACTTTAATCCGGTTGGCCTGAGTGTAGATGACATTTGGATCATTTACATGCTCACCGCGAAGAGCCAACGTAGCAATCCGGATAAATTCAGCAAGATTCGTCTTTTTCAATATTAATAATGAAAAGAGTCCATCGTTAATAGAAGAATCCGGTGCCAGCTTTTCAAAGCCGCCAATCGAATTTGTAAGCCCGACAAGAAAGAGCATCGCTTCACCCTCAAATAGTTTCCCATCATACTCAATCGAAACTTCTGAAGGTTTAATAGAAGGCAGCATTTCCATCCCTTTTAAGTAGTAGGCTAGTTGGCCGAGCATCGTTTTCAATTTGCTTGGTACTTCATATGTAAGCTCGGTTAGTCTACCGCCGCCCGCAATATTAATAAAATATCGATCATTGATACGTCCAATATCGACGGGAATCAATTCACCTTTAGTGATAATATCTACAGCTGGTCCAATATCTCTGGGGATATGGAGGGCTCGGGCAAAGTCATTCGTGGTTCCTGCTGGAATAATCCCTAATTTAGGACGGTAATCTTGTTCCGCAAGTCCATTGACCACTTCATGAATCGTACCATCTCCACCCGCTGCAATGACGATATCATACTGACGCTCTACAGCTAAGCGTGCTGCTTCGGTCGCATCGCCTGCACCAGTGGTTGCGTGGCATGAAGCTTCATACCCAGCAATCTCAAGCTTTTGAAGAATTTCTGGAAGATTCCGCTTTAGAATTTCACGTCCTGAGGTAGGATTGTAAATCAGTCTTGCTCTTTTCATCGTTTTCATCATCCTATTTTTGAAATCAACAATCGGCATTGTTATCTGCTCAATTCAATATTCTACCAATTATTATCCTAGCTTACAAACTTATTACCAAGCCGATAAACTATTTTTTCTTCAAACATCCAACTCCTATCATAACGTTTTTTTATTTTTTTGCAAAAAACTAGACAAGTGGATTTAGCCATGTATGCCTAATCACTTGTCTATATATTTATTTATTCGTAGTAAGACTAACATCATAGGCATTGGCAATATTGATATGGTATTTTCCTTCACCAGATTGAAAAACTGCATTTTTCCTGCCATTGTCGATGCCATTTAAATCCTTTTCCGTTGACACCTTCCAGTCGCCATCTTTCCCTCTTACCTCTTGGGCACCTACTGCAGCAACCTTCAAATTTCTAGCTGCGGCCACATCGACAACGACCGATCCGACACTTTCAATACTCCAGTCGTTCACAAGCGAGCGCGGCTTTAAGGTTAACGCATTATCATTGCCAATCACCTCAAGCTTCACATGATTCGGAACCAAAAGTGTCGCCGCTACTTCCCCAGCTGCATTAAACGGACTCATTTCGTTTGGCAGTGACTTCATGTTTAAATAGAGCGTATCACCCTTTTGGTTTGCTGAAATCACATCATCCGCACTTTGGAGTAACTTCTCTTTTTTGGCTGTTTGTACCCGGTATGTACCGAACAATGATACCTCCTTTTCCTCCGTTGACTCCACCGTCATCTGATGGCCCACCGTCCTGACCACCACCCGTTTGATGCTGTCATCCATTTGGTAGGAAAAAGCAGGCAGTTCAAACGAGCGCTCTTCCCTCGCCATCACTTCTTCCACCTTCCCCATAATCCCCGTTGTGCTTAAAATTGCAAACACAATTCCCGCAGTTCCCATTAATCCTACAAAGAAAATACTAAGAAAATCATATTTTAAGACCGGCTTTTCCTGTCGTGACAAAAACAAATAAAGGAGAATTTCAATTCCAAGAACAACCAATAAAAGCGGCCACCAAGCCGTCATAACTTGTACAAGGTCTAACCCCAAAAACTTTGAAAAAAAGAGGAAGAGGCCAAGGAAAACGAGTGAGGCCCCCATCGAAAACGTCCCAACACGCCAAGTTCTCATGCTTCTTCTCCTCCCTTTCTTTTTCTAAAAAGGAACCCAATCCCGAATCCGATTATAGCTGCCCCTGCAATTGTTTTTCCCCACTTACTCATGCTTCTCAGCCCCTTGCTTTTGTTTACTTCCAGATAGAAGTTTAATTCCCCCGCCAATCAACAGCAGACAAACAAGTCCCGTTTGAAAATAACCTTGAACCCAATACATCACATCGATATCAATTAGCCTGCTTAACATCGGTGAAAAAGCTGGAAGCAGGACGTTCATCATTAGATAGTAGAGTCCCATCAAAACAAGTCCAATGCCGACCCATTTCTGATGATTAAGGAAATAAGCAATAATCGGAACATCCTCCACCGTTTCTTCCCCGTACTTTGAAACCTTTTGCATGGCATCGAAAAAGCTGTAAAACCAAATGATTGGGATTAAGAACAAGAAGATTCCAAGCCGTAAGATATCTAAAATATAGATAGAAAAAAGAAACGCTGCCATTAACTGGATGCCCCGGCGCTGTAAGCCTAAGTAGAGGTGGCCTGCCCCTGGGAAGATCGAAAGAAAGGTAGCAATCGACTTACTCTTTTTCCCGTCCTCGCGGCGCATTTCAAAGTCTTCAAAAATCGTTCTGTCGACAAGCTCCTCACCGCGCTGCTTTTTATTTACCTGTTGAACCGCATCAAAGAATCCGTAGACCCAGATAATCGGCAGGGCTGCCATAAAGACCATAAATTCGCCGCGGTTGGAAAGTGCAGTTACAAATGTAACCATGACCCCAAGCCCCAAAAACGTTGCCAAAAGTGTTAAACCCCTGTTCATCAATCCAATTTGGAAGTGCCCAAGGCCCGGAATAAATGACAAAACGATAGTATAGAAGCGTTCTGAATCTTGGGAAGCCTGTTGCTGCGGTTCATCTGGGTTCGCTGTCTTCTGCGCTTTTTTATGTTTAGAAACCTGCACACCCATATCGATAAAACTGATTAGGTAAATGAATAGTCCTAACATAAAAGTAACAATGCCAACTTCCTCATTATTCGTTACTAACCCAATAACAGTGACGAACGCCAACCCCATTACGGTCAGTAGATATAGTACTCCGCGAAACATGTTGCCGAAATATATATGACCAAGTCCTGGAAATAAGGATAAGGTCAATGCTTTTGTCGGATTTTTCATTTCTTAACTGCCTCCTTTTTTTCTAGTGAATCCATCCATGCAAAAGTTTTATTAATAACACCCTCTGTGACCGAATGCTTCTTTTTCTGAACCTGTGGTTGCGGGCTTTCTAACGTATTTGCATACGTAGCGAGCGACTGAAAAGCACCCGTGAAGGTCAACAGAATCGTCGCCGCTGCAGCTAGAAGATAATGGAATGCCGCTTGCTGATAAAAAGGTTTTTTCTCCATTTTGGTTTTGGTGTCATTTTTGGTGTCAGGCACCGAAGGAACCATTAACATAGGGTTAAGGTTTCTAACGGTGTCAGGCACCACGATTTTTTGTTTCGATACCTCTGCCATGACCAAATCGGTAAACTCGCTCATGTCGGATAGAATTGGAAGCGATGATTCATTTGCTTCCATTGCCATTAAGTAATGGTTGAGACATTGGTCGCACGAGTATAAATGGTCTTCTAATTCCTGCCTTGAATTCTCATTGATTTCGTCATTAACGTATTGCAACCACTCATCATAAGTGTAATGCTTCATGAAAAATCGTCCTCCTTCCAATTCTTTTTCATCCAATGGCGAGCCCGGTACAGCTTTGTTTCAATCGTTTTCACCTGTACATTTTGTTCTTCTGCCATTTGCTGATAGCTTTTTTCCGCTATGTAAAATCCATAAATCACATCACGGTAATTTTCGGGCAGTTCATCAAGCTTCTTCCTGACGAGCCTTCTTCGGTCAATTTCCATTATCTCTTTTTCAACACTATCCTTCGGTGTCCCTACTAACTGCAGCTCGAGTTCCTCCGCCACTTCCTCTCTTCGTCTCACTTGTTTTCTTTTGATATCTATCGCATGATTAACAGCTATTCGCGTCATCCACGTTTTGAAACCTTGATTTTGGTATTGGGGGAGAGAAGTATAGATTTTCATAAATACTTCCTGTGCTGCGTCTTCTGCTTCCTTTTGGTCGCGAAGAACAGCAAAGATGGTCCGGAACACATCATTGCGGTACTTCTCAACCAAAAGGCGAAAGGCGTGATCATTGCCTTCCAACACATTTTCTATTAAGGCTGTATCGGTAATTGTTCTCTCCCCCTTTCTTTGTTGTTACTCACTTTAATAGACGACAGGTTATTGAAAAAACCCTACACTAATTTAAAAAATATTTTTTCGAATCCTTTTTATCATACCATGCTAATTTTCATGGCAGAAAAATTTCACAAGAAAAAACCGTGCGAAGGCGGCCGCACGGTTTTAGCAGATATATCGTAGATTATTCTTTAATTTCCAATCCTAATAGCCTCGCAAATCCTAGCGCCTGGTCTGCAGAAACCGTGCACCCTGCAACACTATCAAGCGAGAGATTTAAGCGGTTAAATTTACAGGTGCTGAGGTCCACTCCTTTAAGAGTGGTTCCCGTAAAATTCGCATCATCAAGATCACAATTTTTAAATTCAATTTTTTTAAACTTGGCATCATAGTAATCAGCATTGCGAAGGGAACAATTTTCAAATCTCATTTCCTTCAAATCAGCATATCCAAACGAGCCCATATTCAGATTACAGCTCTCAAACAAGACATTACGAAGGGTAGCATCTGCAAGATTTAACCCTAAAAGTTTTGAATCGCGAAACTCGACACGGTGGATAATTCCATCGGTAAAATCCACATTGGATAGATCGCACCGATCAAATAAAACATCAGTTAATTGAATATAGCGAAACGATCCATCGAGAAAGGTTACATTTCTAAAAACAACCTCTTCAAAACTTAGCTTTTCAATTTCCTCTTGTGATATCGAGCAGTCGCTGATAATTGCCATGTTAATGTAAGAATCTTCTCTATCGTTAAAGTCTAATGGTGTTAGACTTGATGGAATTTTAGGCTGTTGAATTTTTAGCTTCTGACTCAAATTGATCATCCTTTTCATAAGGCGATGTTGATTCATCATGTGATGAGTTTATCTTTTAAGTTATTATAACGTAAATAGTAGAAGGTCTACTCACCAATTCTTAAAATACAAACATTACATTCATGTGGAATGACAAAGGATTCTTGATCAGGGATTGAACTGGCTAACTCCTCCAATGCCGCTTTTCGAACTGTTACATCTATTCCTGCCAGCCATGAAATCGACTCCATTCGCTCGATCCATTCCTGCTTTGTATAGTTGACCCTGTAATTTAACTTATAAAAATCTCTTAGTTCGAAACCATTTGTCTGCCATTCAGCAAACCACTCGACGGGAAATCCGTTCATCCGCATCTGGGACTCTGCTTTCGAACCTGCTGGCAATAAGCCGCCTTCAACGTATTTTGCTAGCACTGCAAAGGTTTTTTCAACGGCAGGCGTGCCTGATAGAAAACCAGAATCAATAACAATTAACGTCCCGTTTGCTTTTAATATCCTTTTCATTTCTTGGATTGCCTTAGGACGATCAAACCAATGCCATGCCCTTATTACTGTGACAATATCAAACTGTGAATCTTTTAGACCTGTATCCTCTGCACTGCCCAGTTGATACGGAATGGTAAAATTCTTCGTAAGATTGAAAGCCTTTGCCTGTTCTAGCATTTCCTTTGATGGCTCAATGCCAATAACATCCGCTTTTCGTAAGGCCACTTTTCTTGTTAACACACCAGTTCCCGAGCCGATATCAGCGACTTTTTTTCCTTCAAAAAAAATATTGCGGAGATGGAGGCTATCCATCAAGGTTACGGGAATATCTTCTCTTGCGCATGCATAGCTATTAGCAACTTGACCAAAATCAATTTGTCTCATGTTGAGCGCTCCCTTTTCTTACTAATAGTGAGAATTCAACAAAATAATACCACTGAAGTGTGATAGAATCTATAAATAATGTGAGAATTTATTTAAATAATATATGAGGGAATGATGCTTATGTTCTGGCTGTTGCTTCTAGCTTCCTACTTAATTGGAAGCGTTCCCACCGCCTTAATTGTAGGCAGGTTGGTCTTTGGTGTAGACATCCGGGATCATGGCAGCAAAAATCCTGGTGCAACCAACACATTGAGGGTTCTTGGTAAAAAGTCAGCTATTTTCGTCCTGATTATTGATCTTGCGAAGGGCGCTTTGGCATCCTACATGCCAATTTACTTCAATCTTGAGGCGGAACCCCTTTACTTTGGATTCGCTGCTGTTGTTGGACACTGCTTTCCAATTTTTGCAGGCTTTAGAGGGGGAAAGGCGATTGCTACAACTGCCGGAGCACTGTTGATTGCCAATTTTCCTTTATTAGTGATTGCCTATATTACCTTCTTTTTGGTTATTTTTTTAACAAAGTATGTATTCTTCGGCTCCATCACCGTTGGTCTAAGTATGCTCGTATATGCCTTTGTTTCTCCTAATTTTGAGTTAGAACTTATCTCTTTTTTATTTACCTTTTTCTTAATTTATTTGCACCGGTCGAACATCCGTAATTTCATTCTTGGAATTGAGCCAAAAATCAGTGATAAAAGTTTGCAGAACGACCGCATCCCTCCAAAGAACAGCAGTATTTAATATGGACGAGAAAAGGATCCCCTTGCCAAGGGGATTCTCTTTGTTATTATAACAGTGTCGATAAGATACTATTGGCAACGGTTTGCCAAATATCAGCATCTGTTTGATAGGTTTCTTTAAAGCTCTTAAACATTGCCATTTGTTTCTCTTGGAAATCCTCAGCGTCTTTATCTGGCAAGGCAGCACGCTTTTCCATTACAAATGCCTGTATTTCAGGTGCTCTTGGTCCCCATACGCCTACTTCATTGCCTTCTTCATTGATAAAAATAAAAATTGGAATGGCTCTCGACGTACCATTGGTTAAATATTGGTCCATTAACTCCAGATTTGAATCGCGGAGCACGAAACGGACTTCCATCCCGGCGGCCTTAGCTATTCTCAGCAAAATTGGGTTATTCAGCATCGCATCCCCACACCAATCCTCTGAGAGGACAATCGCTCGTAATTTTTGCGGTCTTAATGCCTCAAGTTTATTTCTGTCTTGGTCCGTTAAGGTAAATTGCTTATAGATTGTAAGCATTTCATCTTTATTCGTGGTCATCGCGTTTATGTACCCATCGACAGTTAATCCTTTTTGAAACCATTGATTTAAATCCATTTACACAGCACCCTTTCCATTTGCTTCTATAATAGTCGTTTCAAGTAAACGTTACAATCGAACTGCTTAAGCAGATTCGCCAATGTTATACTACAAGTATTTTTCCCTACTTTATAAAAACATATTTTTACACTAGTAATAGAGTTTTAAAGTTGATAGAATATTTTTTATATAGGAAATATTATTAAAAGTATTTTCTACGATAACAAAACAGGGGAGGAAATATATGTCTAACGAATCACTACAACTACTCTCGATTGGAATCTATATTGCCGCTATGCTCTTTATCGGTTGGTATTCTTATCGAAAGACTAGCAATCTTACGGATTACATGCTTGGGGGAAGATCTTTAGGACCTGCTGTAACCGCTTTAAGTGCAGGGGCTGCTGATATGAGCGGCTGGCTCTTAATGGGCTTACCTGGGGGAATTTATGTAACCGGTTTGGCAGATGCGTGGATCGCGGTCGGTTTAACGATTGGAGCCTATCTTAACTGGTTGCTAGTTGCACCTCGCTTACGTTCTTATACTCAAGTTGCTAACGATTCCATCACGATTCCTAGCTATCTTGAAAACCGTTTTAAAGACAACACCAAACTACTCCGTATTGTTTCAGGTATTGTTATTCTTATATTCTTTACTTTCTATGTTTCTTCCGGAATGGTTTCTGGGGCTGTCTTTTTTGAGAGCTCGTTTGGCACGAGTTACCATACTGGGCTCTTGATTGTTGGCGGTGTTGTGGTTGCCTACACCTTATTTGGTGGGTTCTTGGCTGTAAGTTATACAGACTTTATTCAAGGTTTAATGATGTTGATTGCCCTAGCACTTGTTCCTGCAATCGGAATCTTTCACACGGGTGGCCCCGCTGAAACGTTTGAAACGATTCGAGCGATTGATCCTACTAGACTTGACTTATTAAAAGGGACAACCTTTTTAGGTATTGTTTCAGCTATGGCATGGGGCTTAGGTTACTTTGGACAGCCGCATATTATTGTAAGATTTATGGCAATCAAAACGATCAAAGAAACAAAAAGCGCTCGTCGAATTGGTATGGGCTGGATGATTATCTCACTTATCGGTACAATTTTTACAGGATTTATTGGGATTGCATTTTTCCATGATCATCCTGAGCATGTATTAAAGAATCCGGAAGCGGTATTTATTGAATTAAGCCAGATTTTATTCCACCCTCTATTCGCCGGATTTGCTTTAGCTGCCATTCTTGCGGCGATTATGAGCACGATTTCTTCCCAATTAATCGTGACTTCAAGTGCGCTTGTAGAAGATTTATACAAAATGGTAATGAACAAAAATGCTAAGGATAAACAACTCGTCTTCCTAGGAAGAATGGCGGTTCTTCTTGTTGCTGTGATTGCTGCTGCACTAGCTTTCAAGCAAAATAGCACCATTTTAGACCTTGTTGCCTATGCATGGGCAGGCTTCGGCGCTTCTTTCGGTCCTGTTATCCTGCTAAGTTTATTCTGGAAAAGAATTACGAATTGGGGAGCCCTTTTCGGGATGATCGTCGGTGCTGTTACCGTTATCGTTTGGAAAAATGTTGGACTTGGTGACACGCTTTATGAAATAGTTCCAGGCTTTGTCTTCAATCTAATTGTAGCGGTGGTTGTCAGCTTGATCACTTATAAGAAAAATGATGCGATTGAAAAGGAATTTAATGAAAGCGTTCGTTTATTAAAAAACGAATAACATGATTAACGCTCGGATCCAATCGATCCGAGCGCTTTTTTATTTCAAAGCTTCTACCATCGTCGATAGTTTGATGACAGTCTTCCAGTTACGTACTGTCGCTGGAACACCTAGTTTCGTGAGCTGTGATGCTAGTTTTGAATCTAGGATGCTCTGCCGTAAAAAAAGGTAGACTTCTTCCCCTTTTATAAAACATTCGTCCGGCTCGCTTTCGAAGCTGCGTAAAATTTCCGTTTTCGCTTGGGAGGGTTCCTCCGCCAAAAAGGCTAGTTGGATACTCTCGCCTTCCTTAAGCGAATCGAGAGAATAGGGGCAATCACGGATAATCTGTTCGTATTCCTCAGCTGTTCTTAAAATAACAGGGACTGGAAAACCAAATGACTTATTTATTTCACCCTCTAATCGTTGGCTAAGTAGTTCCGCCTCGTCTTTTGCTTCGAATAAAACATTTCCACTTTGAATATATGTTTTCACCTTGGTTAGGCCCATTGTTTCTAATAGACTTTTTAAATCTGCCATTTTGATCCGGTGATGCTTGCCAACATTAATTCCTCGTAACAGCGCAATATAAATGGTCATCCGTGCACCTCGCTTTATTTTTAACATCACTTTGTTTAAATCTTACCATTTATTTGCTGATTTAAACTACGAAAATCTATTATCCGTAAGTTAGGGAGGAGAATAGAAATTTTTTGGAGAACAGTAATACATAATAATTTATATGGAGGGATTTAATCATGGTTCCACAAAGAGTTAGTTTGCTTACGATCGGTGCCTACGATTTACCGGTCCTTAGGAAATTTTATCAAGCTCTGGGATGGGTGGAGACAGAATTAAGCTCAGATCAATACGCTGTCTTTAAAACGGCTGGGGTCCTGCTTTCGTTATTTCCGATTGCTGAGTTAGCAAAGGATGCCGGCATTGAATTTACACAATCTCCTGGGGGCTTTCATGGTGTGACCTTTGCAATTAACGTGGATCAGCCAGAACAAGTTGACACAACGATTGAAAGCATTCGCAGTGCAGGGGCAAAAATACTGAGAGAACCAAGTGATGCCTTCTGGGGCGGACGGACAGCCTATTTTGCCGATCCCGAAAATAACCTTTGGGAAGTCGCTTGGAATCCCTCAGCCATTTTTGATGACCGCGGTGCGATGATAAACTTTTAAATACAAAGGGGGTATCTAAGAAAGCTTTAGATACTCTCTTTGTATTTTGAATTTACCTATTTTTCAAAAAGGATACTAGCCTGTGTTCATTTCCATACCTCGACTATTTTCCCACAAATATAGAACTAACCAAACGTTTGATTAAAACGGGTATCAGCCCCGGTAAATCAAAGTTTCTCTCGGGAATCATATAAGTAGTTTGTCGATAACTGGGACAGCTAAGCCTTCCATTCACCTTATTTCCCTATAAATTTACACCCTTCGACCAACAGTAAACTAATCAAACGTTTAATTAAATAGGTTGTATAGCCCTCCCTTTCAACCTTTTACTCCTAAATCCGGAAAAAAGGTTGTTGAATTTACACACTTCAAAAAAACTAACCAAACGTTTGATTAGTTAGATAGGAAGCCATATAAATAAAGGGTTTCCGCCACTTATTGTGAAAACCCTTTGTCGACCCGAGCGATAATTTATCTCTAATAAAATAAGAAACGAGTCGATATTAGGGTTATCTTAGGGAAACTCTTATGCTTCGACACGATACCTGATCATTCCTTACTAACCAAACGTTTGATTAGTTGCGGGATAAACCCTTTTAAGAAAAGGACTTTTTCCCGGGAAATGGAGAAAAGAATGTCGAAACACGCAAACCATAAAAAAACTGGCAGAATAGACTCTGCCAGCTTCGTTTAACGTTTTTGTAATTCTTGCTGCAATAACTGATTGACCATCTGCGGATTGGCCTGACCCTTAGTTGCTTTCATTAACTGCCCAACTAAGAAGCCCACCGCTTTATTTTTCCCATTCTTAAAATCTTCAATCGATTGCGGATTCGCATCTAACACCTCAGAAATAATTTTAAGAAGTGTTCCCTCATCGGAAATCTGGACAAGCCCCTTGTCCTTCACAATTTTCTC
This sequence comes from Neobacillus sp. C211, assembly GCF_051842875.1. Taxonomy (NCBI): domain Bacteria; kingdom Bacillati; phylum Bacillota; class Bacilli; order Caryophanales; family Bacillaceae; genus Neobacillus; species Neobacillus sp. C211. Next base: position 148,797 of record NZ_JBPXRO010000008.1, read on the forward strand.
GGCATCGCCGCCATTTTCAATTAACTCTTTAAAAACGGTTTTCGCGATTTTCGAAGAAATTGTTCCGTTTTCGATTAGCTTAATCATGCTTGCTAGACCTTCCGGTGTTAAGGCTACTTGATGAAGCTCTTTTTGCTCAGCATTCAAGTAGGCGGAAACATCCCCCATGATCCAATTCGAGGCAAGCTTCGCATCCGCACCGCCATTAACTGTCTCCTCGAAGAAATCAGCCATTTCTTTGGTTACAGTTAACACCTTCGCGTCGTAAACGGGTAAGCCAAGCTCCTCTACATAACGCTTTTGACGCTGGTCTGGCAGTTCAGGGATTTCGGCACGAACTCTTGCTTTCCAGTCCTCATCAATGTACAAGTCCATTAAATCCGGCTCTGGGAAGTAACGATAATCATCGGAGCCTTCTTTGACCCTCATCAGCAAGGTTGCCCCAGTGGCTTCATCAAAGCGGCGTGTTTCTTGATCAATCGTTCCACCAGCAGACACCACTTCGCGTTGACGCTTCTCTTCGTATTCAAGCCCTTTGCGGACAAAATTGAATGAGTTCAGGTTTTTCAATTCTGTTTTCGTTCCGAATTCTTCTTGTCCAACGGGACGAATCGAAATATTTGCGTCACAACGAAGTGAGCCCTCTTCCATTTTACAATCGGAAACGCCTGTATATTGGATAATTGATTTTAATTTTTCAAGATAGGCATATGCCTCATCAGGAGTGCGAATATCCGGTTCAGAAACGATTTCAACAAGCGGAGTGCCCTGACGATTATAATCGCATAAAGAATACCCTTTGCCATGGTTCAGCTTTCCTGCATCTTCTTCCAAATGAATTCTCGTAATCCCAATCCGCTTCGTATAGCCATTTACCTCGATATCAATCCAGCCATGTTCCCCAATTGGCTTGTCAAACTGGGAAATCTGATAGGCCTTGGGATTATCCGGGTAAAAGTAGTTTTTGCGGTCAAACTTTGTATGGGTAGCAACCTCGCAATTAATGGCCATGGCAGCTTTTATCCCAAATTCTACCGCCTTTTTATTAAGGACAGGTAAAACTCCTGGGTAGCCCAGGTCAATCACACTTGTATTTGTATTCGGTTCAGCTCCAAAATGATTGGGGCTCGCCGAGAAAATTTTTGAATCTGTTTTTAACTCAACATGGACTTCAAGTCCAATCACTGTTTCAAATTCCACGGTCTTCACCCCCTATAATCCAGGTTTCTGTTTATGATAGTCTGTTGCCTGTTCAAATGCATGTGCTGTCCGATAAATTGTTGCTTCATCAAAATACTTGCCGATGATTTGTAAGCCTAGCGGCAGCCCGCCATCAAAGCCACACGGAACTGAAATTCCTGGTAAGCCTGCAAGGTTCAAAGGAATCGTTAAAATATCATTAGCATACATCGTTAACGGATCCTCGATTTTTTCACCAATTTTAAAAGCCGGCGTTGGTGTAGTCGGGCCGATAATCACATCATACTTGGCAAAAACATTCTCATAGTCTTGCTTGATTAATGTCCGAACCTGCTGTGCCTTTTTGTAATAAGCATCATAGTAACCTGAGCTTAGTGCAAACGTTCCAAGCATGATCCGTCGCTTTACTTCATCACCGAAACCTTCTGCTCGTGTTTTTTTGTATAAATCAATTAACGTTTCCGCATCCTTTGTACGATAGCCGTAACGGACTCCGTCGAAACGGGCGAGGTTCGCTGAGGCTTCTGATGACGAAAGCAAATAGTAAGCGGCAAGTGCATACTTCGAGTGCGGCAGGGAAACTTCTTCCCAAACGGCGCCAAGACCCTCGAGCACCTTTAATGCATTTAAGACAGATTGGCGGACGGATTCGCTGACACCTTCACCAAGATACTCTTTTGGTACTGCGATTCTAAGACCCTTTACGTCACCAGTTAAGGCACTAGCAAAGTCGGGTACGTCCACATTTGCTGAGGTTGAATCCATTGGATCCAGGCCGGATATCGCTTGAAGCAGGTAGGCATTATCCTCAACGGTTCTTGTAATCGGTCCAATTTGATCAAGTGATGACGCAAAGGCTACAAGGCCAAAGCGGGAAACACGACCATAGGTTGGCTTTAATCCGACGACACCACAAAAAGAAGCTGGCTGACGGATTGAACCGCCCGTATCAGAACCTAGGGAAAATAGGACTTCACCTGCTGCAACAGATGCTGCTGAACCGCCTGATGAACCACCTGGAACCGTCTCAAGATTCCATGGATTCCGTGTCGTTTGATAATGGGAATTTTCGTTTGAAGACCCCATTGCAAATTCATCCATATTTAACTTCCCAATCGTTACCGTTTCTGCCTGCTGCAGTTTCTGAACGACGGTGGCATCATAAATTGGATCAAAGTTTTCGAGAATTTTACTCGCACAGGTTGTCCGCAGTCCTTTTGTAACCATGTTATCTTTTAAGCCAATCGGCATCCCGAATAGCAAACCTTTTGCCGCATCCGTGTTAAGTTTCTCATCTAATGCTTTTGCTGATTGACGGGCACGCTCTTCATTTAATGTTAAAAATGCCTGAACTTTGTCCTCGACCTGTCCGATTCTCTTGTATGATTCTTCAACAAGATCGGATACATTTAGTTCCTTTTTATGTAGCAGCTCATGTAGATCTGCAACTTTATAATCAAATAAACTCAAAATTAATCCTCCTTCCCCATAATCGATGGTACTTTAATCTGTCCATCCTGATGTTCCGGCGCATTTTTTAGTACCTCTTCAAGCGCCAATCCTTGTTTGGATTTATCTTCACGTAAAACATTTTTCATATCCAGCACATGGTATGTAGGTTCTACATTTTCCGTGTCCAATTCATTTAACTGCTCAGCAAAGGTAATAATCGCATCCAGCTGCTTTGTAAACTTTTCTGTTTCTTCCTCTGTTATCGCCAAGCGTGCCAAGTTGGCTACATGCTTAACCTGCTCATTTGAAATTCGTGACATATCATAACCCCCAATCCCATTTGTCTTGTCATATCAATACTAATGATGATACCAAACTTTTCCGCATTACCGCAATGATTCAACTATCAGTATTGGCAAGCAAATCAATTTTTGTTCAAACTTTTAAAAATTTAATTCTATTTTTCTCTTAATAAAGCAAATATTTTTCAGATAAGTTCATCACAGACATTCTTGGCATCTTCCCTTATAATGGTCATGGATGGGAGGGCTTCTGAATGAAAAAACGAAGACGGAAGAAATTTAAACTCTTTTTGATGCTGTTTATGCTTTTTTGTGGATTGGCCATGTTTCAAAATTATTTTCAACAACCAGGTTCCCTTCAACTTGAAAAATCTGATCCATTTGCTGATGTAATAAAATATCGTCCCTTAATACATGATGAATTAGCGAAATATAATCTCGAAACTCATACGACAGTACTAGTAGCCTTAATGCAGCAGGAAAGCCGCGGCAAAGGCGGGGATCCTATGCAATCGTCGGAATCGGCTGGTTTGGCAAGAAATACAATTACAGATCCGAAAAAAAGTATTCAGGTTGGGGTTAAACATTTTCAGCGCGTTCTTTCTTATGGGAATCAGAAAAAGGTCGATTTTCAGACTATTATCCAGTCCTACAACATGGGAATTGGTTACATTGACTTTGTGGCGCAACACGGCGGAAAGCATAGTGAAGCATTGGCGAAGGAATTCTCATTGCAGCGGGTAAAAGAAAAGCCAACCATTTATACATGTGGCGGCAATAAAGATAATTTCCGCTATCCATACTGTTATGGTGATTTTACCTATAGCACAAAGGTAACGAATAATATCCAATTGTTAGCAGATACCGTTCCAGTAAACGGCACTGAAAAAACCACCAGTGGATCTTTTTGAAGATTCATCGGTGGTTTTTGTTTACTTGAAACTGCCACCTAAAATTGCGTTGTTTTTATGTTTTTCTTTTTCAAATGGGTGATCAGAAAAACGAACTTAATAGGCAGATAACCAAGAATTCCACCAGCCGTATTTAAAATTAAGTCGTCCACATCAAAGCTGCCAAATTCAAATACGAGCTGCAACAGTTCGAACGTTAGACTTAAGCTAAAGGTAGAAAAGGTGACAGCGCTGATTTTTTGAAACTTTTTTGCCAGCAATGGTAAGATAAATCCGAACGGCATAAAACCGATGACATTCCCTGCTAAGTTCTCAATTCGAATACTTAGATTGATATCTGCTAAAAACAGATAAAATTTAATGGTTTTAAAGGGGACGAAATTATTCGACCGCCAGTGGTATTCATCATAGGTAAAGTTAAAATGATTAATAATCTCGGTTAACGGGATATATTTAAACAAAATTAATTTTGAAAGAATCGCTAAATATAAACAAAGAATTAGGAAAAGGGTAATTTTAAAAATAATTTTCATTATCACTGCTCCATTTTTACATATCTAAATAACCATACCATATTTTCAAAATTACGTGGGAGCAAAACTCAAATTGGAGGAATTTAGAATGGCTGAACATATTTTTCATTTAAAGGCGAACTGGCCGGGATTACGGAATGATGTTGGAGAGATTGAGACAGGGAATTTAATAACAAAGGTCTCCATCCCACCAGGAATGGATGGGCCGGGTGTCGGCACTAATCCAGATGAGATGCTGCTTGGGGCTGCCGCGACGTGCTATATTATCACACTTGCAGCGATGATGGAACGTAGCCATTTGCAGAAGGAGACTCTAATGATGGAGTCTGAAGGAATTGTGGATGTCACCAATGGGGTTTTTACATATAAAAAAATTATCCACCGACCACATGTAGTCTTGAAACCAGGTGCAACCGAAAAAGAAGTGGCGATGGCTAAGAGACTCGCAAAAAAAGCGGAGACTTCTTGCATGATCAGTCGCGCCATTCAGGGAAATGTTGAAATAGAGCTTCAGGCAACGGTTGAAGTGGCAGTTGGGTGAAAATCAGAGGAGTTTAGAGTGTCTTAAAGACAGTTGAAGGTTTTCCATGAGGTATTTGTCCTTATGATCTTCTCATAAGGACAGGTTGGGCTCTGGCTTGATGATTTTTGTCCTTATGAACCTCCCATATGGACAGGTTTGGGCTCAGGCTTGATGATTTCCGGTGTTAAAGGCGTATGTTCTCTGAAATCACATCTGCTTATTTTTTAAAGATTTTTGAAAAAAAGCCCTTGCTCTTTTTAACTTCCTGCAGCGGGGCAGGTACCTTCTTGGTTATATAGATATCTTCCTTATCAATTGCATGATCCATAGCTAACACCAAGCCGATTTCCGTGTCGTGCTCTTTATTGGTCACAATAGTATGTTCAATCTTATATTTTGTGGCCAGCTTTACATATTTGGAAAGGGCCTCGTAGTTCATGTTTCCATTTAAGAAAAGATGGGACTGGGGCTTTTTCTTCATATGCTGCTCCACTTGGGGATATACTGTTGATTCTCCTACTTGGCTTTTCGTAAGAGCCAACACAATCCGCTCTCTCAAAGTTCCTAAGAATTTCCGCCGCTCATCTGGTTTTGTTTCAAGTGGTCCATAGATACCTTGCTGTAAGACCTCGTCAACGGTTGTCTTTTTCAACTCAATCAACTCCATATAAAGGCTATTATTATCTATGATAATACCCTAAAAAACGTTCCGTTCCAAAAAGTGCTGGAGAAGTAAGTTTGTGGGCTGAAGGAATTAGTTATTCGAGAGTAATCTTGCCTTATCTGAGGGTAAACTCATTCCATACGACAGTAAACTCACCTTATCCGCCAGTAACCCATCCCATAGGACAGTAATCCCACCTTATCCGCCAGTAAACCACTAATTTATTTATATACCCACCATCAAAAAATCCCTCCCTCCAATAGGAGAGAAGGATTCGCGCCCTGCTGATACCTAGTTTTTTCCTGTAAATTGTTCTGCCTCAGTCGAACCTTTTAATGCGGTTGTTGATGATGTTCCACCGGTAATGACCATAGATACTTGGTCAAAGTAACCTGTACCAACCTCACGCTGGTGACGTGTGGCTGTGTAGCCGTATTGCTCGCTGTCGAATTCCGCTTGCTGCAATTCGGAGTAAGCTGCCATGCCGCGCTCTTTATAGCCGCGAGCAAGTTCGAACATGCCATGGTTTAGGGCGTGGAAGCCAGCAAGAGTAACGAATTGGAACTTGTAGCCCATTTTTCCAAGTTCGACTTGGAATTTCGCAATTGTTTCTTGATCCAATTTCTTTTTCCAGTTGAAAGATGGCGAACAGTTGTATGCGAGCAACTTGCCTGGGAATTGCTCATGGATCGCTTCTGCAAATTGTCTTGCTTCCTCGAGATTCGGTTCAGAGGTTTCACACCAAACAAGATCTGCATAGGGTGCATATGCTAGACCGCGAGCAATCGCCTGGTCAATCCCCGCCTTAACACGATAGAATCCTTCTCCAGTACGTTCACCAGTAATAAAAGGTGCATCATTCATATCGATATCACTTGTAATTAAATCAGCCGCGTTGGCATCGGTGCGAGCAACTAGTAACGTAGGAACACCCATAACGTCAGCAGCTAAACGAGCGGCAATCAAGTTGCGAACCGCCGTTTGGGTTGGCAGCAATACTTTACCCCCTAAATGGCCACACTTTTTCTCGGAAGAAAGCTGATCTTCAAAGTGGACACCTGAAGCACCGGCTTCAATCATGCCTTTCATTAGTTCGAAACAGTTTAATTGGCCGCCAAAACCGGCTTCAGCATCAGCGATAATTGGAGCAAACCAATCAATTGAGTTGTCGCCCTCTGAATGGGTAATCTGGTCTGCACGTTGAAGCGCTTGATTAATCCTTTTGACAACACTTGGTACACTATTTGCTGGGTATAAGCTTTGGTCAGGGTACATATGTCCGGACAGATTCGCATCAGCTGCTACCTGCCAGCCGCTTAAGTAGATCGCTTTTAACCCTGCTTTAACTTGCTGGACTGCTTGATTTCCTGTTAATGCACCAAGGGCATTTACATAGTCTTCCTCATTTAATAGCTTCCAAAGCTTTTCAGACCCTTTTCGAGCCAACGTATGCTCAATATCAATGGATCCGCGTAGCTTGATAACATCCTCGGCAGTGTATGGTCTTGTAATCCCTTTCCAACGGCTATCCATTTCCCAGCTTTCTTGTAATTGTGCTACTCTTGAATTTGTCATTTTTATATTCCTCCTATTAATCTATTAAGTATTTTTTTATTTAAAAAATCTAGATAAGCTCATATCCCGGCAGGGTTAAAAATTCAGCAAAATCATCATTTAAGATCAAACGGTCAAACAGTTCAACGGCTTCATCGAATCGGCCGCCTGCAAATGCCTGCGCCCCAATTTCCTGTTTAATTTTTTCTAATTCCTCCACCTTATATTGCTCATACATTTCCACAGTGATTTTCCGTCCGTCGTTCAGCATCCCTTTAGGGTGACGAATCCACTGCCACAGCTGGGCGCGTGAAATTTCTGCAGTTGCAGCGTCCTCCATCAAGTTGTGAATAGGGGCGGCTCCATTGCCTTTTAGCCAGGAAGCCACATATTGAATCCCAACATTTATGTTCAAACGAACGCCCTCTTCTGTAATCGTTCCACCTGGTGATTCAAGCAAATCTTGGGCAGTCACACTGATTTTCTGTTGCTTAAGTGTATGAATTTGGTTTGCAATCGGCATTTCACGGTTGAAAACTTCCAGGGCTACCGGAACAAGACCTGGGTGTGCCACCCATGTTCCATCATGACCATCACGGGCTTCACGCTCTTTATCGGCACGAACCTTTGCAAAAGCCTCCTCATTTGCAGCCGGATTATTTCGAATTGGAATTTGGGCTGCCATTCCTCCGATTGCCGGTGCCTTGCGGCGGTGACAGGTTTGAATCGTTAGTAACGAATACGAACGCATGAATGGTACTGTCATCGTTACCTGAGATCGATCCGGTAAAATGACATCCTTGTGGTTACGCAGCTTTTTTAAGTAACTGAAGATATAATCCCATCTTCCACAATTCAATCCTGCAGAGTGTTCCTTTAGCTCAAATAAAATCTCATTCATTTCAAATGCGCCCATGATGGTTTCTAGTAAGACAGTCGCTTTAATGGTTCCATTCGGAATCCCAAGCTTCTCTTGCGCAAATACAAATACATCATTCCAAAGCCTTGCCTCCAGGTGACTTTCCAGCTTCGGCAGATAAAAATATGGACCTGTTCCCCTCTCAAGTAACTGGTTCACATTATGGAAAAAGTACATCCCAAAGTCGAAGAAACTTCCTGAAATAGACTTGCCATCTAGTAAAATATGTTTTTCTTCTAAATGCAGGCCGCGTGGTCTAACAAACAAAACAGCTGTTTTTTCATGTAGTTCATATTTTTTACCGTTAGGATTTTCAAAGGAAATCGTCCGATTTACTGCATCTCTTAAGTTGATTTGTCCTTCGATGATGTTTTCCCATGTCGGTGAAGTGGCGTCTTCACAATCAGCCATAAAAACCTTTGCACCAGAGTTTAAAGCGTTGATGACCATTTTTCGATCGGTCGGGCCTGTAATTTCTACCCTGCGATCTTGCAGGTCATCCGGCAGCGGAGCAATGGTCCAATTATCATTCCGAATATGTTTTGTCTCAGGAAGGAAGTCTGGCAATTTCCCATCATTAATTTCAGCTTGCCGTTTTTGCCTGTACTGTAACAGTTCAATTCTTCTTTCGCCAAATTTTCGTTCTAGCTCTTCAATAAAATTTAATGCCTCTGGTGTTAAAATCTCATTGTACTGGGCTTTTATTGCCCCAACCACTTCAATACCTGTCGTTTGCGTCGACATGAACTACATCACCTCTTTGTTATAATACAGTAACTATCTACGTTTTGTATTATATAACACTGATTTTAAAAATGGAACTACTTTTCAGAAAATTTTATAAAAATAGGTAAAAACTCCCTGTCCTCTGATTTTTCAAAAGGAAAAGTCCATAAAAAAAAGGACGTCATCGACATCCTTTTTTGTAGTCATTATTGGCCCGTTTCGTTAAGAAGCGTTTCATATAATCTAATAAAATCATCTTCCCGATTATCACTAGTTAAGAACTCCGAACTTACAATGGTTTTTAATAGTTTCCTCTTCAAAGAAGCATTTTCCACTTCCTTCAAAATCCATTTTCGTTTTGAAGATAGAAAGTCGAGGTAGCCCTCGTAAGAATCATCAAACTGCTCCTCGAGCTGCCCCCGAATTTTGCTTGCGAGGGTTGGACTCGCACCTCCTGTTGAAACGGCAATGCTCAACAGGCCACGTTGAACATGGGCTGGGACGTGGAAATTGGAGCGATCTGGATCGTCTGCAATCGTTACAAGCTGATGGGGTGCTGCTGAACTTCTAATCAACTGATTTATTTCTCGAATATTCGTCGCAGCAAAAATCATGAATGCATCCTTTATGTCGCTCGCAAAAAAAGACTTTTGCTTCCACACAATTTTCCCCTCACGATGAAGCCTTTGGATTTCATCCGTTACATCCGGGCTGACGATTACGATTTCTGCACCCGTACCAAGCAGTCCCGTCACCTTTCGTTCGGCAACTTTCCCGCCCCCAACAATGACAACTGTTTTACCATCTAACCTTAGGTTTACAGGATAGCCTGAATTCATCCTCTACACTTCCTCGACAGGACGGACCGCTAAATATTCAACCAAGGCTTCTTTCGTTGCGCTGGCAGGCATTCCATGCGACGTAAAGCCGGCTTTTCCAACCGCAGCTGCTGTTTGTTTTCCCATGCTAACCACATGCAACCCTTGCAACAGTTCAACCGCATTCAAGTCACATTCACATAACGCTTGTACAAACGATTCAACGGACGCACTACTTGGGAATACCATGGTATTCACGTCAGCCTCATCTAACATTCTTTTAAAAAGAGGCATGAACTGGTGATCTATTTCTTTTCTGCTAGTCACCATGATGTCTGCCTGATCATACTCTTTTTTCAAGATGCTATCTTCCCCAACAATGAGCAAGGCTCCGGTCTTATGCAATTCATCAGCATGTGCAGCAATAAATCCACGATTATTTAATGCTTTGATTGATTTAATTGAAGCGCCAAAGAAATCGGCACGGATTTTTCGAATATCCATTCCACTTTCCATCACCGCTGTGAAAAATTCATCTACACTTTCAGGTGAAGTAAAAAATATTTTTTCATAGGAAGTTACTTTTGTCAGATCAACAGGCTGTGCCGTCTTTTTCCATTTTGGAAATTCAATCACATCGGCGCCTTGATCCATTAATTCCTTTGCTAATTCACTTTGACCCTCACTCGTCCGGGCAAGCAGTATTTGCCGTCCATACAGCGGCATTTTCTCGAACCAGCTGATTTTTTCACGCAGAGAAATGACACTCCCTACTAAAATAATCGATGGGTTGCTAAACTTTGCCTCCAAGACCTTCTCGGAAATATCAGCAAGTGTCCCTTGCAATGTTTTTTGGCGGCCAAATGTACCCCATTGAATCAAAATAACCGGGGTCGACGCTGGTTTGCCATAGTTAAGGAGATTTTCGCAAATAAACGGTAAATTGCCGACTCCCATGTAAAAGGCAATAGTATCAACACCACGAGCCAGTCCTTCCCAATCAAGTACTGGTTTGCCCTCTTGCGATTTGTCATGGGCAGTAACGACTGCAAATGACTCTGCATACTCTCGGTGGGTAACAGGAATTCCTGCATAAAGGGGGGCTGCAATCCCCGATGAAATGCCAGGAACGATTTCAAATGGAATTTGATATTCGGCCAGGGATGACGCTTCTTCGCCAACTCTGCCAAACACGCCTGGGTCTCCGCCTTTTAAACGGACAACCCGCTTGCCTTCAAGAGCCTTCTCAACCAAAAGCTCGTTGATATTCCCTTGGCGTAAAATATGGCGGTTCGGTAATTTTCCGCAATAAATCAGTTCACAATCCGCTGGAGCAAACTCTAAAAGTTTGGGATTGGCAAGCCGGTCATATAAAATCACTTCGGCTTGCTTTATAGCCTCCAGTCCTTTTACGGTGATTAAACGAACATCTCCGGGTCCTGCTCCTACTAAAAATACTTTCCCATTTATCATTCTGCAGCCATCCTTCCCATTTCGCTCTTATCTGACAATAAAAACGATATCGTCCTCTAATTCAACCTTAAATGTCCGTACTTGACCTACATCCGGTGACTGTACTTTACCATCTTTTAAGGATATTTTCCAATCATAAACGGGGCAATATACATACTCGCTACTGACAAGGCCTTCTGAAAGGACGCCTCCTTTTGGATGGGGACTGCGGTTTTCAATCGCATAAACCTCTCCGCTTGTTAATTTAAATAGGGCAATTTCTTTATTATCGATTTTAATCGTATACCCAGATCGAACTCTTAAATTAGAATAGTTTGCCACTGGAATTCTTGTTATTGTTTGAAGCATATTGAATCACTCCCCAGCCTTAATTATGTTAAATCGTTATTATTAAGATAAGTAAGGTTTTCTTTATAATAAAATTGTAAATGCTAGCGTCGATAAAATTTATGAAGTACGTCACTATCCAAACAATATATGTGAACATTTTCACATAATTGTCATAGTATATTTGGGCAACAAAAAATAGCACACAAAAAATGCATGCTACCTAACTCTAAACCACCTTTTTTTCAGTTTTCCTTATTTTAAAAAGTTTTACCATTGAATGAATCATCGGAACAAGCACACCAATTACTACAACAGGGGCAAGTTCCCATAATACCAAGGGTGGAGTGATGAGAATACCTGTTTTATGGATTGCAAACAAGGCAAGAAAATATGCTAGGCTGCCTGCCAGACCAGCTAACCGGGAGTTTTTTCTAAACAATAAATAGCATAAAGGAATGAATAAAAGCGTTATCGGTACATAAGAGGTTGGATAACCAACTGCAGCAAAAATAGCTTTGCCTACAAACCTTAACAGGATATAAAGTGCCGTCGCCATCACAGGTATGGAATAACTGCGGCAATATCGGATGATTAGAATTGTTAGGAGAGCGACCATTAGGATTGAATAGATAGGATAGACCCATTCCGGAATGCCGCCAAAAATCTGTGAGGCAGGATCTGAGATTAGATCAAGGATTTGCTTTGAGGCAATCGATTTTCCATGAATGTATTGATCATATGAAATGGCCCCATTTTCCTGTTGCATATTCGGAAACATCAAGCATTCAAGGAGATACATGGCAAACCAAGTATGAATTGACCACCATGACGGTTGAATATCTCTCGTATATTGAAGGTAACCGCGCCAGACCCCAAAAATCATAATTGCTGTACCAATATAATAAATAAAATGGGTTGGACTCCATGTGGTTAAATCAATTCCATACGCAATATGATAGGTGAAATCTAGTGGGATCCCAATTAGGAATATAACGTAGCCTATTGTAATCAGGTTTCTAGAAAATCGGTCCAGATAATGTAAACGCCGCCACTCTTGAATTAACAAATATGCGCCTAAAGCAAAACCGATGGTATTAACAATATGGGGAATGGAGTATTCCTCAAATAAATATTTAAAATGATAAGAAGCATCCCATGCTGAACCAATAAATTTTAATAGAAAGGCAAGTACCCATAAACGATAATATTTCAACGATATCATCTCCTCTCTAGCGCTTATCCAAGTAAATCAAATATATCCCCAAAGATGGCAATAAGAATATAATTCACAGCTAACGCAATCGCAAACGTAATTCCAGCCCCTCGAACATTTTTCTGTCGAAATAATTTATACATAAACGTAAGTCCTGCTGTGACAACAAAAATATTACAGATTAAAAATGTCCAAAGTAAATTTTCACTATGTTGGACTGATGTGACGTGAAATAGATATAATGGAATCAATTTTACAATCCCCCACTTTTAGTTCCTTACTGCCTTTTCTCTATATTATCATTATTTTTAATATAGGTAACTTTTTAAATTACATAAAATCCTTTCATTGGTTGAATTAGGTAATGTATTTTATCGAAAGTAGGTTTTCTATATAAGGAGGAAATTTCAACCTGAAAAAACTTTTTTAGTCTACGCCCCCGAATAAAGTGACTTACATTATTATTCTTTACAAAAAAACCTCTTTCCACGTGTGGAAAGAGGTTTTTCTTTTATATTAGTACATTTCTGAAGTTGTTTTTGCCTGCATATGAAGCAGCAAGTAGTCAGGACCGCCTGCTTTGGAGTCGGTTCCGGACATATTGAAGCCGCCAAATGGCTGATAACCAACGATGGCTCCAGTACATGAACGGTTAAAGTACAGGTTTCCAACATGGAAGTCTTCACGAGCTTGTTCCATGTGGGCACGGTTTGTAGTAATAACTGCGCCAGTTAAGCCGTATTCTGTGTTGTTCGCAATTTCAAGCGCCTCATCGAAGTTCTTTGCCTTTGTGAAACCAACAACAGGGCCGAAAATTTCTTCCTGCATAATACGTGCTTTTGGAGCAAGATCCCCAATAACCGTTGGTTTAATGAAATAACCTTTAGAATTATCTCCTTCGCCGCCAGCCATTAACTTGCCTTCTTGTTTGCCGATTTCAATGTATTCCATGATTTTTTTGAACGCATTATTGTCGTTAACAGGACCCATGAACGTAGCTTGTTCAGTTGGATCTCCAACCGTTAACTCATTAGTTAATTCAACGACACGATTCAATACTTGATCGTAAACACTTTCTACGATTACCGCACGTGAACACGCAGAACATTTTTGACCTGAGAAGCCAAACGCACCTGCAACAATTGATTGAGCAGCAAGCTCTAGATCTGCTTCACTATCAACCACAATGGTATCTTTACCGCCCATTTCAGCAATCAAACGTTTCATCCATACTTGTCCTGGGTTCACTTTCGAAGAACGCTCGAAAATTCGAAGTCCAACATCACGGGAACCAGTAAAGCTGATAAAGCGAGTATCTTTATGGTCCACTAAATAGTCGCCCACTTCAGCACCGCTTCCTGGTACGAAGTTAAGAACACCTTTAGGCAGGCCTGCTTCTTCCATGACTTCAACAAACTTCGCTGCAATCACAGGAGTAGTTGAAGCGGGTTTTAATAGAACCGGGTTACCAGAAACAATAGCTGCTACTGTAGTTCCTGCCATGATCGCAAATGGGAAATTCCATGGCGAGATAATAACACCAACACCAAGGGGAATATATGAATAACGATTAAATTCATTTGGACGGCTTTGAACGGGTACACCATCTTTAAGTGCTAGCATTTGGCGTGCATAGTATTCAAGGAAATCAATTCCTTCAGCGGTATCTGCATCCGCTTCTCTCCATGGTTTACCTGCTTCTTTCGTCATTAGAGCAGAAAACTCATGCTTGCGGCGGCGAATAATGGCTGCAGCTTTAAATAAAACATCCGCGCGGACTTCAGGTTTGACCTTTTTCCAAGTTTTAAATGCTTCGACTGCTGCTTGCATTGCTTTTTCAGCTAGGTCTTGGCTAGCTTTTGAAACACGGCCAATTACTTCTTCCTTATTGGAAGGATTATAAGAAACAATTTTATCTTCTGTTGCAATTCTTTCTCCATCAATAACTAAGTCGTAATCCTGACCTAAGTAACCTTCAACTGTTTTTAACGCCTTTAGATAGGCCTGACGGTTCTCTTCAATCGTAAAATCTGTAAATGGTTCGTGCTTGTAAGGTTGTACCATTTGTTAAACCCTCCTATGTATTAAAAACGTTTACACTCCACTGTTCATTCTAACATGTTTCATTTAAAGGCCGCAATAATTGTCGGGTCCCACAAAAAAAGACCCAGCATTAGCCAGATCTTATTGATAAATATAGACAAAAGGTTCTTCTTCATTAGCCTTTCGGACAATCAGTGCTTCAGGACCATCCACAGATGTAACACTTACCGAGACAGACAAATACTTAGGAAAATGTTCCATGACAAGGCCGGTTACATACTGCGTAAAACCTATTCCTTCTGTTTTTCCATAGAATTGAATTGGAATGTTAATATTTAAATCCTGCAGTTGGTCTCCAATGTAAAAGGCTCTGCCAATCACACCATTATAGTTAGGAAAATACTCCTCCACATCCTGCTTAAAATTTAAAAACGCAGTGACATCATCACGATGTTCTTCCTGTGCATCTGCGGAAGGGAAAAGAAAGTACTTTTCATTTACATTTTCCCAGCTATTTAAAGTTGTACTGCCATTGTCGACAGTGGAATAGGTAATGAAGTTACCAGGAACGACGGAAGACTTGCTTGCTTGCTCAAACAAGGCAATCGTAATTGGAACGTCCTTTAAAGACTTTATGCTCCTCATACGCTTTATCACTTCTGCAGCTATTTTCTTCCCTTCACTGATCACTTCTGAATGCGGGACTTTTTCCTCAAGGGTATCGCCGTCTGATGTCTGTTTATAGTAGTAAACTGAATTTAAGGCAAGGCCAATCGTAACACCTCCGAGTGTTACATTCCCCTTTTCATTTTTTATTAAGTAGTCGTGTTCTAAAATATGAGCTAAATAGATTGGCGAACTCGGTTCACCCTTGCTTCCAGTATCCACAGGATTTAGCCCAATATTATCAGCATCTTTTAGTGTTGGATCTACTTTTTTCTTTTCCTTGAACTGCTCTTTCGTGTATTTACGGTTTAACCAAAGTCTTATTGTCTCTTCTTTGATTTCCTGTCCTTCACGAAATAAATATTTTTCTGTATCAAAAGAATTTTGGGCAATTCTCATTAAGCCCATTTCAAATTCGTTTAAGTCATATCTTGTATTGATATTATTGACAACCAATCCGCGTGCTTCCCCTGGTTCAAATGGCAAAATTGTCCGGTAATAGCTGTCCGAAATATTATACTTTGGAATAATTGCCTTCCCTTTCACTTTCTCCTTCGTTTGCACAACCTCATTTTGCTTCTCAAAGTTTGGTGCACAGGCACTCAGCAAAAAGACAAGGGAGAGAGCGAGCAATGAGATCTTTCTCACGTCGATACACCTCTTATTTATTTAATTCAACTAGGAGTTTCTCCTCGTCCCACACTTCAATTCCTAGTTCTTGTGCCTTGGTTAGTTTTGAACCCGCCTCAACACCTGCAATGACAAGGTGTGTTTTTTTGCTGACACTTCCAGCCACATTCCCGCCCAGCGCTTCGATTTTATCCTTTGCTTCATTCCTGGATAAACGTTCCAACTTCCCTGTAAGAACAACGGTCTTTCCTGCAAAAATGGAATCGGAATTTTCTGCAGAAACTGGTCTGGAACCCTTATATTCCATATTAACACCAGCAATAACTAATTCGTTGATTAACTCCACAGCCTCTTCTTTTTCAAAATAGGCGACGATAGAATCCGCCATTTTATCACCAATTTCATTAACCGCGATTAAATCTTCCTTGGTGGCCGCTGCGAGTTTGTCCATCGTACCAAATTGTTGGGCTAACGTCTTTGCTGCTTTGGCACCAACATGACGGATCCCTAGTCCAAATAAAAGCTTTTCAAGTGAATTATCTTTCGATATCTCAATGGCTTTAATAAGATTAGTAGCTGATTTCTCACCCATTCTTTCAAGGGTTAGAAGCTGTTCACGAGTAAGCTTATAAATATCGGCAACATCGGCAATTAATTTTTCAGCAAAAAGCTGGCTGATCACCTTTTCCCCAAGACCCTCGATGTTCATCGCGACCCTTGAAACAAAATGAATTAAGCCTTCCCGAAGCTGTGCAGGACATTTAGGGTTAATACAACGTAAAGCCACTTCACCTTCAAAACGCACGAGCTCACTTTCACACTCGGGACAATGAGTCGGCATGTGGAATTCCACTTCTTCCCCTGTCCGCTGGTCAGCCAAAACATTGACCACCTCTGGAATAATATCCCCTGCCTTTTTGATAACGACTTTGTCACCAAGCTTGATATCCTTTTCCCGGATTAAATCCTCATTATGCAAGGATGCACGCTGTACAGTTGTTCCTGCTACTTTGACTGGCTCAAGAATGGCCGTGGGGGTAATCACACCTGTTCTACCAACACTTAACTCAATATCTAAAAGAGTTGTGACCACTTCTTCTGCAGGGAACTTGTAAGCAATGGCCCAGCGCGGACTTTTTGCTGTCGTTCCGAGTGCTGCCTGGTGGGCATAGGAATCTACTTTAATGACAATTCCATCAATCTCATAGGGAAGGTGCGGGCGCTTTTCGACCCAGCTATTGACATATTCGATCACTTCGTCAACCGATGCACACTTGTTCCGCTCATGATTTGTTTTAAAGCCGAGTCGATCCAAGTAATCAAGGCCTTCACTATGTGACTCTATCCCACTGCTTTCACTGATATTTCCAATTCCATATAAAAAGACATCCAGCCTTCTAGAAGCAGCTATTTTCGGATCAAGCTGTCTTAGCGATCCTGCTGCTGCATTTCTAGGGTTCGCAAATAGCTCCTCGCCGCGTTCTTCCCTTGTTTGATTCAAGGCCTCAAACGAGCGCTTGGGCATATAAGCTTCGCCGCGAACCTCCAAGGAAACATTTTCGCGGAGACGGAGCGGGACGGATTTGATGGTTTTTATATTAGCGGTAATATCTTCACCAATGGTCCCATCTCCACGGGTAGCGCCTTGTGCAAATAGACCATCCTCATATCGTAACGATACAGCCAGGCCGTCAATTTTCAACTCGCATACATAAGAAATATCGTCCCCGACAGCTTGACGGATGCGACGGTCAAAATCCCTTAAATCTTGCTCGTTAAAAGCATTGCCAAGACTAAGCATCGGTGTACGATGCACTACCTTTTCAAACAGATCGAGCACGGTGCTGCCAACCCTCACTGACGGCGAATCTGCTGTTTTTAATTGCGGAAATTTCTCCTCAAGTTCCAACAGTTCATGCATTAATTTGTCATATTCAGCATCTGGTACAGATGGTTTGTCTAAAACATAGTATTCATAGCCATAGTGATTTAATAGGCTGCTTATTTCATTGATTCTCTTTTCTGCATTTTGAAGGTCCATAAATCCAGTCCTTTCACCCGAAAACTTTCATGAGTAACTGGCCAGCCACTCATGAAAATTTTCGTTAATCTATCATTTACGCTTTATTAATCGGAGCAAATTTAGCTAACAGGCGTTTGATTCCAACCGGACTTGGAAAGGCAATATCTAACTCCGTTCCTTCCCCTTGGCCTTTTACACTTACAACGGTTCCGATCCCCCATTTACCATGTTGGGCTTTATCGCCAACCTTCCAGCCAGCCTCATCCCCAGAAGGAGCTGAAACTGGGCGCATGACTGGTTTTCTGGCTGCAGCCGGTGTACCAAATGACGTTTTCGGCGTTCCGAACGATGTGCTGCGTCCTGAGCCAAATGATTTTCCAGTCGATCCAAATGGTGAATTCACTTTTTTCTCCGCTGGTTCGACTCCTTCGATCAGGTCTTCAGGGATTTCTTTTATAAAGCGAGAAGGTGGATTCATATTGGTTCTCCCAAACAATGTTCTCATTTGGGCGTTTGACAGGAACAGTGTTTGCTCCGCTCTAGTAATTCCTACATAGGCTAGACGGCGCTCTTCTTCCATTTCTACTTCTTCCATCAAAGATCGGCTATGAGGGAATACACCTTCTTCCATACCAATCAAGAAGACAACCGGGAATTCCAGCCCTTTAGCTGAGTGCAAGGTCATGAGCGTAATTGAATCTGCCTTTTCACCATCGTCATCAAGCGAATCAATATCAGCTACCAGGGCCAAATCAGTTAAAAAGGCAACAAGACTCCTATCTTCACTTGAATCTTCAAAGCTTTTCGTCACAGATAATAATTCCTCAAGGTTCTCAAGACGGCTTTGAGCTTCCAGCGATTTTTCCGCTTTGAGCATTTCACGGTACCCAGATTTTTCCAATATTTCTTCAACTAGTTCTGTAACAGACAGAAACTCTTGCATATTGGTATAATTTCCGATTAAATCGCGGAATTCTCTAGCTGCTTTGGTGATTTTCGGACTCAAGCCCAATAGTTCCACTGACTCAAGAGCTTGGAAAAGGGATAAATCATGCATGTCGGCAAAATCGGCGATTTTATCGACGGAGCTTGACCCAATTCCTCGCTTCGGAACATTGATGACACGGCGTAAGCTAATATCATCATCAGGATTGGAGATTAGGCGTAAATAAGCTAACATATCCTTAATTTCTTTCCTGTCATAGAACTTTGTTCCGCCGACGATTGAGTATTCGATATTCGATTTTAGAAGTACTTCCTCCATGACACGGGATTGAGCGTTCGTGCGATAAAGGATGGCAATGTCGGTTAATTTGTTCTGATGATTACGGGTTAATTCTTTAATTTTTCCAGCAACGAATTGTGCTTCCCCCTGCTCACTATCCGCACGGTAATAAACAAGTTTGTTGCCTTCAGGGTTTTCGGTCCATAGGTTCTTCGCTTTACGGTTTAGATTGTTTTGGATGACCTTATTGGCAGCTAGAAGAATCCTTTTTGTTGAACGGTAGTTTTGCTCTAGCAAAATAACGGTTGCGTTCGGATAGTCTTTTTCAAACGAAAGGATATTTGCGATATCCGCTCCGCGCCATCGATAAATGGATTGGTCAGAATCCCCTACCACGCATAAATTCTTGAAACGACTTGCAAGTAACTTTACTAACAGATACTGTGCTTTGTTCGTATCCTGATACTCATCGACATGAATATATTGAAATTTGCGCTGATAATATCCGAGGACATCAGGAACCCGTCTAAATAATTGAATCGTCAGCATAATGAGATCATCAAAGTCCAGTGCTTGATTCTTTCGTAATCGCTTCTGGTATTCTTCGTAGACATTACCTACGACGTCTTCAAAATAGCCTCCACCTGTTTTCTTATATTCGTCAGGTTCGATTAACTCATTTTTCGCTGAGCTGATGGCTCCTAATATAGCACGTGGATCAAATTTCTTCGGATCAATATTTTTTTCCTTAAGAATTCCTTTGACCACGGATAGCTGATCAGTTGAATCAAGAATCGTAAAATTACGATTAAAGCCGATTCGGTCAATATCTCTGCGTAAAATCCTTACACACATCGAGTGAAAGGTGGAAATCCAAATTTCTTCGGCAGCCCCGCCCATCATTTTTCCGATCCGATCTCTCATCTCTCGTGCGGCTTTATTTGTAAACGTAATCGCTAAAATATTATAAGGATTTACTCTTTTTTCTACGATCAAATAGCCAATTCGATGTGTCAGAACTCTTGTCTTACCACTTCCGGCACCAGCCATTAGTAACAGCGGTCCATCGGTTGCCTTAACGGCACTTTGCTGCTCCGGATTCAGTCCGTTTAATAGCTTATCAGTTAAATATTGCATTTAATATCCACCACCATTACAAACATTTGTTCTTATTTTTATCTTAACTCTATTTTTCTACTTTAGCAATGATCGGTCAATCTTTACTGTTTCCAAGGCAAGGTCAAAATTTTCATAAATGGCGTTTCCGACCACAATGACATCTGCATGCTTGGCCATTTCTGCGGCATGTTCAATGGTTGTTATTCCTCCGCCATAAAAAAGGATTGTATTTTCAAGCGACTTTTTTACGTTCGCAACCAGTTCAACATCACCATATTTACCGCTATATTCTACATAAAAAATCGGCAGCTGAAACATTTTTTCAGCCATTACCGCGTAAGCAATTACCTCTTCATTGGTTATGTTTGTTTTCGCATTTGTCAGTTTCGCAGCTTTGCAGTCCTCGTTTAAAATGCAATAGCCTTCCATGATAATTTCTTCCCAATCCATGATTTCACCAAATTCCTTAACCGCTTGGTGGTGAAGTCCCGTAATCCATTTGGTATCGCTGCTATTTAAAATGGTTGGAATAAAATAAAGGTCGAATCCTGGTGTAACCGTCTCAATCGTTGATACTTCAAGGACACATGGGACCGAAAACCTACGAATTCTTGCCATCAAATCGAGGACTTTTTCTAATGTAATCCCATCTGACCCACCTACGATAATGGCATCGGTTCCTGATTCACAGATTTTTTCTAAACGGTCTTCCGCTATTTCTTTATTTGGGTCGAGTTTAAACACATGCCGCCACTCGCGAAAATCATACATCAAAAAGATCCTCCCATATCATTAATTCCATTTCACCATTATAGCACTAGCCGATTCGATAAAAAAAGAAAACACTAAATCTAAATATAGAAATCATAACCAATTTTAAAGGTGAAAAAGAAAAACCGAAGAGCAATTTCTCCGGTTTGTTTATTCTTGTTCAGTTGCAGTCTTTTCGCCCTTAACTCGTTCAAGGACCATTTCATACGTATCGTTTCCATAGTTCAAGCAGCGTTTCACCCGTGAAATGGTGGCTGTGCTCGCTCCGGTTTCCGTTTCAATTTTGTGATACGTATTCCCTTCGCGTAGCATTCTTGCTACATCCAGACGCTGTGCTAATGATTGAATTTCATTAATTGTGCATAAATCGTCAAAAAAGCGATAGCACTCTTCAAGATCATTTAAGGAAAGAACGGCTTGAAACAATTGATCAAGCTCCTTACCCCGTAATTTATTAATTTGCATATTGTTTACCCCTTTAAAATGTCTATTTAGTTTACATCAAACGTGGCAATATTCTGAAGACCAGGTTTGGTTGGTACAACATTGACCCATGTTTTTCCTTGGACGAGTGGAACCTCTTCACCATTTTTGACTGGAACAATTTCACCGTTATTATTCATCCACTCCACTTGGTTGACCTTACCCTTTTGAAGCAAATAGGCTTTTCCGCCAGACTTAAAATCGATATCTCGGCGCCCATAGGAATCGATAAACTGATGCTCAGCTTCGATAATAAAAATATTATCCAACAAAACAGGCTCTTTTGTATCTAAATCAATGGTTTGCTCGTTGCCTGAAAAACGAATATATTTACCGATCGTATCGTCAAATTTAAAGACTGAATTGGAAATTCCACTCTTAGAATAAGTAATCTTTACAGATTTAGCATCCTTACCCGTAATATTTTTACTTTCTTCTTTTGTGAAAAATTTAAATGGTGCTGGACTTTTTTCCATTGAGTATTTCTTCTGCTTAGCACCTTTTAAAATGTTTTCATACGTAATATAGGAGTTATGGGGTGCTTTTCGGGTTTTAGAGCGTTTAAATAGTGTACCATCATAGACCATCCCATTTAAATTATCAATATAGTTACCATTTAGGAGTTTCTTTGCTTCCGGGCTATAGCCATGGGCAATATAAAGAGCATTAAGTCCTTTTGCCAAGTATATATAATAGTCCCTTGCACTCCTTACCGGACCAATATTTGTCGGCTTTTCACTTTGAAATACTGCCAAGAAGCGAGTGATATCACCCTCTGCTAGAATTTCATAGACGATATCTGCCTTGTTCAGGCCCGATTGGGGTCTTGCTTTTGGGTGATTATTAATCATTACAGCTACCGCTCTTCCATCTGTGCTGGTTTCAGAGCCAATCCCTGTTAATGGATAAGAATACGGGTCAACTTGTTTCTCTTCTGGTTTATTCTCTGTTTGAGTTACAGGTTTTTCCTTCTTTACTGTTTCCATAACCTTTTCCTTATCACTACACCCAGAAAGTAGTAACAAGAAAGCCATCACGAAAACAACCCATTTTTTCATTTTCATGAACACACCCCTATTTACTTTCAATAAAGAAAAACACTTTCACGCTTTAAAACTTTACTCACTTACAGTTTAACGCATTATTGACGGAAAGAGTACTGTTTTATTCATTACATCGTACATTCCCTGTGGGGTAATCCGAATGTAAGGCAAATGTGTTGCAGAAAAGAAGGCAAGACTGTATATAGGATCTGAAAATGAATAGCCTCGTTCTCTTAACTCGGTAAGCAGCCTTTTTTCATGACTGATTAATTCTTCGATTGGAAGGTTTGACATGATTCCACCTAAAGTTAATGGTAACTCGCACACGACCTGATTGTCCTCAACCATCACAATGCCGCCGCCTAATTCTTTCATTCTAGTAAAAGCGTGGAGCATATCTTGTTTATTTTTTCCTATTAAAATAATATCTCCGGTATTTGAATACGAACTGGCCAACGCTGATAATGTAGTCGCAAATCCCTTTAATAACGTATTAATTCGCCATTTCCCATTGCGGTCAATCAATGTAAAAAAGCATTCATCATGATGTGATGGCAGTTCATCTCCTGAAGCATCAATAGAAATGGAATATGGCTTGGTGATGACGGCATTTTCCATCTTGATCCCAAACGGCATGGAAAACTGCATATCATCTACTGACAAATCCCAATCCAACTCCATCGGCTTTAGTCCATATTCGTTCCAAGTAATTGGCGGGTAGGCATCGGCCACTCGCTGTCCATCCCGTTTGACCCATTTTCCTTTCGCTAAAACGGAAACAGGTGTTGGATTTTCAATACTGGATAAGAAGTTTATATTGGCTACCCTGCCAGTGGCAATATTACCATGGAGATGGTCAATATTGTAATAGCGGGCAATGTTTACTGTTGCCATGTTATAGGCATCAATAACCGGAACACCTTTTTCAATGGCAATGCGAATCATTGCATCAGTGACTCCTTGCTCGTAAAAGGTTGAGGATGAGCCATCAGTATTAAATATTAATCTATCATATGCCTCTATGCCTAGTCGCTTCATATCATCCAATATGTTCGGAAGATCAGGTCGAATCGATGAATACCTTAAAGACACCATATACCCTTGCATTAATCGGTTATATACTTCTTCACCTGTCATCGCTTCATGGTCAGAGTCCGCACCAAGCAGCATCATTTTTGCCAATGTTTTTTCCGAAGCTCCTGGAAAGTGGCCTTCAATTTGCTTGCGCATCCGTTTTGCTTCTTGAATCCAATGGAGCATCATATCATCGCCATCAAGCAGTTTGGGCCATCCTGTCAATTCCCCGCCCTGAAGAACTGCATCGTGCTCAAGCCATGATTTAACATTACTATGTGAAAAAATTTCTTCTTCATGCAGAATTTCTGTTTGTGAATCAAAACGGCTCCACCAAAACATCGTTGTTGGAATAGAACGAAGATCCTTTAATAATGTAAACGCTTCCCCTTTTTCCAAATGTAAAACAAGGGCCATATTGTCATTAATTAATGTCGTTGTCCCGAACTGGGATGCATACGCAGCCAGTGTTTGGGGATTATATAATTGAAACGGATGGGCATGTGGTTCAATGTATCCCGGAACAAGAATCTCATTGGTGCAATCAATGATTTCACAGTTATCAAGATGTGTTGGCAAGTTCTCACCCACATAAACAATCCGATCTTCACAAATCCAAATATTTGCTCTTAACCACTTTTGAAACGTCTGATTTAAATACAAGGCGTTTTTCAATAAAATGGTTGGAGACGTTTTTCCATCCAAAACGGATACATGCAT
This sequence comes from Neobacillus sp. C211, assembly GCF_051842875.1. Classification (NCBI taxonomy): domain Bacteria; kingdom Bacillati; phylum Bacillota; class Bacilli; order Caryophanales; family Bacillaceae; genus Neobacillus; species Neobacillus sp. C211. The sequence goes on from NZ_JBPXRO010000008.1 coordinate 173,212, forward strand.
GCGTAAGTGTTTATTTTTCCAGCGGTAGCGTTGCTCTAGCATACGTCTTCCCTCCCCTTTTTTAAAAAAACTATCTATACAATAATAAGTTGATTTAACAGTAAAGAAAGCCCTTACAAAAAATTCTTTAGATACAATATTATCATATTTTACTGTTTAACGCATTAAAGAATTGATAATATTTGTAAACAATTTGTGAAGGAGTGAACAAAATGAATGTTAAACCAAATATTAGTATCTTAAATGCATTAATTCGGATTACGATTGGCTTAACGATTCTTTCCTGGACTACCTCTAAACAGGTCAAACACCCTTGGAGAGATTCTTATTTGTTTGTCGCATTGTGTGGGGCCATGAAGGTAGCAGAGGGAATTGTCCGCTATTGTCCGCTTACTGCTTTATTTGAAAAATGTCAGTGCATGATCGAGGATCACGATCGGGCGATGGATTCAATGGATGGAATGGAAGGACTTAATGGGGATGAAGATCAATTGGTTCCATATAATCCAACTTAAATTTGAATTTGGAGACTCCTGTTAGTATTTGTTAATATTTTCAATTTTTCGTAAAAATAATTCAAGTTTTGGTGGATAAATTTAATATTTCGTATAAATGATTTATATTTTGGTGGATAAAATTCAATTTCTCGTAGAAATAGCCCAAATTTTTATAAAAAAAATCAAATTTCACCTTTATTTTGCTAAAAAAGAGCTGACCCTAAAGAGGTCAGCCCTTAATTGGAGTTGATTGTTTATGTTTTGGGAGTATCTAACGGATATGTCGTTTGTTCTAATTGCCATTATCGGCAGCATTGTCGCACTTCTTTATGTGTTTATCCGTCGAACTGGAAAGAGGCGAGCCCGTTAGCGCGTAACGGGTTGGATCGCTTTTGCACCGATATCTTTTCGATAAAACACACCATCACATGTTAACTTTTCCAGTTCACGATACACTTTTTCTTGCGCTTCTACTATACTTTCGGCTTTGGCTCCTACAAGAAGCACCCTGCCTCCAGCAGTAACAAACTCACCTGCATCATTTTTCACTGTTCCTGCATGAAAAGTGAAAACCTCTTGATCATTTAACTCTGCTAACCCTGTTAACACTGCACCCTTTTCATATGCCTCAGGGTACCCTTTCGCAGCCACTACAGCACCGATCATAGCCTGTTCATCCCATTCAAGAGTAGGACATCCTCCATTTAAGAGCTCCAACACGACTTGAACTAAATCCGACTTCAATCTAGGCAGCACTACTTGTGTCTCGGGATCACCAAAACGGGCATTAAATTCAATCACCTTGGGACCATCAGGTGTTTTTATCAAACCCGCATATAACACGCCGCAAAAACTTCTGCCTTCCTGTACCATTGCTTTTGCCGCCGGAATTAGGACAGTATCAACAGCCGTTTGAACGGTCTCCGCACCGATTTGAGGAACAGGTGAGTAAGCACCCATTCCGCCTGTATTTGGACCAAGGTCACCATCATAGGCGCGTTTATGATCTTGAGCGATTTCTAATGGTACGACGACTTCACCATTCACCAATGCCATTAACGAAAATTCCTCACCCGCTAAAAACTCTTCAATGACTACACGGGATGACGCTGCACCGAATTTTGCATCAACAAGCATTTCTTCCACACTAGCAAGGGCCTCTTCTTTCGTGAGCGCTACGGTGACACCTTTTCCTGCTGCTAATCCGTCCGCTTTAATGACAATCGGCGCACCTTTTTCCTCAATGTAGTTACGGGCATCCTCATATTTAGTGAAAACAGCATAATCAGCCGTAGGAATTTGATATTTCTTCATTAATTCCTTTGCGAATGACTTGCTTCCTTCAATCTCGGCTGCTGCTTGGCGCGGACCGAATACGGCCAAACCAGCAGCTTCAAATTTGTCAGCAAGTCCCTCTAGCAAGGGTACCTCAGGTCCAATAATCGTTAAGCCCACTCCATTGTCCTTAGCGAACTGAAGGAGCTGTTCATGTTCCGACTCTGCAATCGAGACAAGTTCCGCTACATCTGCCATTCCGGGATTACCAGGAGCAACAAATACTTTTTCTAATCCTGCGCTTTCACTTACTTTTCGGCAAATTGCATGTTCTCTACCACCACGGCCGATAATCAGTACGTTCATCGAATGCCCTCCATCGGTTTAATGTTTAAAATGTCTAACTCCTGTAAACACCATTGCAATTCCATATTCATCAGCCTTTTTAATCGAATCCTCATCACGGATGGATCCACCTGGCTGAATAATTGCCGTAATTCCAGCTTTTGCCGCTGCTTCAACGGTATCGTCCATTGGGAAAAAGGCGTCTGATGCAAGAGCCGCTCCCTCAGCCTTTGTACCAGCTTGCTTCAACGCAATTTCAGCTGCACCTACTCTGTTCATCTGTCCAGCACCAATACCAATGGTCATATCCTCATTAGTAACCACAATCGCATTTGATTTCACATGCTTGACAACTTTCCAGCCCAGCTTTAATGCTTCCCATTCTGCATCTGTCGGTTGTCTTTTCGTGGCAACCGTGACGTTCGCATCTTCTAATGTATAACGGTCTTGCTCCTGAACTAACAATCCGCCTTCAATCGTTGTCATTTTTAACTCTGGTTTTTTAACATCATTAAACGGAATGGTTAACAGGCGAAGATTCTTTTTCCCCGTTAAAATCGCTAATGCTTCCTCTGAGAAGGAAGGCGCAATGATAATCTCTAAGAAAATTTCATGAAGTTTGCTTGCTGTTTGGGCATCTACTTCACGGTTAAAAGCAATGATTCCGCCAAAAATGGACACAGGATCGGCCGCAAATGCTTTTGTGAACGCATCATACCCTGTTTCACCTGTTCCAACACCGCATGGGTTCATATGCTTTACGGCTACAGCCGCTGGTTCTGCAAACTCTTTAACAATCTGCAAGGCTGCATCCGCATCGTTGATATTGTTATAAGATAGCTCTTTTCCATGAAGCTGGACGGCATTCGCAATCGAGAATGTCGAACCAAGTGGCTTTTTATAAAAAGCTGCTTGTTGGTGTGGATTTTCCCCATAACGAAGAGACTGTTTTAATTCATATGTTACGGTTAATGTCTCTGGATTCTTTTCTTCAGCCAACTGGGTCATATACTCCGCAATTAAGGCATCATAGGCTGCCGTGTGGCGGAACACCTTTGCTGCAAGCTTTCTTCTTGTTTCAAACTTCGTTTCACCATCTGCTTTTAATTCAGCAATTACAGTCTCGTAGTCAGTTGGATCGACCACAACAGTGACATATTGATGGTTTTTGGCAGAAGCACGAAGCATCGTTGGACCGCCGATATCAATATTTTCAATCGCATCGGCAACTGTAACATCTGGCTTTTCGATTGTTTGCTGGAAAGGATAAAGATTGACGCAAACCAGTTGAATTGCTTGTATTCCATGCTCGTCTAGCTGTTGTTGATGCTTTACATCATCCTGCTTTGCAAGCAAGCCGCCATGGATCAATGGATTTAATGTTTTTACACGACCTTCTAAAATTTCTGGAAAATTAGTTACATCACTAACACTAAGAACAGGTATACCCTGCTCTTGAAGAGCCTTTTTCGTGCCTCCTGTGGAAATAAGTTCATATCCTAGGCTGACTAAATCCCTTGCAAATTCAGTTATTCCATTTTTGTCAGAAACACTAATTAGCGCGCGCTTTTGTGTCATTGATTACATCTCCTTGTGTCAATAGCATTTGCAGTACGGATGGATAAAGCTTATGTTCGCTTTTCTGGATTTTCTGCTGCAGGCTTTCTCTTGTCTCATTTTCGTCGAGTCGAACCCGCTCCTGAATAATGATTGGGCCCGTATCCATTCCCTCATCAACGAAATGGATGGTGACACCGCTCCACTTCACTTGAGCAGCCAGTGCCTGCCCAATCGCATCTTTTCCAGGGAAAGCTGGAAGCAGTGAAGGATGGATATTGATGATCCTTCCTTTATACTCAGCTAACAATTTCGAACCAATCAAGCGCATGTATCCGGCAAGGACAATGAATTCTACACCTGAGGTCTTTAATTGAGCTAAAATTTCTTCCTCATAATGTTCCTTACTAGTATAGTCCTTTGCGGTAAAAACAAAACTCGGGATCTTTGCTGCTCTTGCTCTTTCAATCGCAAAGGCACCCGGTTTGTCGCAAACTAAAAGAGAAATATCTGCATCAAGATGGCCTGCTTGAACTACATCAATAATGGCTTGGAAATTACTTCCGCTCCCTGATGCAAACACAGCTATCTTTTTCATAGGCGGCCACCTTGAGCCTTGATGTTAATTCCTTCATTCCCAGTTACCACACCAATTTCATAAGCGGTCTCTCCAGATTGGTTAAAATGTTCTAACAGGTCAGCTGCATTTTCCGGATCCACAGCAATCACCATGCCGATCCCCATGTTAAAAATATTATACATCTCTTGGTAATCAATTTGTCCATGAGAAGATAGTAGTTTAAAAACAGGTGGGATATCCCAGCTTTTTTCATACAACTCTGCACCTAGACCCGCTGGCAGCATGCGCGGAATATTTTCAATAAATCCGCCGCCTGTTATATGAGCCATCCCTTTTAATTGGAACTTTTTCAACGCGGACAAAATCGGTTTCACATAAATTTTTGTAGGCTTGAGCAACTCTTCACCTAATGTACACCCGAGTTCATCAACAAAATCAAGTAACGACCAGTCATTAAATACTTTTCTTACAAGTGAATAACCATTGCTGTGAATACCGCTCGATGCTAAGCCAATCAGCACATCACCCGCTTGAATCGTTTCGCCCGTGATGAGCTGCGATTTTTCACAGGCTCCAACCGTAAATCCGGCTAAATCATACTCCGTTTCACTATACAATCCTGGCATTTCAGCTGTTTCACCGCCAACTAGCGCACAGCCAGCCTGCTCACAACCGTCGGCAATTCCTTTGACAATTGCCTCAATTTTTTCAGGCTCTGCTTTACCACACGCAATGTAATCTAAAAAGAACAAGGGCTCTGCACCCTGTACAACAATATCATTAACACACATCGCGACTGCATCGATCCCAATCGTATCATGCTTATCCATCCAAAAGGCAATCATCAGTTTCGTGCCCACCCCATCGGTGCCTGACACCAAAACTGGTTCTTTTAATTGGAGTGCTGATAAATCAAACATGCCGCCAAATCCACCCAAACCGCCAAGGACGCCAGCCCGGGCTGTTTTTTGAACATGCTTTTTCATTCTCTCTACTGCTTCATAGCCTGCTTCAATATTAACTCCTGCTTGCTTATACGCATTTGCCACGCTGCTCGCCCCATTCTACTTTTGGTAATAATATTGGAGTGTGTCAGGGTAAATTTCGGTTGGGTAATTTCCGGTAAAACAGCCAAGGCAATAACCGCTTGTGCCGTCCCCATCTTTTCTACCAATCGCTTCGATCATTCCCTCCACGCTAATAAACGTTAGCGTGTCCGCACCAATCAGTTCTCTCATTTCTTCGATCGATTTATCAGAGGCAATCAATTCTTCTTTTGTCGAGGTATCAATTCCATAGAAGCACGGATTTTTAATCGGAGGAGAGGTAATGACCACGTGAACCTCTGTTGCTCCTGCGTCTTTTAGCATCGTGACAATCCGCCTGCTTGTTGTTCCTCGAACAATCGAATCGTCCACCATCACGACTCTCTTTCCTTCTACTACGCCACGTACAGGGGAAAGCTTCATTTTTACCCCTTGCTCTCGTAACGATTGAGAAGGCTGGATGAACGTCCTTCCGACATAGCGGTTTTTGACTAATCCCATTTCATAGGGAATTCCCGTTGCTTCCGCATACCCAATCGCAGCTGAAATACTAGAATCCGGTACACCTGTGACGACATCCGCCTCAAACGGGGCTTCTACTGCCATTCTTTTCCCGAGGTTTTTACGGGCAGTATGAACGTTGATTCCTTGAATGTTACTGTCCGGTCTTGAAAAATAAATATATTCCATCGTACAAATAGCTTTCGTTGTACTTACAGCGAATTGTTCAGAAGTTATCCCCTCATCATTGATAATTAATAGTTCCCCGGGGCGAATATCGCGAATATATTCCGCACCTACTACATCAAAAGCACAGGTTTCTGATGCAACAATATAGGCATCTCCAAGGCATCCAAGCGAAAGAGGTCTTAAGCCGTGCGGATCAAGAGCCACCATTAATTCGTTTTCTGTCATGATAAGGTAGGCATACGCCCCTTTTAACATCGAGAGTGCGTTTTTGGCACGGTCCCTTGAATCAGTATAGCCGCTTCTCTTCATTAAGTGAGCTAATACCTCGGTATCAGAGCTTGTTTGAAAAATGCTCCCTTGAGCCTCAAGCTGATGTTTTAATGAGTTCACATTAACTAGGTTGCCATTATGTGCAAGGGCAAGACTTCCCATTTGTGAATGAAACAAGAGCGGCTGAACATTTTCGTACCCTCCGCCGCCTGCTGTTGCATACCGAACGTGTCCAATCGCTGCAGTACCTGTTAGTTCCTTCATGGCACTAGCCGTAAAGATTTCGGACACGAGCCCTTCACCCTTTACGCCTTTTAACTTACTTCCATCAGATACAACAATGCCTGTTCCTTCCTGGCCGCGATGCTGCAGGCTGTGAAGTCCGTAATAGGTAAGTTGTGCTGCGTCTACATGTCCCCAAACCCCAAAAATTCCACACTCTTCATTTAATCCCTTGATTTCAGGTAACATGGGATCGCCCCTTTCCAGGCATCTTTTAATTCTTCAATTGAAGCTTCAAGTACAGTTGACTCACCCATTGAGATTTGCAATTTAGCTGTATCGTTCACTAAACCGATTTGTACTGCGTCTACTAAGCTTTCAAATTCAAGCTTATCTTCTTCTTTTACCGACAAAAGGAAACGAGATTGTGTTTCACTGAATAAGGCAGAAACTAGGTTCCCCGCTATTTCTACTTCCGCTCCAAGCTTTTCATTCGCAAAAAGACATTCAGCTAACCCAACGGCTAAACCGCCTTCTGATAGGTCATGAGCTGATTGAACCAAACCTGCACGAATCGCAGCTAGGACCTGATTCTGTCTTTCTTTTTCAATCGTTATATTTAATTCAGGGGCTTTACCGAACACCTTTCCGTTCAGAAGCTTTTGCAGTTCACTGCCGCCGAATTCATCCTTTGTCTCCCCGACTAAATAAATAAGGTTGCCGCTATTTTTAAAGTGCTGTGTCGTAATATGATCAATATCGGTTACTAAACCAACCATCCCGACGACTGGTGTTGGATAGATCGCTGTTCCACTTGTTTCGTTATATAAAGAGACGTTTCCACCAATTACCGGTGTCTCAAGAACACGGCAGGCTTCGCTCATGCCATCAGCAGCTTTTTCAATCTGCCAGAACACTTCTGGTTTTTCCGGGTTTCCGAAATTTAGGTTGTCTGTAATCGCTAATGGTTCCGCACCAGAACAAACAATATTGCGGGCTGCTTCTGCCACGGCGATCTTCCCACCCATTTCTGGATCTAAATAGACATAGCGGGAATTACAATCCGTTGTCATCGCTAATGCTTTCCTTGTTCCACGAATTCTAACAACGGCAGCATCTGATCCTGGGGAAACGACTGTATTGGTACGCACCATGTAATCGTACTGCTCATACACCCATTCCTTACTTGCAACAGTTGGCTGACGTAAAATTTGTAAAAGCGTTTCTTTCACATCATCTACCTGTGGAATTTCGTTCTCCATCGCTTGGAACTCTTTAAAATAGCTTGGTTCTTTTGACGGTTTTTGGTAAACCGGTGCATCTTCCGCTAACGCATCAGCCGGAACGTCCGCAACGATTTCCCCGTTATGAATGAGACGAAGCTGTTTATCGCTAGTTACTGTCCCGATACCAACTGCCTCAAGTCCGTATTTTTCAAAAAGCTCGACGATTTCTTGTTCTCTACCTTTTTTCACAACGATGAGCATCCGTTCTTGGGATTCAGATAACATCATTTCGTAAGCAGACATCCCTGTTTCCCGCTGTGGAACCAAGTCTAAATTCATTTCGATTCCCATGCCTGCTTTACTGGCCATTTCCGCAGATGAGCTGACAAGTCCCGCTGCACCCATGTCCTGAATGCCAACAAGTGCATCAAAATGAATTAATTCTAAGCAAGCTTCAAGCAGTAATTTTTCCATAAATGGGTCGCCTACTTGAACTGCAGGACGATCCTCATTGGATTGTTCCGTTAATTCCTCGGAAGCAAAGGTTGCACCATGAATTCCGTCTCGGCCAGTTTTAGCCCCAACATACATAACAGTATTGCCTTCACCATGTGCTTGCCCTTTTTTAATGTCCTTATGGTCAATTAGTCCAACACACATGGCATTGACTAACGGATTTCCTTCATAGCAAGGGTCGAATTGGATTTCGCCGCCAACTGTTGGAATTCCAATACAGTTGCCATAGCCGGCAATCCCTGCAACGACCTCTTTAAATAAATAGCGTACCCGGGCGGAGTCCAGTTCACCAAAGCGAAGCGAGTTTAACATAGCGATTGGTCTTGCTCCCATCGAGAAAACATCACGGATAATACCGCCTACGCCGGTTGCTGCTCCTTGATATGGTTCAATAGCTGATGGGTGATTATGACTTTCTATTTTAAAAACAACAGCTTGTTCATCGCCGATATCGACGATACCCGCACCTTCACCAGGTCCTTGTAAAACTCGTTCCCCTGTAATCGGGAACTTTCTAAGAATCGGCTTCGAATTTTTGTAGCTGCAATGTTCCGACCACATGACGGAAAATAAACCTGTTTCGGTATAATTCGGTGTACGTCCAAGAATGTTTTCAACCATTGCAAATTCTTCGTCGGACAAACCCATTTGCTGATATATTTTTTCTGCTTTGATCTGGTTAGGATTTGGTTCAAGCGTTGACAACATGTGCTTCCCTCCAAGCTTTTACAATCGATTGGAACATTTTCAGTCCATCGGCGCCGCCTAATAGTTCATCTACTGCTCTTTCCGGGTGTGGCATCATCCCAAGAACGTTTCCTTTTTCATTGGTAATTCCAGCGATATCAGCAAGACTACCGTTCGGATTCTGATTATAGGTAAAAACAATTTGATTATTTTCTTTCAGCTTCGCAAGTGTTTCCTCGTCACAATAGTAATTTCCTTCACCGTGCGCAACAGGGACAACAATTGATTCCCCTTTGCTGTATTCAGACGTAAACATCGTCTGATTGTTTTCTACTTTTAACTCAACAGGCTTACAAATAAATGAGAGGCTTTCGTTTCGTCTCATAGCGCCTGGAAGTAACCCTGCTTCGAGCAGAATTTGAAATCCATTACATACTCCAAGAACCGGCTTTCCTGCTTCTGCCGCTTTGATGACTTCTTTCATAACATTACTAAATCTAGCAATAGCTCCAGTGCGCAAATAGTCACCATAAGAAAAGCCGCCTGGAAGCAAAATTCCATCAAATTCTTCTAAGCTTTCAGAATCATGCCAAACATATTCAACTTGCTCTCCAAGTTCATCTTGAATGGCATGGAACATATCAACGTCACAATTTGATCCTGGGAAGACGATGACTGCAAATTTCACAGAGTAACACACTCCTCTACTTCGTAACGGTAATCTTCAATGACCGGATTTGCTAAAAGATTGGTACAGATTTCATTGATCACTTCATTAATATCCCGCTCTGATTTTTCAATCGTTAACTCCATAAATTTACCGATTCGGACATCGGCTACTTCCTTATAGTTTAGAGAATGTAAAGAGTTGGTTACTGCTTTCCCCTGTGGGTCTAATACACTTTCTCTTAACGTGACAAATACCTTTACTTTATACATGCTGACGTCCTCCCAATCTCGCTAAAATATTTTCGTAAGCATCTGTTAAACTTCCTAAATCACGGCGGAATACATCCTTATCGAGCTTTTCATTGGTTTCTTTATCCCATAGCCTGCAGGTGTCGGGGGAAATTTCATCGGCAAGTAATATTTGACCGTCCTTGTCTTTTCCAAACTCTAGTTTAAAATCGATGAGACGTATGCCAAGTTCATTGAAGAAGCTTGATAAAACTGTATTAATTTGGAGTGCTTTTTCTCGTAAAATTGCTGCATCCACTTCAGTTGCAACTTGCAGTTCAAGGATGTGATCTAATGTTACAAGCGGATCTCCAAGTTCATCGTTTTTCAGGTAAAACTCAACAATCGGCGTCGATAACTCGCGGCCCTCTTCGATTCCCAATCTATTGGCAAGGCTTCCTGCCGCAATATTTCGGACAACTACTTCAAGCGGAATGATGGTTACTTTTTTCACCAATTGTTCTATTTCAGATATACGCTCGATAAAGTGGGATTCAATTCCCTGTTCTTTAAGTTTTAAAAATAACAAACTAGTAATCTCGTTATTTAAACGGCCTTTTCCTGTGATGTCAGCCTTCTTTTGTCCGTTATAAGCAGTTGCTGAATCCTTATACTCAACCAAAACAATCTGTTCGTCGTCTGTTGCATAAATTCGTTTCGCTTTTCCTTCGTATAAAGGTTTTTTCATTGTAGAAACGCCTCCTATATTGCAATATTGGGAATCTTCATACTAGGCGAGAGGCATGGGTGCCCCAGCTCTCGCCTTTTTTATGTTTTAGTTACATGTCCTTTTACTCATTCAACCCTAAGCGGTCAAAAATTGTATCTACATGTTGCAGATGATAGCTATAATCAAAACAATCGGCAATTTCAGCACTGGATAGCAGCGAAGTAATTTTATCCTCTGCTTCAATTAAGCTGCGGAAAGGAACTTGTTTCTCCCATGCTTCCATCGCCTTTGGCTGTACTGTGTCATAGGCTTCTTCGCGAGATAACCCCTTATCAATCAGCGCAAGCAACACACGTTGGGAATAAATCAACCCGAGGGTACGATCCATGTTGCGCTTCATATTCTCCGGATAAACGGTTAGGTTCTTCACAATGTTTCCAAAGCGGTTCAACATATAATTCAAAGCAATAGTGGCATCTGGCAAAATGATCCGTTCCGCAGATGAGTGAGAGATATCACGTTCATGCCAAAGCGGTACATTTTCGTAAGCCGTCATCATATAGCCACGAATCACGCGGGCCAAACCGGTCATATTTTCCGAACCTATTGGATTTCGTTTATGTGGCATTGCTGAAGATCCCTTTTGTCCCTTTGCAAAAAACTCTTCTACCTCACGAGTTTCACTCTTTTGCAGTCCGCGAACCTCAACAGCGAATTTCTCAATAGAAGTTGCAATCAAAGCAAGCGTCGACATGTAGTGGGCATGGCGGTCGCGCTGCAAGGTTTGCGTCGAAATCGGCGCCCGTTGCAACCCTAATTTTTCACATACATACTGTTCTACAAACGGATTAATATTCGCGTATGTCCCCACCGCACCCGAAATCTTTCCGAACTCGATACCCTCGGCCGCTTGTCTAAAGCGCTCCAAGTTCCGTTTCATTTCTTCATACCAAAGGGCAAGCTTTAAACCAAATGTGGTCGGCTCCGCATGAACTCCGTGCGTCCGTCCCATCATTACCGTTAATTTATGTTCCTTGGCTTTATTTTTTAATATCTCAACAAAGTTTTCTAAGTCTTTTTGTAAAATCGCATTGGCCTGCTTTAATAAATAAGAAAGGGCCGTATCAACCACATCTGTTGAAGTTAGGCCGTAATGGACCCATTTCCGCTCTTCCCCTAATGTTTCAGAGACAGCTCGGGTAAAGGCAACCACATCGTGCCGTGTTTCCTCTTCGATCTCCTTAATGCGGTCAATATTAAAAGAGGCATTTTCACGAAGTTTCTTAACATCTTCCTTTGGAATATCCCCAAGTTCTGCCCATGCTTCACATGCAAGGATTTCCACCTCAAGCCAAGCATTAAAGCGGTTTTCCTCTGTCCAAATAGCTCCCATTTCCGGTCTAGTATAACGATCAATCATGTTTTATCCCCCGATCTTTTCTTTTGTTTTTTTCCAGATGCTGCTTTCATTAATTTCCGCAAGAGCCGCTTCGACACTCTCTCGCAAAATCGTCACATGGCCCATTTTCCGTTTGATTTTTGGTTCTTTTTTTCCATATAAATGAATCTTCCAGTCATTCAAAGTCGGAATTTCCTCATATAGGTTTTCAAGATGCTCTCCTAATAGGTTAACCATAACAGCCGGTTTTAATAGCCCCGTTCTCCCTAGCGGCCAATTACAGATCGCACGGATATGCTGCTCGAACTGTGACGTTTCACAAGCTTCAATTGTGAAATGGCCAGAATTATGCGGGCGCGGCGCCAATTCATTAATATAAATGGTTCCATCACTAGTCAAAAACATTTCGACAGCAAGCGTCCCGACTAATTGTAACGAATCGGCCAGCTTCTTTGCCAGTTGAATAGCTTCTCTTTGTAAAACTTGTGAAATTCGTGCAGGAACAATCGTTGTATCTAAAATATTTTCTTCATGAATGTTTTCAGCGACTGGAAAAAATGTCGTTTCACCATCAAGCTTTCGTGTCACAATCACAGATATCTCTTTTTCAAAGGGAATCCATTTTTCTACTACACAGGCACCATGTTTTAGAAGGGGTTCCCCTTTCGATAAATCCTGAGGTTCCCTAATCACCAGCTGGCCTTTTCCGTCATAACCGCCTCTTGCCGTTTTCAGGACAGCCGGGTAACCGATGGTGTTTATTTTTAAAAGTAAATCCTCTATGCTGTTAACTACTTCATATGGTGCAACATCCACCCAAGCTTGTTGGATGGCTGCTTTCTCCTTAATCCTGTCCTGCGTGACCGTTAACAGCCGCGGCCCTTGCGGCACATAAGCTTGATCACATAACCAGTCTAATGTATCTGCATCAATGTTTTCAAATTCATATGTGATGACATCACTAACTTCTGCTAATTTACCGATGGCTTTTCGATCATCATAAGCCCCAATGACTTCAATATCTGCGACTTGTCCGCACGGAGAATCTGCCGTCGGTTCTAATACCGCAATTCGAAAGCCTTGAGCCTTTGCCGCTAGAGCCATCATACGACCAAGTTGGCCGCCGCCGATAATTCCTATCGTTGCTCCTGGTAAAATCGTTTTGTTAGACAAGTTGATCACTACTTTCCAGTACCTCTTGTTTAGTTGCTTCTCTTCTTGCTTCTAATTTTCCAGCTAATTCAGCGTCTCCCGTTGCTAAAATTTGTGCAGCTAGTAAACCGGCATTCACTGCACCCGCTTTGCCAATCGCTACTGTTGCTACAGGTACACCACCCGGCATTTGGACGATAGACAGCAAAGAATCCAATCCCTTTAATGCCTGTGTTTGTACTGGAACACCGATGACCGGCAAGATGGTTTGTGAAGCTACCATTCCGGGAAGGTGGGCCGCACCTCCGGCTCCGGCAATAATCACCTTTAAACCTCTATCTCTGGCTTCCTTTGCATATGTAAACATCAAATCAGGTGTCCGATGGGCTGATACCACTTTTTTTTCATAAGCAATTTCTAACTGGTCGAGAACCTCACAAGTATATTTCATTGATTCCCAATCCGATTTACTCCCCATGATAACTCCAACAAGAATGGACATCGCTAATCCTCCTTTTTTACCTAAATAAAAAGCCCGAACAAATAGCTTCTCAAGAAAGAGAAAGCCATTTGTTCGGGCATAACAATAGAAAGGGGCCAGCCCTTAATCTACCGAACATATTGACTTTCCCTCATAGTCCAATAATTTACGGTTATTGGGTAGAAACTTATGGGCCATATCCCCATGGATATACGAGGGTAAAGATAAATTGTTTAATTCACTCCTATATAGTACAATCAACTCAGGAAGGTGTCAACACATAAATCGAACGTTATTTTCAAATCGAACTATAATGTTCGTGTTTTACTCTGTTAATATGCCTTCAAAGATGATTTGGCGTGCTACTGGTTCATAAATAGTTTCGCTGCCTTTTTTTATTTCATGAAAAATTGGCTTCTCCGTTCGGCGTACAGGCGTATATCCCAACTTTTTCATTCTATTCAAGCATTCCTCAATACTTTCGTTTTCATGTACCTCAAATTGCATTTTCTTTTTACCCATTGACACTAATTACCTCTCTTTCCACCTTTAATGTCTCTCTCTAAGTAAGGCATTTTCTACCTCTCTTAATAACATAGTGTCTTCTGCTAACTTTATTTCGTAATCAAACAGGGTTTGAGCAATAATCCTTCTTGCTCCTTTTGCCGCATCCCAGTAATAGGCATCATCCACAAGACCCGTTACTGTGTATTCTATCCCTCGATAACCCGAATTTATCGTAGTCATTCCATATACTTTGAACGGCTCTATCGCACAATTGGAATGGTCTAACTTTAAACATGGTTTGTGTACTTCATTTATTTTTTCACACGCAATCTCAAGAATTTCAAACACCCTTTCAGGATTTTCCCGATAGCTTACCACTACTCTTTCAATCACCCTCATTTGATCGATATTAAAGTTGTGAATCTGTTTTACTTCTCCATTGCTTATCGTTAAAACCTTTCCACTCCATTCTCTAATCTTTAAGAACCTTAATCCTATATCCACAACCGTCCCATTAAAGGTATTATTGATTGTGATAAAATCACCTTTATGCAGCTGCTTTTCATAAATTAAGAAAATACCTGAGAGAATATCTTTGATTAAGCTTTGCGCCCCAAACCCAACGATTACCCCGACAACCCCTGCTCCAGCAAGAATTCTTCCAAAATTACTTACATATTGGGATATCGCAAAAAAGATGAAACTAATCGTAACTGTGTATTTTGTTAAAGAGCGGATCATGCTTTCAATCGTTTGCTCTTTTCGTTCCTCAATGAAATGGGTTTTTAGAAAGAAATTATGAACTGTTTTATTTATGATAAAAACAATGACCCTTGCAATAACAGCAGCTATTAGAATACTTATCAGTTTATTGTGATGCAGGAATTCCATCCAATCCATCATATCACCCACTTGTCTTCCAATCATACTTAGTGTTCGCAATGTTTGATGATAATAACAATTGATGGAAAAATAATTTTCCGATAGACTTTTTTCCTGCTCACTTGTGGAGTTTTGTCTTTAGGAGCCTTTCCGATAGACATTTCTCTTGTTTACTTGTGGGATTTGTCCTTCGGATCCTTAACAATAGGCATTTTACACGTTAACCTGCATGGTAAAATAAACATCTAACACCAAACAAGTTTCTCTCCATAACAAAAAGACAACCTTTTCAGGTTGTCCTTTAAATAGTGCCTGGCAACGTCCTACTCTCACAGGGACGCGTGTCCCAACTACCATCGGCGCTGAGAAGC